>NZ_VITO01000003.1:0-95271 GCF_007828025.1 Nitrospirillum bahiense
AGCACGGCGGACGCCCGGGCGCTGACGACGGCGCAGATCGGCGCGCTGACCACCAGCCAGGTGTCCGGCCTGACGACCAGCAACCTGAACGCGCTGTCCAGCACTCAGGTGGCCAAGCTGTCCAGCAGCCAGATCCAGTCGCTGACCACGGATCAGCTGAACGGCCTGACGACCGCCGACGTGCGTGAGCTCAGCAGCACCCAGGTCGGGCAGCTGACGACGGCGCAGCTGTCGACGCTGGGCACCACGAACCTGCAGGCCCTCAGCTCGACCCAGGTGGCCGGCCTGACGACCGCCCAGGTTCAGTCGCTGACGACCGACCAGGCCGCGGCCCTGACGACGGCGCAGGTGACCAGCCTGTCGACCAGCCAGGTGAAGGCCCTGACGACCGACCAGCTGAACGCCTTGTCCACCGACACGGTGCAGAAGCTGACGACCCAGCAGGTCAGCCAGCTGACGACGGCGCAGATTTCCGGCCTCAACAGCACCAACCTGAGCGCCCTGAACAGCGCCCAGGTGTCCAGCCTGACCAGCGCGCTGGTCCAGGCCCTGACCAGCAGCCAGCTGAACAGCCTGACGACCGCCGACGTCCGTGAGTTCACGACGGCGCAGATCAGCCAGCTGACGACGGCGCAGGTGTCCAACCTCAGCAGCGACAACCTGAACGCGTTGACCAGCGCCCAGGTGGCGAAGCTGACCAGCACCCAGGTCCAGTCGCTGACCACGGATCAGTTGAACGCCCTGACCACGGCGGACGTGCAGGAACTGACGACGGCCCAGATCGGCCAGCTGACCACGGCCCAGGTCTCGAACCTGAGCACCACCAATGTGGGGGCCCTGACGACGGCGCAGGTTGCCAGTCTGACGACGACGGACGTGCAGCAGCTGTCGACTGACCAGCTGGCCTCGCTCAGCACGGCGGACGCCCAAGCGTTGACGACGGCGCAGATCAGCGCGCTGTCCACCAGCCAGGTGTCCGGCCTGACGACCAGCAACCTGAACGCGCTGTCCAGCAATCAGGTGGCGAAGCTGTCCAGCAGCCAGATCCAGTCGCTGACCACGGATCAGCTGAATGGCCTGACGACCGCCGACGTGCGTGAGCTCAGCAGCGCCCAGATCGGCCAACTGACGACGGCGCAGCTGTCGGCCCTCAGCACCACCAACGTGGCGGCGCTGTCGACGACGCAGGAAGCCGGTTTGACGACCACCCAGGTGGGTGCCCTGACCACCGACCAGGTCTCGGCGCTGGGAACGGCGCAGATCACCGGCCTGTCAACGGCCCAGGTGAAGGCGCTTAACTCCGACCAGTTGAACGCCCTGTCCACCACGACGGTGACGAAGCTGAGCAGCACCCAGGTCCAGGCTCTGTCGTCGGCCCAGCTGCCTGGCCTCAGCAGTGACAACCTGTCGGCTCTGACCAGCAACCAAGTCCAGGCTCTGACCAGCGCCCAGGTCCAGTCGCTGACCAGCACCCAGCTGAACGCGCTGTCCACCGCCGATGTCCGGGAGTTCACGACCGGCCAGATCGGCCAGCTGACGACGGCGCAGGTGTCGAACCTGACCACCGACGTGGTGACGGCGTTCAGCACCGCCCAGGTGGCCAGCCTGACCACCGCTCTGGTTCAGGCCCTGACCTCCGACCAGCTGAACAGCCTCAGCACGTCGGATGTGCGGGCCCTGACCACGGCCCAGGTCTCGTCCCTGACGACGGCGCAGGTGTCGACGCTCAGCACGGATAACCTGAACGCCCTCAGCACGGCCCAGGTGACCAAGCTGACGACGACCCAGGTCCAGTCGCTGACCACGGCCCAGCTTTCCGCGTTGGGCAGCAGTCAGGTGACCGGCCTGAACAGTGCCCAGGTCAAGGCGCTCTCGACCGATCAGCTGGGGGCGTTGAGCACCACGGATGTCCGGGCGCTCAGCACCGCGCAGGTGCAGGCGCTGACGACCAGCCAGGTGTCCGGCCTGACGACGGACAACCTGTCGGCCTTGTCCAGCAACCAGGTAGCGGCCCTCAGCAGCGCCCAGGTGCAGTCGCTGACGACGGCCCAGATCAGCGCGCTGACCACGGCGGATATCCGGGAGTTCACGACCAGCCAGGTGACGAGCCTGACGACAGACCAAGTCTCCGGGTTGACCACCGACCAGCTGTCGAACCTGACGACGGCCCAGGCCAGCGTGTTCACTTCGGCCCAGGTCCACGCGTTCAATACCGATCAGGTCAACGCTTGGCTGACGGGTCTGTCTGGGTAAGGATGTAAGGGGGGCGTGTTGGTTCGGGCCGGGGCTGCGGGGCAGCATCTCCGGCCCGTCCAGGGGCGGCGGGTGCCAGAGGATTGAGGGGCGCTGAGCCTTTCAATCTTCGGCGCTTTTCAGAGCCCTCGATTCGTGGTTAAGGCATGCATCCCGACAGTGGGGACGTGTGCGGGGTTGGGGTTAATGGGTAACGATCCGGTGTCATCGCGGCCGATAGGCGGGGTGGTCGGCAGGACCGCCCTTACCAAGGCTACGCCCGCCAGCCGGGGTGACACCGACTTTCAGAAAGCCCTGGCCAAGACGGGCGCCGCGGCGGCCCCGCCCAGGCCCGCCCAGAGCAGTACCCCGGCGGATGCCGTCCGAATCTCTCAGCAGAGTATGCTGTCGGGCGTGGCGGCGTATAATATGGCGGCACAGGCATCGCCAGCGATGCCGGGATATCAGCGGCCGGCGGTTCGGGTTGGTGACAACGTGACGACGAAGAACGAAAAGTCCGAAAAAGGCGCTTTCCGGCTGTCGCCCTCGCGCCAGCTGCAGGGCAGTACGGCCTATGCCAAGGTCGTGCAGACCCAGACGGCCGTCGCCCAGGCATCTGGGTCGCAAAATGGCGGTGCCCAGGCCGCTGCGACCCCCGTTAACAACGCGGCCTCCGCGCCGGCATCGCCGGCGCCGCCGGAAACAGCGGCGCCGGGCAGCGAGCAGGCTAAAGTTGCGGATCGCTCCACCGTCAATATCGTGTTATGATTCCATTTGATATTTCAGGGACTAAGAAGTCCTGAGGCGCTTTATTCGTGGAACGTCGACCGTGGCCTCTGCTGCTTCCATTACCCATCAGGCACCGCTGCAAACCGCTGACGTTATCGAATACCTGACCGCCAGAGCGTGGAAGATCCCGCCAGGGATCGAGGAAACTGCATTTCGTTACCTGGTGGGCCGTCTGGATTTCACGGCCTTGCTGGGCTTGGTCGAGGCGGCGCGGGAGGCCGCCCCCTGGATGCGGCCCGCCTCGCTGTACCAGCTTTGGCTGGATGAGGTACCGGCGGACGCCACCTTGCGGCACGCGGCCTATTTCAATCTGGGTGTGGAACTGGCCAACGTGGGCGACACGGTTGCGGCCGGTGCGGCCTACAACGCCGCCCTGTCGTTGAAGTCCGATTTCCTGATCGCCGCCATCAACCTCGGCCTGATGTCCGAAGGTCAGGGCAAGCATGATGAGGCGCTGGAGATTTGGCGCCGATCCATTCAGCCCGACGACATGCGCACCACCCTGCTGAACCAGCGGGGCCGCCTGCTGGAACGGCTGAGCCGGTTCGAGGAGGCGGAGCGGGAGCTGTATCGCAGCCTCCTGACCGTGCCCAAGCAGTCCGACGCCATCAGCCATTGGGTGCACCTGCGCCTGAAGATGTGCGCCTGGCCTGTCTACCTGCCCATTCCCGGCCTGACCAAGGATGACATGGTCGCCAGCTCCGGCGGTTTGACGCTGATGTCGCTGTTCGATGAGAACGCGGTGGTCAACCGCTGGGTCGAACAATGGATTTCCCGCTTCGGCACGCCGGAGCGGCTGGCCCCGGCGCAGGGCTACGCCCATGAGAAGGTGCGCATCGGATACCTGTCGTCCGACTACAACCTGCACCCCGTCAGCATGCTGATGGTGGAGCTGATCGAGAAGCACGACCGCACCAAGTTCGAGGTCTATGGCTATGACATGGGCCTGGACGATAACAGCTATCTGCGGCATCGCATCCTGGGCGCCTTCGACCAATGGTTCCGCGTCGTGGAAATGAGCGACGACCAAGTGGCGGCGCTGATGCGCCAGCACGAGCTGGATATCCTGGTCGATCTCAACGGCCTGACCGATGGGTCACGGCCCGGCATCGTCCGGCGCAAGCCGGCGCCCGTCCAGATCACCTACCTGGGCTTCGTCGGTTCGCAGCCCATTCCTGAGCTGGACTACGCTATCGTCGACGATTTCGTCGTGCCGAAGGACTTGGCCGGCGATTTCCACCCCAAGCCGCTGTACATGCCCATCTGCTATCAGGTGAACGACAGCAAGGCGCTGGTGGATCCGTCCCCCACGCGGGAAAGCGTGGGCCTGCCGGCGGACAAGTTCGTCTACACCTGCTTCTCCAACACCTACAAGATCACGGAAGAGGTCTTCGACGCCTGGATGCGCATCCTGGGTGGGGTGGATAATTCCGTGCTGTGGCTGCTGGCCCGCACGCCTTGGGCGCGGCAGAACATGCAGGAACGGGCGCGCGCCCGAGGCATCGATCCCGGCCGCCTGCTGTTCGCCGGCCCGGCCAGCCCGGCGCAATACCTCGCTCGCCTGCCGCTGGCCGACGTGTTTCTGGACACCTATCCCTATAACTCCGGCACCACGGCCAGCGACGCCTTGCGCATGGGCCTGCCCATCGTCACCCTATCCGGCAAGACCTTCGCCTCGCGCATGGCGGGCAGCCTGCTCCGCACCGTGGGCTTGCCCCAGGGCGTGACCACCAGTGTGGATGATTATGTGAAACTGGCGGTGAAGCTGGGCAACAAGCCCAAGGAGTACAAGGCCTTCCGCGATGCGCTGGCGGGTGGCGAGGCTTGGCGGCGCACCCTGGGCGACACCGACCGCTTTGTCCAGGAGCTGGAAGAGCGGCTGCTGTCCATCCGGGTCACGCCTGGCAAGGCCGGCTGATGCCGGGACGCGGACGGTAAAGGGCTGCACATCCAACGGTGGGTCGCATGGGAACACTGCGTCATTTCGATCTCAAGGGCCTGCTGGACGCCTATCAGTGCCAGGTCTATCTGGAGACCCTGACAGGGACGGGCGACAACGTGCTGCATGCCGCGTCCTTCGGATTCGAGCGGCTGTTCTCCGCCGAAACCGCGACGGAGACCCTGAACCAGGCGCGCACGCGCCTGGCGGGTGTGCCTCGGGCCCAGCTGCTGTACGCCACCCGCGAGGATGTGCTGAAGGCCGTGCTGCCCTTGGTCCCGGCGCAGCTTCCCATACTGTTCTGGCTTGATGGCCACGAACCCGGCCCCGCCTATCACCAGGCCAAGTATGGCCCCGGTGGGAACGACGCCCTGCGCCCGCCGCTGGAAAGCCTGATGGCCCAGTTGCGGCAGTTGCGGCCACGCAGCCGCGACGTGATTCTGGTGAATGGTCTGCGCGCCTATGAAGACGGCCCCTATGCCGACGGTGCCGTGCCAGTGCCTGAGCACAAGCTGGCCTTTTACGACCGAAACATCGATTTCGTCTTCCGCCAGTTCCGCCACACTCACACTATCGTCCGCGACTATGCCGATGATGGTTATCTGGCGCTGACCCCGCGGTGACAGGATGCCTGCGGCTCGGTTTGGTCATTTTCTCGACGCGTCCCGGGACGGGACGCTGCCGATATGCGGAGTGGCGTGATGGCGGATGAGACGACCAAGCAGATGCTGCGCCGTGCCGCAGACGGGCGCTTCGCCCGGCGCTGGATCGTGGGCGATGGGATAGACATCGGCTGCGGCCCCAGTCCCTTGGGCAACCTCCGGGACTATTTTCCGCTGATGAAGTCCGCCCGGCCGTGGGATGTGCCCGATGGTGACGCCATGTTGATGGAAGGGGTGGCGGACAACAGTTACGACTTCGTCCATTCCAGCCATTGCCTGGAAAAGCTGGTGGACCCCGTGCGGTCGCTCGGCAACTGGATCCGCATCTGCAAGCCCGGCGGCCATCTGATCATCACCATTCCGGACGAGGATATGTATGAGCAGGGCGTGTGGCCCTCCATCTTCAACCAGGACCACAAATGGACCTTCACCATCCTGAAGCCGCAGAGCTGGTCGCCGAAGTCGATCAGCGTCGTGCAGTTGCTGGATCTGTTCAAGGAAGAGGTGGAGGTGCTGAAGCTGGAGAAGCTGGACAGCGGCTTCCAGTATGACGCGCCCTTGCGCGACCAAACCCTGAAGGGCCCGTCGGAATCGGCCATCGAGGTCGTGTTGCGCAAGCGGAACAAGGGCTGGGGCTTGGGTGCCGCGGCCGACGACAGTGCGGCACGGTTCGCCCAGGTGGCGCGCCGGCAGGAAATCAGCACCAGGTTCGCCGAGGCCATCGGCTTGCATCAGCAGGGCCGCGTGGCGGAAGCGCACGCGGCCTACGCCGCCATCCTGGCCGCCGATCCGGACAATCTGGTGGTCATGAACAACCTGGCCCTGATCGCCCCCTTTTCGGACGCCGAGCGCCTGCTGCGTCGCGCGCTTGGGATCAATCCCGCCTACGTCGACGCCCTCTTGAACCTGGGCAACCAGTTGGTGGCCAACCAGCGGGCGGAGGAGGGGCGGGATATGCTGCGCCGGGCGCTGGCGGCGGCTCCCGACGACCCCCGGGTCATCAACGCGCTGTCCCAGGCCTATGACACGCTGGGGGCCTATGAGGACGCGGTGGCCCTGCTGCAGGAAAAGGGTGGTCTGCTGGGCAACCTCGACGACGTTTACTGCCGTCTTGGCAAGTACGCCGAGCATCTGGGGCGGACGGATGAGGCGCTGGCCTACCTGGCCAACGCGCTGCGCATCAACCCGTCGCATGTCGAAGCCAACATCTATACCGGCCGCCAACACCTGCGGAAGGGCGACTTCGTCAAGGGGGCGGAGGGCATCGCCTGGATTTGGCATGGCCGTATCACGGAAAGCCAGATCGGCCTGTTCATGGATCCGGCCGGCCGGCCCATACGCCAAGATGGACGCACCATCGTGCTGTCGGCCGACAGCGGCCTGGGCGATACGCTGCAGTTTGTGCGCTACGCCCGGCCGCTGAAGGCCCTGGGCGCCCGCGTCGTCGTGGAATGCCAGCCGGAGCTGCTGCGCCTGGTGGCCGCCATGCCGGAGGTGGATGAGGCGGTGGCCATCGGCGAGCTTTCCGCCGGGTTCGACTTGCGCCTGCCTCTGCACAACCTGATGGGCGCCTTCCGCACCACGCTGGCGACGGTGCCGGCGGAGGTGCCCTACCTGGCCGCCCCCGCGGATGAGGCGGCGGCGTTTGCCCAGCGCTTGGCCGCGCACCAGGGCCTGCGGGTGGGCCTGTGCTGGGCGGGCAACCCCAACCACCCGCGCAACAGCAGCCGCTCCGTGGCGCCGGACCTGTTGGGTCCCCTCCTGAACCAGGTGGGGGCCAGCTTCTTCTCCCTGCAGAAGGGGGGGGACGGCGCCGCCCTGGGTTTGATCGACTGGACGGCGGATTTCGCCGACATGGCCAACACCGCGGCCCTGGTACAAGGCCTGGACCTAGTGATCAGCGTGGATTCCGCCGTGGCCCACCTCGCGGGCGCGTTGGGCCGGCCGGTGTGGCTGCTGAACCGCTTCGACAGCTGCTGGCGCTGGCTGGAGGCGGGGATGGAGACCAGCCCCTGGTACCCCAACCTGACGCAGTTCCGCCAGCCGGCACCGGGTGAATGGGGCCCGGTCATGGCGGCGGTGACGGCGCGGTTGGCGGAAGAAATACAGACCCATGGCGCGGCCAGCAAGCCCGCCGCCGGCCGCAAGGCGGGCAAGCGCTGACCATCGGAACCACCATGGCCGCCCAACCCGATGTCACCGTCATCATTCCCACGCACAAGCGGGCGCACCTGCTGCGCCGCGCCCTGGAATCCGTCAAGCAGCAGCCGGCGGCGGTGGAAGTCATTGTCGTTTCCGACGCAACGGATGGAGAGACGGACCGCGCCTGCGCCGCATGGCTGTCGGCGGACGATATCTACATCCGCCGCAACGGCGCCCCCGGCCCCTCGGCCAGCCGCAACCTGGGCCTGTCACTGGCGCGCGGGCGCTATGTCCTGTTCCTGGACGACGACGACGCCTGGCACGCCAACTTCATCCCCGCCCTGCTGGCCCAGCCTGCGGTGCAGCAAGGCCTGGCCGTTTACGGCAACAGCAGCGTCGTCACCGAACGGCGGGGGCCGGACAGGCCGGAATTCCTGGACGAAGGCTTCATGGACGTGGCCGGGCGCCTGACGCTGGAGATTTACATCAAGAATCAGGTCCACATGTCGTGCTGCGCCTTTCCGCGCACGCTGCTGGCGGGGCTGGAATTCGACGTGTTCATGCGGGCCTATGAGGACTGGGATTTCATGCTGGCCGTCATCAACCGGCAGATGCCGGTGCACGTGCCGGTGCTGGCCTCCCGCATCTTCGAGGTGAAGGACGCGACGACGGACCGCCGGGGGGACAGCCGCGCGGCCAACGACTACAACGTCGTCATTGATTATCTCTATGTCTACCGCCGCCACCCCGCACCCAATGCGGATATCGCGCAGCGGCGGGTGTCGCTGATGAATGGCCTGGGCATCCCGGCCACCCCTTCCATGCTCTAACGGCTGCCTTATCATGACCGCCCCCGGGACCGCCACGCCGCACGACCTGGACGCCTTTGCCGGCCGCATCGTCTTCTGCCTGTGGACGGGGCCGGAGATCATGTCGGATGCCCGCTTGCGGGCGCTGTGGACCATCTTCCGCAACACCGGCTGCGGCGTCGCCTTCATCACGCGCGAGACGGTGGGGGATTGGGTGAAGCCTGACTTCCCCCTGCACCCCGCCTGGCCCTATCTCAGCTCCACCCACAAGGCGGACTATCTGCGCTGCTATCTGATGCACCACTACGGCGGTGGCTACACTGACATCAAAAGCACCTCCAAGAGGTGGGGGCCGTTCTTCGACCAGCTGGCGGCATCGGACAAGCTGGCCCTCGGCTATCAGGAGCTGGCCCACGGCATTCCGCACATCACCGGGGAGTTCGGCGACCTGCTGCGCCGCTCTCATCAGGAGCTGATCGGCCTCTGCGCCTTCATTTTCAGGAAGGGCACGCCGCTCACCGCCGCCTGGCTGGCGCGGACGGAAGCGCTGCTGGATCAAAAGCTGGAAGCGCTGCGGCGCCATCCCGCCATCCATCCCCTGGACCAGACGGGCGTGCTGCTGCCCAACGGCCAGCCCTCGCCCTATCCCCTGCGCTGGGCGGAACTGCTGGGGGAAATCTTCCACCCCCTGACCTATGAACAGCGCCACCAGCTGCTGCTGTCCCCCATCGACCCCAGCTTCGCGTCGTATCGCTAAGCGGGCTGCAGCCGCCGGCGGATCCGGCAAGGAACTCGGGGCCTCAGAACCGTCATGGACCGCCCTGGAACCGATGCCCGGCTGGCGGGTTCCAGGTGTCCGCGCGTCCCTTCCCATTCGGGCGGACCGGGCGCGCGGGGCTTCATCTTCCTTCCTACCCACCTTCAGGCCCGGTTCGCTCACCCGATCGAACCGGGCTTTTCTTCTGGGGACGGGGCCGTCCGCGCGCTATCTTCGGCCGCTTTCGACCGCCGGCAGGAGAGCCCTGGTGACCCGTCCCGTCCTTCCCCCCGACCTGGAAACGCCCGTGCTGCTGCTGGACGAGGGGCGGATGGCGGCCAACATCGCCCGCATGCAGATCCGCATGGATGCGCTGGGGGTGCGCTTCCGGCCCCATGTGAAGACGGCCAAGTGCCTGGAGGTGGCGCGGCGCCAGGTGGCCGCCGGTGCCCGGGGCCTGACCGTGTCCACCTTGAAGGAGGCGGAGTGCTTTTTCGCTGCCGGCTATGGCGACATCCTCTACGCCGTGGCCATCGCACCGCCCAAGTTCGACCACGCCCTGCGCCTGGCCAAGGCCGGCGTGCGCCTGACCCTGGTGGTGGAATCGGCGGCGGCGGCCGAGCGCCTGTCCCGCCATGGGCGGGAGAACGGCCATGTCCACACCGTGCTGATCGAGGTCGATACCGATGGTCACCGCTCCGGCATCCACCCGGAGGCGCCGGCGCTGCTGGACGTGGCGGCGGCCCTGACGGTCGAGGGCGGCGGCGGTGCCCGCCTCAGCGGGGTCATGACCCACGCCGGCAGCTCCTACGGCCTCACCACGCCCGAGGCGCTGACGGCCATGGCGGAGCAAGAACGGGCGGGCTGCGTGCGCGCGGCCGAACGCCTGCGCGCCGCCGGCCATGCCTGCCCGGTGGTCAGCGTCGGGTCCACCCCCACCGCCCTCAGCGCCCGGCATCTGGAGGGGGTGACGGAGGTGCGCGCCGGCGTCTATGTCTTCTTCGACCTGGTCATGGCCGGGGTGGGCGTCTGCGCGGTGGACGACATCGCCCTGTCGGTGCTGTCCACCGTCATCGGCCACCGCGCCGACACGGGCTGGATCATCACCGATGGCGGCTGGATGGCCATGAGCCGCGACCGGGGGACCCAGCGCCAGGCCAAGGACCATGGCTACGGCCTGGTCGCCGCCGTCGACGGCACGCCCATCGCCGACCTGGCCTTCCGCGATGCCAACCAGGAACATGGCGTGCTGCACTGGACGGGGGCGGCCGGCGCCGACCTGGAGGCGCTGTTCCCCATCGGCACCCAGCTGCGCATCCTGCCCAACCACGCCTGCGCCACCGGTGCCCAGTTCGACGCCTATACCGTCCTGCCCAAGGATGGTGGTGACCTGCGTCGCTGGGATCGCTTCAACGGCTGGTAAGGTTCAGCGGCGGAAGCTTCGTTCACGGAACTGCGGCGCCTTCTTCTCCAGGCCGGCGCTGAGCGCGATGCGCCAGTTGGGGCCGCGCATGATCTGGAACTGGATGCGGCGCTCGGCCGCGAAGGCGCCCCGGATGCTGGCGCTCCAGGCGCGCTGGAACAGGGTCTTGGCGCCGGCCACCGCGTCGGGGGAGCGGGCGCACAGCTCGGCCGCCAACGCTTCCGCCGCCGCCATGGGGTCGTCCGCCACCTCGGTCACCAGGTTCAGGGCTTTGGCCTCCGTCCCGCTGATCACCTGGGCCGTCATGGTCAGACGCTTTGCCACGTCGATGGACACCAGTTCGCGTAAAGACACGCTGCCGCTCATGTCCGGGATCAGGCCCCACTTGCCCTCCATCACCGATAGCTCGCAGTCCGGCGTGGCGATGCGGAAGTCCGCCGCCAGCGCCAGCTGCAGGGCGCCGCCGTAGCAGCGGCCGTGCAGCACGGCGACGACCGGCACCGGCAGCTCGCGCCAGCACCAGCAGGCGCGCTGGAACAAGTTGGTGCTGCGGCCCAGGGTGACGAAGGCCTTCACCACCTCCCACGGTCGCTTGGTGACGGCGCCGAAGTCCAGCCCGGCGCTGAAGGCTGGCCCTTCGCCGCTGAGAATGACGGCGCGGATTTGCGGCTGGCGCCGGATGGTGGCGGCCGTGCGCACCAGTTGGCGCAGCGTGTCCAAATCCAGGGCGTTCAGCTTTTCCGGCCGGGTCAGGCGGACATTGGCAATGGCGCCCTGGATGTCCAGGCCGACCCTCTGGGGGACCGCCCTCTGGGGGACCGCATGTGTCATGGCTTTCCGCTCCCTCAGGCGCCGGGCTTGGTCAGATCCGCTGCTTGTGCGCGGGCAGGGCATGGGCCAGGCGGCGGCCCATTTCCTCGCCCAGGGCCTGCAGGCCGCTCATGGGGCGGACCATCACCTCGAACTCCACGATGCGACCCTGCGTGTCGAAGCGGATCATGTCGATGCCCTTCAACGCGCGCTCGCCCACCTTGGCGCTGAACTCCAGCACCACGTTCAGGCCGTCGGCGTCGACGAACTGGCGATGATAGGCGAAATCCTGAAACACCTGGATGACGGTGCCCAGGATGAGGACCAGGGCCTGCGCCGGGCCATAGGGCGTGAACGCCATGGGGGAACGGAACACCGCCTCCGGATGCACGATGGCGGGCAGGAAGGACAGGTCGCGGCGGGCGACGCCGTCGTGCCACTTCTCCAGGCTGGCGGCGACGGCGGGATGCAGCGGCAGGTCGGTCATGATGGCCTCCGTCAGAGGGTGGCGGCCAAGCGGCTGCCCTGGTTGATCGCCCGCTTGGCGTCCAGCTCAGCCGCCACGTCGGCGCCGCCGATCAGGTGGACCGCGACGCCCGCTGCCGTCAGCGGTTCGTGCAGCTCGCGCAGCGGTTCCTGCCCTGTGCACAGCACGATGGTGTCGGCCTCAATGACGGTCGGGTTTTCCCGCTTCTCGCCAAAGGTGATGAACAGGCCGCCCTCATCGATGCGCTCGTAATTCACGCCGGCCAGCATCTGCACGTTCTTCATCTTCAGCAGGCGGCGGTGGATCCAGCCAGTGGTCTTGCCCAACCCCTTGCCCAGCCCGCCGGGCTTGCGTTGCAGCAGTGTGACCGCGCGCGCCGGCGCCGTGATCTCCGGCCGCGTGACGCCACCGCGCGTCGTGGCCGGGTCGGTCACGCCCCACTCCGCCTGCCAGGCGGCCAGGTCCAGGGTGGGGGAGGGGCCGTCCTGCACCAGATACTCGCTGATGTCGAAGCCAATGCCGCCGGCACCGATGACGGCCACGTGCCGGCCCACCGGCTTGTTGTGGCGCAGCACGTCGAGGTAGGTGACCACCCGGCCGCTGGCCATGCCGGCCTCCTGCCCCGGGATGCGTGGATCGCGCGGGGTGACGCCCGTGGCCAGGATGACCGCGTCAAAGCCGCCGCCGATCAGGTCTTCGGCGGTGACCTTGCGGTTCAGGTGGAGGGTGACGCCCGTCAGCTCGATCTGCCGGCGGAAATACCGCAGCGTCTCCTGGAACTCCTCCTTGCCGGGAATGCGCTTGGCCATGTTGAATTGGCCGCCGATCTCGCCCGCCGCCTCGAACAGTTCCACGGCGTGGCCGCGCTGGGCGGCCACGGTGGCGGCGGCCAAGCCGGCGGGACCGGCACCCACCACGGCGATACGCTTGCGCACGGCGGCGGGGGCGTAGGTCAACTCCGTCTCATGGCAGGCGCGGGGGTTCACCAGGCAGGTAGAAATCTGGGCCTTGAAGGTGTGGTCCAGGCAGGCCTGGTTGCAGCCGATGCAGGTGTTGATCTCATCCGCCTTGCCGGCGGCGGCCTTGTTCACGAACGCTGCGTCCGCCAGCAGGGGCCGGGCCATGGACACCATATCGGCGCAGCCATCGGCCAGGATCCGCTCCGCCACCTCCGGCGTGTTGATGCGGTTGGTGGTGACCAGGGGGATGCCGACCTCGCCCTTCATCTTCTTGGTCACCCAGGCGAAGGCCCCCCGGGGGACGGAGGTGGCGATGGTGGGGATGCGCGCCTCATGCCAGCCGATGCCGGTGTTGATCAGGGTGGCGCCCGCCGCCTCCACCGCCTTGGCCAACTGCACCACCTCCTCCCACGTGCTGCCGTCGGGGATCAGGTCCAGCATGGACAGGCGGTAGATGATGATGAAATCCGGGCCCACGGCCTCGCGCGTGCGCCGCACGATCTCGACGGGCAGGCGCATGCGGTTCTCGTAAGAGCCGCCCCAGGCGTCGGTACGCTTGTTGGTGTGGGTCACCAGGAACTGATTGATGAAATAGCCCTCGGACCCCATGATCTCCACGCCGTCGTATCCGGCCTCCCGCGCCAGCAGGGCGCAGCGGACGAAGGCGCGGATCTGCCGCTCTATCCCCCGCGCGCTCAGCGCGTGCGGGGTAAAGGGGCTGATGGGCGATTTGATGCGCGAGGGTGCTACGGCGAAGGGATGATAGCCGTAGCGGCCGGTGTGCAGGATCTGCAGCGCGATCTTGCCCCCCTCCGCATGCACGGCCTCGGGGATGGGGCGGTGGCGCCGCGCGGTGGACGTCAGCGCCAGGGTGCCGCCCATGGGCTTGGTCCAGCCGGCGATGTTGGGGGCGAAGCCGCCGGTGACAATCAGTCCCACCCCACCCGCCGCCCGCTCCCCCAGATAGGCGGCCAGGCGGTGCAGGTTCTGACGGCTATCCTCCAGCCCGGTATGCATGGACCCCATCAGCACGCGGTTGCGCAACTGGGTGAAGCCCAGGTCCAGCGGCTGCAGCAGGTGGGGGTAGGGGGTGGTCATGGTGGGGGGCCCGTCTTTTATTATGCAACTTGTTGCATAATGGGGCAGGCGGCTCGTTTATGCAACTGGTTGCATAAAGGCGGTCCAGACGGGTACCGTCGAAAGGTGCCCCCTTGGATGAGCCTTCATGTCCTTGCCCCACGCCCTGCTGACCGCCTTGCTGGAGCGCCCCTGCTCCGGCTCCGAACTGGCCGGCCGTTTCGATCGCTCCATCGGCTTCTTCTGGCAGGCGACGCATCAGCAGATTTACCGCGAACTGAAGCGGCTGGAGGAACTGGGCTGGATCACGGCCTTGGCGCCGGAGGTCGGCCGGGGCCGCAAGCGGGCCTATCAGGTGCTGCCGGCCGGACGGAAGGAACTGCGCCGCTGGACGGGCGAGGCGCAGGAGCCCAAACCCCTGCGCGATGAACTGATGGTGCGCCTGCGGGCGGAGGCGGTGATCGGCCCCACCGACCTGGTGCGCGACATCGAAAGCCGCCTGGCCCAGCATCTGGAAAAGCTGGCCCTGTATCAGGAGATCGAACGGCGCGACTTTGCGGGCGACAGTCCCACCCGCCAGCGGGAGCTGCAGCATCTGGTGCTGCAGGCCGGCGTGATGGCGGAGACGCTGTGGGTGGACTTTTGCCGCAAGGCCATCGCCGTGCTGGCGGCGGACGACAAAAACAAACCTTAACCCAACCTCATCCGCGACGTGCTGGCCGCCATCTCCTGCAAGTCCAGCTCATATTCCAGCACGTGCAGCACGTCGTCATGGATGCGGCCGGTCCGGTGCAGGCGCAGCACCTCCGTTCGGCCGGCGGCAATGGTGGCCAGGATCACGTCGTAATGCTCGCTGCGGTCGGCGCTCAGGACGTCCCGCTCCTTGGAGTAGCGCTCGGCCACCCGGGCGCGGTGGGTGTACTGCTCCAGCAGGCGGGGATGGCGCACGCTGCCGTCGGCATTGTGGGCGCGGGCGCGCACGGCCTCCAGCTGGGCGGCGCTAACGGCGGCCATGGCCTGGGGTGCCGTCAGCACCGCACCCTGGTGCCCGGCGGATTTGTCCAGGCCCAGCCAGCGGATCAGTGGGCCCAGGCTGCTGCCCTGGATCAGCACGGTGCCCAGGATGACGGCGAAGGCGGCGGCCAGGATCAGGTCGCGCCCCGGCACCTCGGTGGGGATGGACAGGGCCACGGCCAGGGTGACCACGCCGCGCATGCCGGCCCAGCTCAGCAACAGGGCGCTGGCGGGGGACCATAACGGCCGGCGCTTCACCAGCAAGCCCAGGATCTGGCCCGCCCCTTCCGCCGCGAAGACCCAGAGGAAGCGGGCGACCACCACGGTGCCCAGCACGGCCAGCACCGGCACGGCCAGGGTGCCCAGCGCATGCTCCACGCCGCCCAGGCGGGTCATCACGCCGCGCAGCGACAGGCCGATCAGGATGAAGACCAAAGCCTCCAGCACGAAGACCATGACCTGCCAGGCGGCGGTGCCCATCAGGCGCACGCTGGCGGTGAAGACCTCATGCTGGTGCCAGCCCAGCACGAGGCCGGCGGCCACCGTGGCGATGACGCCGGAAACGCCGGCCGCCTCCCCCAGGATATAGGCGGCCCAGGGCAGCATGAAGATGGCTGTGATGGTCAGGTGCTCATGTTTCAGCAGGCGCAAGCCCCGGATCCAGAGATAGCCCAGCACGCCGCCGACGATGACGCCACCCACCGCCAGACCGGTGAAGGCCAGGGTGGCCTGGCCCAGGCTGAAGGCGCCGGTGAGCGCCGCGGCGATGGCGAAGCGGAACAGCACCAGGCCGGCCGCGTCGTTCAGCAGGCTTTCCCCCTCCAGCAGCACGACCAGGCGGCGAGGCAGGGTCACATGCTCCAGCACCGCCTTGGCCGCCACCGCGTCGGGGGGTGAGACCACGGCGCCCAGGGCGAAGCACACGGCCCAGGGCAGGCTGGGTACCAGCATGTGGGTGACGATGCCCACGGCCAGGGTGGTGAACAGCACGGCACCGATGGCCAGTTGCAGGATGGCGGCCAGGTTGCGCCGGAACTCCCGCCAGACGGTGTAGTAGGCCCCATCCATCAGCAGTGGGGGCAGGAACAGCACCAGCACCAGATCGGGATCCAGGTCGAAGGCCGGCACGCCGGGCACGAAGGCCAGGCCCATGCCACCGATGATCAGCGCCGCCGCTGGCGGCAGACCCAGGCGGCCAGCCAGCAGCCGCAGGCCCAGGATGGCCACCAGCAGCAGCAGGATGAATTCGAACTGCCCGACGCTGCTCATGATCCCCCAACGGTTTTCCGGCAAAACATTTATCCACGCGAACGACGGGCCACGGTAGGGGGCGGCGGCCGGCCGTTCTTGTCGGATGCGCGTGGATTTGAACGATAGTCCCGCCAAAACGGCGGGACGGTGGAGGGCATGCCGGCGACGGTTCGGCCCCCGCCCTTGTCTTTCGACAACCCGTCCCCAGCGGCTGTAGTCTAGTGGCGCACCCCACCAGGGGGAAGCGGGATCGCGCCAACCAGATGGGGGAGATCATGCCGGACACTCAGTTGGCCAGTGCCCACGCGGATGAACCGCGCGCCACCGGCCTGCGGGCGGGCGACACGCAGGTCCTGCGCCTGCGCCAGGACCACCCCGCCAGCCGCGACCGGCAGGATATCCCGTGCCTGGACATGTTCTCCATCATCGTCCAGCTGCGCGACTTCGCCCGGCATGAGCTATGGCGCGGCGGCCGCCTGGTCTTTGCCGGCGGGCACGCCCGCATGGCCTTGTCCGTCACCCACCTGGGGGAGGGCTGGGCCTGCCGCCACCTTTCATCCTTCGACAATGTCCGCGTCCAGATTCCGCGCGCCAGCCTGGACGCCCTGTCCGAAGAACTGGAGCGCCCGGCCGTCAGCGGCTTCGCCCGCGCGCGGGGCACGGTGGACCCCGTGGCCTATGGCCTGGTGTCCGCCCTGTTGCCCACGCTGGACATGCCGGACCGGAGCAACCGCCTGTTTGTGGACCAGGTGACCCTGGCGCTGACCATCCACGTGGCCCAGACCTATGGCGGCATGGCCCCGCTGGCGCCGCCGGGCGGCCGGCGCACGGGCGGCCTGTCGCAATGGCAGGAGGCGCGGGCGAAGGAGTTCCTGACCGCTAACCTGGGCGGCGAGGTCGCCATCGCTGAGGTGGCGGCCGAATGCGGCCTGTCGCGCAGCCACTTCATCAAGGCCTTCCGCGAAACCACGGGGCAGACGCCTTACCGCTGGCTGCTGGACCATCGTGTGGCCCGCGCGCGAGAGCTTTTGCGCGGCCCGCAGTCCATCGCCGAGATCGCGCTGGCCTGCGGCTTCGCCGACCAAAGTCACCTGACCCGCGTCTTCGCCGCCGCCACGGGCATGCCCCCGGCGGCTTGGCGGCGGCGGCAGGGGTAGACATTTGGACGGTCAGCATTCATAATTTACGTATTTTATGGAGTTTGGGATGCGGCGATTCAGTTCCCTCGATCTTCAGCGCAACGTAGCCCAGGTCCAGGAGGCCGCATTGCGGGAGCCCGTAACCGTCAGCTACCACGGTCGGGATCGCTTGGTGATTCTGTCCGTTGATGAGTTCGAGCGCCTGAAGCAGCGCGACAAGATGGTGATCTCCATGGAGGAGATGCCGGAAGAATTTCTCCGCGCCTTGCAGGAACCCTACTACGACGCTGACCAGGCTGCACTCGACCACCTGATGGACGAGTGACATGGCGCTGCGCGATGCCAGGCCTGGCCTGGTGTTTCGTTACGAGTATGTGTGGAAGCGTCAGGCGTTGGCTGGCAAAGATGTAGGTGACAAGGAACGCCCCGCCTGCGTTGTGTTGTCAATTGCCGGCACGGTTGGAAACAGACGTGTGCTGATCGTCCCGATAACGACGCGACAGCCTGGTGACGCACCCGCCTTGGAGATCCCGTTACCGATCAAGCGCCACTTGGGCCTGGATACCGACCAGCCGTCTTGGATCATTCTAAGTGAAGCAAATATCGATGCCTGGCCATCCCCGGATATGCGCGCCATTCCTGGGAAGCCGGGGCGTTTTGACTACGGTCTACTGCCGCTGAAAATGGTCACGGCGTTACGGAAGGCCGTGCTGTCAGCGTTGGCTGAAAAGCGGCTCGCTTACGTCAATCGTGAGACGGACGCCTGACCGTTTTGGCCAGTTCCGCCGCCTTCGCATCCGACATCCGGGCCAGGTCGTCGTCGCTGTTGTGACCGCCCGCAGTCATGGACGCGTTCAGCAGAGCGCGCAGCCTTTGCAGCCTGCGCCCCCTGGTCCTCATCAAACGCCGCCGTATGATTCCCGGGTTCGGCTCCCATGATTGATGGCTCCGGATCCTGAGCGTGCCCTCACTGCCCCACCGTAAACACATAACGGGTGGTGGAGTGGAAGGTTTGGCCCGGTCGCAGGGTGGTGGATGGGAAGGAGGGGTGGTTGGGGCTATCCGGGAAGTGCTGGGATTCCAGGGAAAAGCCGTGGGTGGGCACGCCGTTCAGGGCGGGCGGCTTGGCCGGCAGGTAGAATTGCAGGCCGGGCTCGGTGGTATAGACCTCCATCATGCGGCCGGAGGCCGTGTCGGTCACCGTGGCCACGAGGGTCTTCAGGCTGGGGGCGGACAGGACGAAGTTCTGGTCCATGCCGCCGCTGCCCAGGATGGCGCTGAACGGGGTGGAGTGGCGCAGGTCGAAGCGGGTGCCGTCCACCGGCTTGACGCTGCCGTCTGGGATGGCGTCGGGGCTGGTGGGGGTATAGCGGTCGGCGGCGATGGTGACGGCCTGGCCGGTCATGGGCTGGCCGGCGCCCGCCAGGTTGAAGAAGGAATGGTTGGTGAGGTTGACCACCGTCGGCTTGTCGGTCTTGGCGGCGTAATCAATGGTGACGATGGCCTGGTGGCCGTGCCGGGCCAGATGATAGGTCACGCTCACGTCCAGGGTGCCGGGGAAGCCCATTTCCCCATCCGCCGAGACATAGTGGAATTCCACGCCGTCGCGCACGGCCTTGGCCTCCCACATCCGGCTGTCGAAGCCGTTGGACCCGCCGTGCAGGGTATGCGGCCCCAGGTTGCGATCCACCTGATAGGTCTTGCCGTCCAGGGGGAAGGTGCCGTTGGCGATGCGGTTGGCGAACCGGCCGATGGAGGCACCGGCCATCACCCAGAAATCCGTCAGCTTGGCCGGTGTATCGGGCAGGATCAGCACGTCCGACCAATGGCCGTCGCGGTCGGGCAGCTGCAGGGACACCATACGCGCGCCATAGGTGGACAGCGTCAGGCGGGCGATATCGTTGGCGACGGTCAGCGTCTCCGTCTTCTCTCCGCCCGGGCCAGTGCCCCAGGGCGCACGCTCGACAGTGGTGTGTTCGACGGTGGCGGCCAGTGCGGGATTTCCGGCCTGCCCGGCCAGGCAAACAGCCGCCATTACGCATCGGGCGAGTACCCGCTTGGTCCCGTTCATGTTTCCTCCCCTTTATCGCCACTCGGCATGTTACCGGTAACTATAGCGGCGGTGGGAAGGAAGCGCTAGCCGATGGAGAAGCCCGCCACCTTGCCATCTTCCCCCAGGCGGACGGCGAAGGACAGGAAGACGCCGGGGCCGAAATGCAGGACGTAGTCGTACCAACGCTCCGCCCCGCTCTGCCGCGCGCCCTTGAAGGTCGCGGCCGTGGGCGCACCGTAGGGGCCGAGGTCGGTGACGAACTTGGCGCCCTTGCCGTTCGCCAGCTTGGCCCCCAGGATGGCACCGAAGTGGGCATAGTCCCCGCCGGTCTGCAGGTCGCGGAAGGCATCCGTCGCCGCCTGCGTAACGTGGGTGTCCTCATCCGGGGCGGGCCGTTCGGCCGCCGCCACCAGGGCGGGGTAGAGGTCGGCGAAGACGATATTGGTCAGCGCCTCCCCTGCCTCCGGCGAGTTATCGCCCAGGTTGGTCAGGGCCACGATGCGCACGTCCTGGCGGGGAAAATACTCGTCGGCGGTGGTGAAGCCCAGCGACCCGCCGGTGTGGCCGATGCGTGGCTGGCCGTAGACAGTGCCGACGAACAGTCCGAAGCCGTAGTCGGCGCTGCCGTTCTGGCTGGTCATGAAGGGCGTCGTCATCTGGCGGTAGCTGTCCGCCGAGATGACCTTGCCGCTGCGTAGGGACGCATCCCACACCGCCAGATCGCTCAGCCGCATGACCAGGAAACCGGCTGGACCCGCCCAGTCGGGGCCGATGATGCCGGCGCGCTCCAGCCGGCCATCCACATGGTGGTGGCCGATGGCCATGTTGGACAGGTGCGGCTCCTCCGCCGTCGTGCGCATTTCGCCCAGGCCCAGCGGGTCAAAGATGTGATGCTGCAGATAGGCGCGGTAGCTCTCGCCCGACACCGCCTCGATGACCTTGCCCAGCAGCAAATAGCCGGTGTTGGAATAGGACCATCGGCTGCCGGGCGGGAAGTCCAGGGGCAGGGGTGCCACCCGCGCGATCAGGTCGGGATAGGCGATGGGCCGGGTGGCCAACTCATCGATCCCCGGCCCGTCCAGATACTCATGCAGGCCGCTGGTGTGGGTCAGCAACTGGCGCAACGTGACCTCGGCCGCGTGCGGCGCGTCGGGCAGATAGTCGGCCAGCGCCCGGTCGACCTGCAGCTTGCCGGCCTCCTGCAACTGCAAGATGGCGGCGGCGGTGAACTGCTTGGTGATGGAGCCGATCTCGAAAAACGTGTCCGGTCGCACCGGTGCGCCACCTGGGACGTCCCGCGACCCGAAGGCCTTGGTGTAGATGACCGTGCCCTGGCGGGTCACCTGAACCGCCGCACCGGGCACGCCGAAGCGACGCAGGGCGGCCGTCACGTCGCGGTCAATGGCCGCCGCCGGCACCGGGTCCGCCATGGCGCTGGCGATGGGGATGGTCGTCAGCAGCAGGGCCAGCACACCGGCCAAGGGTCCACGCAAGCCCACGAAACACCTCTTCCAGATAATTCTAAAAACGCTTATATTTTGAATTATTGGAAAGCACAAGTCATGGCCTGCGATTGATGTCCAGCACCCACATCCTGACCCAGCCGCAGCTGGACTGCCTGACCTCCCCCATCCGCCTGGCCATCATCCAGCGGCTGGAGATCGATAAGCAGGCGACGGCACGGGAAATCGCCCAGCGCATGGGCCGGCCGGTGACCTCGCTCTACCATCACCTGAAACAGATGGAGGAGATCGGGCTGTTGCGGGTGGTGGGGGAACGGCGGGGGGCCCGCCGGCCGGAGGCGGTCTACGCCATGGTGGCGGACCACCTATCCTCCTCCTCCGCCGTGGGCACGGAGGAGGGGCGGCGCACCTATGCCCGGGCGGCCCTGCGGGTGGCGGAGGCCGGTGCGCGCGCCGTTTCCGCCGCCATCGAGGGGGGCACTCCGCGCTTCGAGGGCGATCAGCGCACCTTGGCGGCGCGCTTCCACGTGGTGCGCGCGAACGCCGCCAAGCTGGCGCGCATTAACCGGGCGCTGAACGCGCTGGAAGAGGCGCTGTACCAGGACTGCGAGGTGGGGGAGGAGATCCTGCTCACCGTCCTGCTGGCGCCACAGGGCTAGCCTGGACGTCGCCCGTCACCAGGACGCCGATGAAGGCAATGACCGGCGGCACGACGAAGGCCCATTCGCGTACCACCAGGAACAGGCCGGCGGCGGCGGCGCAACCGAACGCGAAGCCGATGACGCTGGCCGACATCTTGCCCAGGCGCCCCTTGGCGGCGGCCCGCGCCTCCCCCGTCACGCCGCGCATCAGGTCAGCCAGATCGATCATGATCTGGGTGGTGGTGCCCGTCATCAGGGTGGTGGGCGGCGTCGTGCTCATATGGGCGCGGTGCATGCCGTTCTGCAGGGCCATGGCGGTCACCAGCACCATGCCGGTGACGATGGCGGGCAGGGCGTCGCCGTTGTGGAAGGGGCCGAAGTGGATGGCCAGGGCGGCGCCGGCGGCCAGCAGCAGCATCTTCAGCACCAGCAGGGTGCGCAGGATGGGGATCTGCCGCCGTTCCAGCCCCGCGCAGAGGAAGCGCGACAGGATCACCACCACGCAGAACACCGGCAGGGCCAGCAGCTTGGCCCCGGCGCCCGAGGTGCCCAGCACCAGCGAGGCGCCGAAGGTGACGAAGTTGCCGGTGACATGGGCGGTGAACAGCCCCTGCAAGGCCAGGAAACCGGCGGTGTCGACATAGCCGCCGTTGACGCTCAACAACACGGGCAAACCCTGTTTCATGGCCTTACCATCCCAGTTTGACTTCAATGCCCAGATAATCGCTGTCATGCCCGCCGGCGCGGCGCAAGGTGTCGCCAATGGCGTAGTGCACCGCCTCCACCGCCGTGGTCAGGTTGGCCGTGACGGCATAGTCCGCGCGCAGCTGGCCGTAAACGCCGGTCCAGGGGGTGCCCTTGCCGGCGGTGCCGGGCACGGCGTTGCTGGGCTGGACATAGACGGCATCGGCCGTCGTCTGCCGCCATAGCAGGCCCGCCGCCGTCATCAGGCTCAGCTTCGGCATCGGCTTCACCGTCAGCGACGGCTTCAGGTGGATCAGGTTGGCATAGCCGGTATAGCCCGCCAGCGCGAAATAATAGCCGTTGGGGAACAGCGGGTTGAAGGTCCCCAGGCGGCCGTCGCCGGCGCGGTCGTCGCCCGAGGCGGCGTCCGCCTGCAGGCCCAGGCGCGGCGTCCAGACGACGTCATTCAAGGTGTAGCCGGTCAGGGCGCCAACCGCCCAGGACCCCACCGCCTTGGGGCCCACCGACCCCCACTGGGCCATGCCCTCCACATCCCAATCGAAGCCGGCCGCGGCACCGGCATAGCGCAGGTCAAAGATATCGCGCCGCTCCAGTCCGCTGGCGTCCAGGTATTTGGCGGTGTCGTTCTGGTAGCGGGAATAGTAGGCGGACAATTCCCCGGGGCCCACACCGGCATGCTCCACGCGGATGCCGCCGTATTGCAGGTGGGTGTTGGAATAGTCGTCGAACGGCTCCCCCGTGCGGTACTGCACCGGGTGGCTCCAGAAACTGATGATGCGCCAAGGGGCGGTCTCGACGTTGACCCACACGGCATCGAAGGCCTGGCGCACGTTGGGGCCATCGCGGGTGGAGACGAAGCGCTGGCGGTCGAAGCCCATCTCCTGCCGTCCGGCGCGCACCTTCAGGGTGATGTCGTCGGTGAGGTCGCCGCTGTAGGCGACGAAGGCCTGGCGCAGATCGGCCTGGTTCTGGTCGGCCGGCGTCAGCGTGGTCTTGTCGAAGGCGCGCGCGTCCTCGAACTGGCCGAACAGCTGCCAGTGGCCATCGATGCGCAGGTCCATATGGGTCTGCAGGCGCTGGATGACGTAGCTGTCGCCCTTGCGCCCCCCAATGCCAAACAGGGGCGCCTCGTTATCCTCGAACCGTTCGCGCAGGGTCAGGCCCAGCGACAGGTAGGTCTGGGCGTTGGTATCGTCCAGCGGGATGTACTTCAGCCCGTCCAGCGGTTCGGTGCGCAACGCCGGGTTGGCCAGGGCCGACCAGTCCTCCTGCCATCGGTTGGATTTGATGGCCGGGCGGGTCGCGGCCGGGGCCGCGGGCGTCTCTATCGTGTCGTCCTCCTGCGCCTTGGCGCTGGCGGTAACCGCGCAGGCCAGGGCCAGGGTGCCCAGAGCGAGCGCGGATGCCATCATGTGCCGACGGCACGGGCGCGATGACGGGTGCCGTCGGCGGATCATGACGGGTCTTAGGACGCGCTGTGGATTTCGGCGACGTAGCCGCCGGGGAACTGCACCACCACGGCCTTGCGGTGGTCGGCGGTGTAGGGCTCCACCACCACGGTCACGCCGGCGGCCTTGGCCTTGGCCAGGGTCTCATCCAGGTTCTTGACCTCATAGCCCGTCATCTCCCGGCCATAGGGCCAGGGCAGGTGGCCGTCGGTGACCAGGACGGTCATCTTGCCAAAGGCGCTCTCGATACGGACACGGCGGTAGGTGTCGTTGGGACGGCCAATTTCCACGCCCGGGGCCTTGGCATCATCCGACACCACCTTGCCGTGGCTGAAGGCCACCCAGTCCTTCACGAACTCCTTCACCTTATGGGCGGAGACGTAGACGCGGTTCTCCGGCACGGTTTCGAAGGCGGTGTAGTTGGGCGTCGTGGTGTGCCAGTACAGCTGCATGTTCACGCCACCCGGCCACTGGATGACGGTGTCGCGGCCGATGGGGTCGGGGAAGGGCTCCACCAGCACGTCGGCGCCGGCGGCGACGGCGGCCTTGGTCGCCACGTCCATGTCGGTGACCAGATAGCCCGTGCGCTCCGCACCGAAGGGGGAGGGGATGGGGGTCTTGAAGCCGAACAGCGAGACGGTGCCCACCGGGGTCTGCAGCAGCTGCGACGTGGTGCTGCTGGGCGTCGGCGTGACGGTGGCCACCACCTGCTTGGTGCTCTGCCCGCCAAAGGTGGCGAGGAAGCTGGCGACGAACTTGTCGACATCCTCCACCGCCACATAGACGTGGGTGGTGTCGTACTGCGGCGCCACGGCGACGGCCGGGCTGGCGGAGGTGGCCGCCTGTGCCGCCAGGGGCAGGGCCAGGCAGGCGCCCATCAGCAGGGCGGCGGCATAAGAACGGATACGCATCGGAAAGGCTCCCATCAGGATGCGGACGAGGAAGGGGGGCGGGATTTCAGGTCGTGCCAGGCCACGAGAACGAAGCCGCCGACCAGTCCCAGGTGTTCGTAAAAGGCGTTGGCGGTCATGAAGCGCTCCTGCCCCGCCATCTCCCAGTAGCGGTTGGCCACGACGGTGGCGAACAGGGTGAAGCCGGCCAGGGCCAGGGCGCCCATCCAGCGCAGGCGCCCGCTGAGGATCATCACCGACGCCCCCAGCTCCAGCACGATGACCGCCGCCGCCAGCGCGGGATAGGCCGGCATGCCGAAGTGCGCCAGCTCCGCCACGGCGCCGCTGAAATCAAGGGCCTTGTTGATGCCGCCCTGAAGATAGGCGGCGCAGAGGCCCAGCAGCGCCACCCACCGGACGATGGGTGGCGTCAACACGCGGACGGCCAAGCCTTCCATGATCAGACGGCCCAGCAGGCGCAGCCCAAGGCGCCCCAGAAGGACTTCAGGTCGCGGATGGGCAGCTTGGCCGACCAGGCGGTGGCATGGCTGTGGCCATGCACGCCGCAGGCGCTGTCACAGCCGCAGGACTGGGCCGCCTGGCGCTGCAGCTTCGCGTTCGTCGGTTCCAGCAGGTTCCAGGCGCCATAGCCACCGAAGGTGCGCACCGGCGACCAGTCAGGCATGGCCGGCGGGATGGGGGCGGCGTCGTGGCCGGCGAAGTCGCCGGCGCCATAGACCACCTTGCCCCCCACCACGGTCAGCAGGGCGGTGGTGTCGGCGATCTCATCCTCGGCACAGGCGAAGAAGTCGCGGTCCGGCACGATCAGGTCGGCCAGCTGGCCTTCCTGGATGCGGCCCTTCTTGCCCTCCTCGTTGGAGAACCAGGTGGTGTTCTCCGTCCACATGCGCAGGGCCGTCTCGCGGTCCAGGCAGTTGGCGCGGGGGTAGAGGTGCAGGCCGCCCACGGTCTTGCCGGTAATGAGCCAGGCCAGCGAGACCCAGGGGTTGTAGCTGGCGACGCGGGTGGCGTCGGTACCGGCGGAAACCTTGACGCCCTTTTCCAGGATGCGCGCCACCGGCGGCGTGGCCGCGGCGGCCCCCAGGCCGTAGCGCTCCACGAAATATTCGCCCTGATAGGCCATGCGGTGCTGCACGGCGATGCCGCCGCCCAGGGCCGCGATGCGGTCGATGGATTCGTCGGAGATGGTCTCGGCGTGGTCGAAGAACCAGTTCAGGCCCTCCAGCGGCACGTCCTGGTTCACCTTCTCGAACACGTCCAGCGCGCGGCTGATGGTTTCATCGTAGGTGGCGTGCATGCGCCAGGGCCAGCGGTTCTGCGCCAGGATGCGCACCACCTCTTCCAGGTCGCCTTCCATCTCCGGAGCCATGTCGGGGCGGGGCTGGCGGAAGTCCTCGAAATCCGCGGCGGAGAACACCAGCATCTCGCCGGCACCGTTGTGGCGGAAATAATCGGTGCCCTGCTTGTAGGTCGAGGTCCGCGTCCAGTTCAGGAAGTCGTCCTTCTCGCCCTTGGGCTTCTGCGTGAACAGGTTGTAGGCCAGGCGGATGGTCAGCAGGTCCTCATCCGCCAGTTTCTGGATGACCTCATAGTCGTCCGGATAGTTCTGGAAGCCGCCGCCGGCGTCGATGGCGCCGGTGACGCCCAGACGGTTCAGCTCGCGCATGAAATGGCGGGTGGAGTTCACCTGGTACTCGAAGGGCAGCTTGGGCCCCTTGGCCAGGGTGGCGTAGAGGATGGCGGCGTTGGGCTTGGCCAGCAGCAGGCCGGTGGGGTTGCCCTTGGCATCGCGCAGGATCTGGCCGCCCGGCGGTTCCGGCGTGTCCTTGGTGTAGCCCACGGCGCGCAGGGCGGCGCCGTTCAGCAGCGCGCGGTCGTAGAGGTGCAAGATGAACACCGGCGTGTCGGGCGCCACGGCGTTCAGTTCCTCGATGGTGGGCAGGCGCTTTTCCACGAACTGGTGCTCGGTGAAGCCGCCGACCACGCGCACCCACTGCGGGGCGGGGGTGATGGCCACTTGGCGCTTCAGCATGGCCATGGCGTCGGCCAATGACCGCACGCCGTCCCAGCGCAGCTCCATGTTGAAGTTCAGGCCGCCGCGGATGATGTGCAGGTGGTTGTCGATCAGGCCGGGCAGGACGCGGCGGCCCTTCAGGTCGATCACCTTGGTGGCCGGGCCGGCATGGGCCATCACCTCATGCTCCCCACCCACCTTCAGGAAGCGGCCGTCCTTCACGGCCACGGCGGTGGCGGTGGGGTTGGCGCGATCCAGCGTGGTGAACAGGCCGTGATGCAGGATCAGGTCGGCCGTCTGGACATCGGCAGCGGTGGTCATTTCTCAGGTCCCTTTAGCGGTATCGGGTGCGGCGGCATCTGCGGCGGCCTTGGGGGCCCCCTGCGGCAGGTGGCCGAACATGTGCGGGCGCACCTGTTCCTGCACCCAGGACAGGGCCGCCGGCTCCTTGGCCCACAGTGTCTTCAGCAGGGGCGGGATCTGCTCGCCCACCAGGATGCCCAGCAGACCCACCAGGGCGACCACGGGCGGGGCGGGGGAGCGGACGTTGATCAGGGCGTAGATAACGCCCACCAGCAACCCGGCGCCCAGCGACAAGAGGTAGACTTTCATGGGGGCGTTCTCCCTGCCACCAGAAGAAGGACGCGGCCGGGCGCATGCCCGGCCGCGCTGACGGTTCAGCCCTCGTGGGCGTTGAACATGGTCTTGGCGTAGGTGATGCCCAGGCCATAGGCGCCGCCCCACTTCTTGGCGATGCCGGTGGTCATGTCATAGGTCTCGGTGCGGGCCCAGTCGCGCTGCAGCTCCAGCAGGTACTGCAGGGCGGTGATGGGACGGGCGCCGGCCTGGATCATGCGTTCCACCGCGCGCTCGTGCGCCTCGGCCGAGACGTCGCCGCAGGCGTCGGTGATGACGTAGACCTCGAAACCCTGGTCAATGGCGGACAGGGCCGGGCCGACGATGCAGACGCTGGTCCACAGGCCCGACAGCACGATGCGCGACTTGCCGATGGCGTTGATCTGCTTGATCACCGCGGCGTCTTCCCAGGTGTTCATGGACGTGCGGTCCAGCAGGTCCTGGCCCGGGAAGGCGTCGGTGATCTCGGCGTACATCGGGCCGGAGAAGCTGCTTTTCGCCACCGTGGTCAGGATGGTCGACACCTTGAAGCCGGCGGCGGCGTTGGCCACCAGGGCCGCATTGTTGCGCAGCGTGATGGCGTCGATCGAATGCGTCGCGAAGGACATCTGCGACTGGAAGTCGATCATGATCAGGGTGTGATCGGTGGGGGTCAGCAGCTTGGCGCCGGGGGTGGGCGTGGCCGTGATGGACATGGTGTTTTCCTCGCGAAAGCTGGCGGGATTTCAAAAATGCTGCCGGACGGGATGGCCGGCACGAGGGGGAAAATGCCGCCCTGGACCCCCTGGGGTCTTGTCGAAAGGGTCGAAGATTTGAAGCTCGAGACGGTTCAGTCACCGACGCATGGCGCGGCATTCCACGCGCCGGGCTGATATCGACACCAGCCCGGTGACCGTGGTCGCTTTGCGTCTTTTTGGAGGGGAGGTAGGAGCTAAAGCACCACGAAGGTCCGGATCAGGCTGTCCAGCCACCGGACATTCAGGAAGGCCAGTGGAATGGCCACGGCCAGGGTTGCCGCCAGATACAGGCGGGAGCCCCGCTGGATGCGGCGCACCGCCCAGGGGCAGCCCGTGGCCAGCAGGCCCAGGGATCCGACAAGGAAACCGCCGATGACGTCCACCCAGGTGTGTTCCGTCAGCAGCACGCGCGACCAGCCCTCCACCAGCGCGATGCTGGCCAGGGCCGTCAGGATCACCGGCAGGGCCATGCGGCCATGGCTGTGGCCACCGCGCAGATAGATGACCAGCAGTCCGCCATAGAAGGCCACCGCGAGGGTGACGTGCCCGCTGGGAAAGTGCGGCAGGTCCGGGTCCGCGCGCAGCATCCCGCGGATCGCCAGGGCGATCAGCAGCGACAGCACCACGCCGCCGCCCCAGGCAGCCGCCACGCTATAATCGCGCCGCGCCAGCAGCATGCCCATAAGGGCGGCGAACACGGGCAGGACGAAGCCGATCGTGGCCAGGGTGCTCAGAAGCTGCATGTCCACACGTCACGGAAGCTTGCGGATGAACCGGGAGATTAACAAGCGGCGCTGACGAACGGAACGTGTGGGTAGTATCATCGGCCCTGGCATTCCGGCGCCGGCGCGCGGCCCTGACTAGCGCTCCGCCTGACTGGGCCCCGCCTGATTGGGCCCTGATTGTGGCAGCGCCAGGGCCGACAGCTCTGGGTCGGGCACCAGCCAGACGGTGACGGGCACGGTGCGCAACCGTTCCAGCACGGCGGCGGTACGGTCGCTGGCCGTCCACGGCAGGGCCATGAACACACCCATCTCCCCATGCCGGGCACCATGACGGGCCAGGAAGTCGAACAGGGCCTCCAGGCCGCCCAGATAGGGCGGCTGGCGGGGCGAGGCACCGCCATTGGGCGGCCGGTCGCCGAACATGCCCAGCAGCTCGACCTCATAATCCATACGGCCGGCCATGTCCTTCACCCGCCGCAGGACGGCAGGTCCTGCGCCGACGATGACGGCATGGCGAACCCGCCAGCGGCGGGCGATGGCCAGGGGGGCGATGGCGCCCTCCAGGCGATGGACCCGGACCAGGGCGCCGGTGGCCAACACAGACCACAGGGCGATCCAGGCGATGGTGGCGACGCCGCTGTCGTTGGCCAGCGCCACCGCCAGCAGGCAGGCGAACAAGGCCGCCATCACCTGGGCAACCACTGACCATGACGGTTCGTCGGAGTGGCGCGGCCGGGCGTGGCGGCCCAGCATCCAGGCCAGGATGACGTGCGCGGGGCCGGCGGCCAGACACAGGCCGATGCGCAGGTCGTCGGCCGCGACCAGTCCGGCACGCACCGCCAGTGAGAGCAGAATGCCGCCCAGTGACGCCACCGCCCCCGCTTCCAGCAGTGACCACAGCACCTTGAACGCCCTGGGGCTCAGGCCCAGGTTGAAGGCTGGACCGGACTGGGCCACGGGGGCGATCGCGGGATCGGTGTCGCCAAGGGCCTGCCAGGCTTGGTCCATGACGCGGCCTTGCTGTTCGCAGGCGCGAATCAGGGGCGCCGGCGCTGCGGCGGCGCCGCGCGACATGACCGTGTCTGAAACCGTCGTACCGGCTCTGGTGCTCACGGGCCCCCGCCCCTCTCTGATGCCGATGGCATGATGCAGGACAAGGATTAATGGCCCATTAACATGGTGCCGTAAAGACCCGTGACGCCAAACGAAAACACCCCCGTCCGGCGGCTCCGGACGGGGGTGTTGGGAATAGGGCTTTTGAGGATGAAGCCGTTTACTTCAGCGTCGCCAGGTAGGCGATGACGTTGTCACGGTCCTTCTGGTCCTTCAGGCCGACGAACACCATCTTGGTGCCCGGCACGACGGCGCGCGGGTCGGTCAGGTAGGTGTCCAGCTCCTTGGCCGTCCATTCCTTGTTGGCGCCCTTCATGGCGGCGGAATAGTCGTAGCCCGGCGCAGTGGCGGACTTGCGGCCGATGATGCCATGCAGGCTGGGGCCCACCTTGTTCACGCCGGCGTCGATGGAATGACAGACCGCGCACTTCTTGAACACCACCTGGCCGGCGGCGGGATCACCATCCGCCAGGGCCGTTCCGGCCGTTCCACCCGCGATGATCGTGGCGGCAACCGCCGCCCAAAATCCGATACGTCGCACCTTCCGCTCTCCTTTACCTGGTCTCTGGTCGTCGTGAACTTTTGAACTCAGGGAGCCCCCGGGGATTCCGGGGGTGTCAGTGCCGTGGCGGTGGCCAGGGGCAACCCGGCGGCACGCCAGCCGTCAACGCCGTCCGGGTACCAGGCGACATTGGTGTAACCATAACCGGCGGCACGCTTGGTCGCATTCCAGCTCATCCAGCACTCGGGCAGACAATAGAACACCAGCGGGCGGTTCTTGTCGCCCCCGCTTAAAGTCGCAAGTTGTTGCTGGAACCAGTTTTCCAGGGTTGGGTTCAGCGCGCCCCGCCCCACGTCCGGCAGCCAGACGCTGCCGGGCAGGTCGTCATGGGGCAGGGGCATCCAGGGCGATCCCGGTGTCATGCCGGCCGGCCGCCGGGGGGAGGGCAGCACGTCCACCAGCACCACACGGGTCCCCTCCCGCGCCAGCAACTCCTGAAGGGCGGCGGTGGTCAGCACGCGGCCGCCGGAGACCGTCGCCGGCACCGGCGCCCGGTAATCATCCAGGCGATAGCCTGGTGGCTCCGGCACGGCCGGGGCCGTCTGCGCCGGCGCGGCGATGGCGGGCAGGATGGCCATCGCGCTTGCCAGCACGGCCGCGGGCAGGGCCCTCATGGCTTGGCGCCGGCGGCCCCCGGCAAGGACGCGGGGATGGGCTTGTTCTGCTCATCCAGCAACGGGATGCCATAGTCCGCCAGCAGCTTGCCGACCTCGGCCCGATGGCGCTGCAGCGCTTGATCCACCGAGCGGCGCCATTCCGGCTCATTGGCGCGCACGCCCATGGCGATGCGGAAATCCAGCCGGTTGCCGTCCCCCTCGGGGTCCAGGAAGGCGGCCTTCAGCGGCAGCTTGTCCTGCTTGATGTAATAGCCGGCGATGGGGCCCCACAGCAGGGCGACGTCGATCTTGCGGTCGGCCAGATCCTGTAGCATGGCGCGCGAGGGCGACTCATACCGCGTGTCCACCGTCAGGGCGTAGGAGGTGGTGTGCGCCATCAGGTTATGGCGCAGCAGCAGGTCGGTGGGCGGCGTCGCGGCCACCAGGCCGAAGCGCTTGTCGGCCAGGCTGGGATCGCCGACCGAGGTGGCGGTGATGCCGGCGTCCGCCCGCGTCACGATCATGTAGCCGCTATGGTAATAGGCGTTGGTATTGTCCATCAGCGGGTCGCCGGCCACCGTGCCCATGACCAGGTCGCACTGGCGGGCGCGCAGGGTGTTGCGCACGAAGCCCATGACCTGGGGGAACCAGACATAGCTGACGGGCAGCTTCAGATCCTGGCCGATGATGGCGGCGATCTTGTTTTCGAACCCCTCGCCCTTCTGGTTGGAATAGGGCATGTCGTTGGGGTCGGCGCAGACGCGCAATTCGGTGCGGGACACCAGCTCGGCCGTTTGGGCCAGGGCTTGGGATGCGGGCAGGGCCAGCGGCAGTAACGCCGCCAGCGCCAGGCGGAAGGCCGTTTTCATGAGGATGCCGCCGTTGTTCTCAGTCCCCGATGCGCTGCGGCCGGCCGCGGCCGATGGCGCCGTCGGACCGGGCCTTCAGATAGCCGTAGATGTCATCCAGATAGTTCGCCACGTCCTCCGTCGTGCCGAAGGACGGCATGACGTTGTTGTTGGCGGTATTCACGTTCTTGCGGCCGTTGATCACCGTCTCGGCGAAGGTGTCGTAGTCCATGTGCTTCAGGCTGTCGGTCAGATCCGGGGCGTAGGAACTGCCGGCCCCGTCAGGACCATGGCACCGCATGCAGGACTCGCCATAGCGGCGATAGCCGTTGTAGGTGCCGGGATCGACCTTGCCGCCTTCGACTTTATAGGGTTTGGCCTCGGCCGCCACCTTGGTTGCGGTGGGCGCGCTGCCATCGGCGGCGCCGGCGGCGACGCTGAGGGGCAGGGCCAGAAGGGTGACGGCAGCGGCCAGCGCCAAGCGTTTCGGCATCAGTCGGACCTCTTTTCGCGAAGTGGGGAGTCCAGGCATGTGTGCTTTAGCTCAAGGGGCAAAGAAGCCCCGCCTGAGGGATGATCCCCAGGCGGGGCTGAGAAGGAGAGAGGGGTTACGGTAGTGCGAAGACGGTGAGCACACCGCCCAGCTGGGTGTAGTTGGCCAACTGCTTGTAGGCGCCGACGGCACCCAGGCCGTCCGTGTCGCCGCCCAAGCCGGCGGCCATGCCGATGCCGGCCCAGCCGCCGACACCGGACAGCACGGCGATGTACTGCTTGCCGCCGTGCTCATAGGTTGTGACGTTGCCGATGATCCCCGACGGCGTCTTGAACTTGTACAGCTCCTTGCCGGTCTTCATGTCCACGGCTTTCAGGTAGCCTTCCAGCGTGCCGTAGAAGGCGACGCCACCGGCCGTGGTCAGGGCACCCGACCAGACGGAGAAGGTTTCCTTGTCGGACCAGACGATCTTGCCGGTGCTGGCGTCCCAGGCGATGAAGTTGCCGAGGTGGTTCTCGCCCTTGGGCGGGAACATGGACAGGGTGGCGCCGACATAGGGCTGGCCAGCGGTGTAGGACACCTTGAACGGCTCATAGTCCATGCAGACGTGGTTGGTCGGCACGTAGAACAGGCCGGTGTCAGGCGAGTAGGAGGCCGGCTGCTGGTCCTTGCTGCCCAGGGCCGCCGGGCAGACGCCCTTGGTGTTGTGGTCTTCGCCGTTCTTGTCGGTGCTGTACTGTGCCACGACTTCCGGCCGGCCGGTCTTCATGTCCACGTGCGTGGCCCAATTGACCGCCGGGTCGTACTTCTCCGCCACCAGCAGCTCGCCGGTCTCGCGGTTCATGGTGTAGGCGAAGCCGTTGCGGTCGAAGTGGACCAACGCCTTGACGGGCGTGCCCTTCACCTTGATGTCAGCCAGGATCATCTCGTTGACGCCGTCATAGTCCCATTCGTCATGGGGCGTCATCTGGTAGACCCACTTGGCCATGCCCGTGTCGGCGTCGCGGGCGAAGATGGTCATCGACCATTTGTTGTCGCCGGGGCGCTGCTTGGGGTTCCAGGTCGAGGGGTTGCCCGAACCGTAGTAGATCAGGTTCAGCTGCGGGTCATAGCTGGTCCAGCCCCAGGTGGCGCCACCGCCGGTCTTCCACTGGTCGCCCTGCCAAGTCGACAGGGAGGAGTTGGCGCCGATGGGCTTGCCCAGGCTGGTGGTCTTCTGCGGGTCGACCAGGATCTGGTCGTCGGGGCCGACGGAGTAGGCCTTCCACGCGACGGAGCCGTCCTTCAGGTTGTACGCCGTCATGCGGCCCTGCACGCCGAATTCGCCGCCGCTGATGCCGACCAGCACCTTGTCCTTCACGATGACGGGCGCCCCCGTCATGGTCTCGCCCTTCTTGGGATCGCCGTTGGCGACCTTCCACAGTTCCTTGCCGGTCTTGGCGTCCAGCGCCACGACGTTGGCATCGGCCTGGTTCAGGATGATCTTGCCGTCACCATAGGCCACACCGCGGTTCACGGTGTCGCAGCACATGACGGGAATGACGGTCGGATCCTGCTTGGGCTCATACTTCCACAGGATGCGGCCCTGGTTGTTCAGGTCCAGCGCATACACCACGTTGGGGAAGGGGGTGTGGACGTACATGACGTCGCCCACGACCAGCGGGCCGCCTTCATGGCCGCGCAGCACGCCGGTGGAGAAGGTCCACACCGGGCGCAGTTCCTTAACGTTGGCGGTGGTGATCTGCTTCAAGGAGCTGTAGCGCTGATTGGCGTAGTCACCGGCTTGCATGACCCATTGCTTGGGGTCCTTGCTCGCCTTGGTCAGCTCGTCGTTGGCCAGCGACGGATGGCTGGAAAGCAAGCTGGCCGTCACGAGGGCGGTCCACGACAACAACACCTTCTTCCGCTGTTTCATCTGATTTCCCTCCCTGGGGATTGGCCGGTAGGTCCGGTCCGATTGGTGTCCGCCTGGCCGGCGGATGGGCGACGCGATTAGGCTGATCAGGGGCCGCTAGCCCGCCGGCACGGGCGGATATCCAGGCCGGAGACTGGGGACAAAACGCATAAGGACGCACATCGGGCGGATGCACGTCCGACCGGGTCCGTGGGCCGGCCGATTATGGCGGGGGCGTCAGACGTCCGCGCAGGCGTAGCAATTGATTTCCATGCCGAGCGCGATCTCGGTGACGATGGGCTTCTTCCAACGCATCGGGTCTCTCCTTGAGAAGGTTAAGGATAGGTCCCTTCGGACCGGTTTCCATCCCGCTTGTTCCCATCCCGTCCTGGGCCGCTGGCCGCCACGGGCAATCCCGTCTCCACCCCTGCCATCCACGGGGACCGGCATACCGGCCTTCGTGGGATCGATGTCGTTCGCGCCCGATGTCGCAAGGTATGAAAGAGATACCCTTGAAACCAGGCGGCTGTCGGCAAAAAGGGGGCGGTCGGGATGCCAATAACCGGTCACGCCGCAGGCCCATGATCACGCGGGAACTTCGACTCTGCCAGTTCTTCGTCTTTGCTGGCCCGCCGGGGCTTTCCCGCCGGGCCGTTCCTCTCCGGGGCGCCGTTCCTTCCGGCCTTCCCTTTGGAACTTCAGAGGGAATGCGCCACCGTTCGGCTTGCTGCCCATCTTCAAGAAGCCCGTCCCGGGTGCCAATTGTACTTTGGTACAAGGGTAATTTGACACCCGTGCCGCACCCGCGCAGGGGGTGTCGGCGTTCGCTCTTCCAGTCTGATATTGATTGCATGTCAAAGGGTTGCATACAGACGCCCAGCAGTGGCGGAGGCTGCGCCGACGGGACGCGGCCTAACCCTCCCAGGCACTAGCCGGGTTGACCGATATCGACTATCGTCAAGCTCGAGGAAACGCCGAATCATAATCGCCCGCAAACGAGGCGACGCATGCCGCAAATAATCATTGCCGACGATCATCCCATGGTGCGGGGCGCCCTGGCCCTGGCCGTGGAGTCCGCGTTTGACCAGCCTGAAATCCTGGAGTGCGCCCATCTGGCGGGTGTGATGCAGTTGCTGGAGTCCATCGGCGCCGCTGACCTCTTGCTGCTGGATCTGCGCATGCCCGGTGTGGACGGGTTCGAAGGGCTGGTGCGTATCCGCAGTCAATTTCCCGCCACCCCCGTGGTGGTGATCTCCGCCCTGGAGGATCCGCGCCTGGTACGCGAGGCGCTGGCCTTGGGCGCCATGGGTTTCATCCCCAAGTCGACCCCCCGGGCTGAGATCGTGGCCGCCCTGTCGCTGGTGGCCGCCGGGGGCACCTACCGTCCCGACGACTTGGCGCTGGCCGAGCCAGCCCCGAATCCCAAGGGCCAGGCGGCGGACGATGATTTCCTGCAACGGGTCCTGACGCTGACGCCGCAGCAGCGCCGCGTGCTGCAGCTGCTGGGCACGGGCAAGCTGAACAAGGAAATCGCCTATGACCTGGATATCGCCGAAACCACGGTGAAGGCCCACGTCTCCAGCATCCTGCACAAGCTGCGCGTCTACAGCCGGACCCAGGCCGTGGTCATGGCCGGCCGCCTGCACCTGGACAGCTTCGCCGACGTGGCGGAAGGCTGATCCGGAACCTGCGGCGGCCCAGCGGATTTCAGAGGGTGGAACCGTTCCGCCCTCAGGGAGACACGCCATGGCCGACCAGCACGCCGAAGCCGATGCCTACGGCGGCATGGCGGGTGAACACGGCCGCTGGCCGGAGAATTTCATCCTGCACAGCCTCAGCTGGGTGCCCAACAACGCCCGCCTGCACGTCCTGATCTACCGGGGCATGGTGCCCCTGGGCGGTGGCGACCCGGCGGCGGTGTTCGAGGCGCTGTTCCAGCGCAACGGCTGGCCCGCGCGCTGGCGCGACGGCATCTACGACTATCACCACTATCACACGTCCGCGCATGAGGTGCTGGGCTTTGCCCGGGGGCAGGCGGAACTCATGCTGGGCGGGCCCAATGGCCGCCGGGTGGCGGTGCGGGCCGGCGACGTCGCCGTGCTGCCCGCGGGCACCGGCCATTGCCGCGTTGCCGCCAGCGATGACTTCCTGGTGGTGGGCGGCTATCCGCCGGGCCAGGACTGGGACATCCGGCGCGAGGCGGCCACGCCGGCGGAGCTGGAGCGCATCGCCCACCTGCCTTTCCCGCCCCTTGATCCCGTCACTGGTGCCAACGGGCCGCTGACCCAGCTGTGGACACCCACCCCCGGCTACCGGATGTAGGTGCGGTTCGGGTGTCAGAATGCCCAATGCCGGACCCAGCGGGGACGCAAGCCGGCGCATCTGCCCAGTTGTCAGTTGCACGTCGAGGAACAAGGCAAATTTTCCGGACCAGCGCTCAGCGGTGGAATTCTTACACCGCGGGTGGTTCTTGAATGCACGGATATCCCGATGTATCTTTCTTGGATATCCGGCGGCCCGTTGGGGAGATAATGGCAATGCCTCTCTACATCAAGGACGACGTTACCGCCGAATTGGTGGCGGAGTTGGCGGTCCTCCGGGGCATTTCCAAACAGGATGCGGTCAAGCTGGCGGTGCGGGCGGAACTTCAGCGCCTGGCAGAGGCTGTTCCTTTGCGGGATCGCCTAGCGGCTTTCCGTGCCCGGCATCCGTTGCCGGCCTCAACCGGGCTGCCGGCCGACAAGGCATTCTTTGACGATCTTTCCGGAAACCTCTGAATGATCTTCGCGGATGCGTCGGCCCTTATTGCGCTCATTGCGGGGGAGGAGGATGCCGCCGCCTTGGCGGACCGGCTGGAGATGCACGCGGATCGCTTCTGTTCTGCCCTTGCGGTTTGGGAAACGGCGGCTGGCCTTTGCCGATCCTACAAAATTGCACCGGTAACAGCGCGCAGCCATGTACTTGATTTCCTGAAGGAAGCGGGCTTCCGGTTTGTGGACCTCGGCGTGCGGGAGTGGGACATTGCCTATGATGCCTACGCCCGCTACGGGAAGGGCCGTCATCCAGCCGCATTGAACATGGGGGATTGCTTCGCCTATGCCTGTGCCAAAGCGCAGGGCGCGGCCCTTCTCTATAAGGGCGATGACTTCGCACTGACCGACCTGGCCTGACCGGTTCTTATAGGCCGGCCCTGGTAGTGCCGCAGCAGCCGGGGGCACAAAATTTCCAGCCGCGCATCGATGGCCGGGTCGCGCGGCTTGTCGCGCCAGCGGTCGGTCACGCCCGCGCCGCGGGTGTTGCCGAAAACCACGTCCATTGTTTCCTGTAACGCTGGTTCCGCTTCCCACAGCGTCCGCAGCAGGTCGTTGTAGTCGCGGCGGAAGGTGTAGTGCGCTTCGTCCAGCGGCCAGCCCAGGGCGGCCAGGGCCGTGAACACCGACGGCTCGCGGGCGACGAAATCCTCATAATGGATGACGGCGTCGAACAGCCGGTGCCGCTCGGCGAACAACTGGTCCAGAATCAGGAACTTCTCGTCCATCAGGCCGGAATGGTGGCGGTAGTTCGCGGTCGATAGGCTGGCGTAGTTGTCACGCGGGTCGCGCAGGAACAAGACCACCTTGTCGGGGCGGAAGCGTTCCACGTGGGTCGCCAGGGGGTAGGCCGTGGTCACCACCACCTTGGCCACGAAGTCGGCCGTCGTGGTCACGCGCGGGGCGGCGAAGTTGTTGGGAATATCCGCCAGGGCGACGCAGCCGGGCCGCTCCGCCAGGGCGCGGGTGAAGGCGGTGGCGCCGCTCGACTGCATGCCATGGACCAGCAGGCGCATGTCATACCCCTTCGCTCAAGGGTTGGCGCAACCAGTCCTCGGTCAGTTCCGCGGTAACGAAGACGTAGCGGCGGGTGTGCGGTGTGGGGTGGCGGGGGCTGACGCCGTGCAGGGCGTTCAGGCTCTGGGGGAAGATCACCAGACGGTTGGCGGCGTAGGGCACGGTCAGGGCCTCCTCCACCGCCGTCTCCGGCAGCGCATAGTCCGCAATGCGCCCTGTCGGCCCGTCGCGCCAGCGGTACAGCACCAAGTCACCGCCCTGTGCATCGTCATCGGGCGCCCGCATGTAGAACAGGCAGGAGAAAAGGCGGTTGGGCGTGTCGAGATGGGGGCCGCGCGAGGAGAAGGCGCGGTCGCGCACGGGGGTGTTGATCTCCATGCGCGCATCCTGGTGGATGCGATACGGCCCTGTCGAGGTCAGGCGCCGCAACCCGGCACTGTGACCCGTCAGGCGCCCGTCCAGGGCCGCCAGCATCGCCGGGTCCCAGTGGCCGTCGAACAGGGCCGCGACCTCCGCCAGGAAGGCCGGACTGGCATGGTAGGCGGCGAAATCCTTCCAGCAGGCCGGCAAATCCGGTGATTGGAGGATCATTTCGGCCGACAGCTCGAAGCGCCGGTTGTTGGGCACCTGGTCCGGGGCGCAGTCCCAGCCCATGCGGGTAAATCCGGGAAAGCTGGCGCTCAGCTCCTGGTAAAGACCGTCTTCCATGGGCCGGTCGGCCACGATATGGGGGAAGGGGGCCGTGCGGACATCGGCGGGGCCAAGACCGGCCAGAAGGGAACGCATGCGCGGCCGGACCTTGTTCGGGCGTGAAAGCGACCGGCCAGGCATATCGCCGGTTGCGAAGGCGTGTCAACCGGGCGCTCGGGGTCCGGAACCCGGCCCTACCCCAGCATGCTGGACAGCAGCGCCCGCAGCTGCGCCGGATTCAGCGGCTTTTTCAGCATCCAGTACTGGTGCTGCTTCACCTGGGCCTCGACCTCCGGCGTGTGGTCGGCGGTGACGATGATGGCGGGTGGGGCCAGGCCGGTGTCGGCGGCGATGACCTGGCGCAGGCGGGTGACCTCATCCGGGCCGGTGTGGCCATCGCCCAGGTGGAAGTCGGCGATCAGGGCGTCGGGGGGGCGGGGCAGGCGGCCCAGCACCTCCAGCGCTTCCTCTCCGGTGGACGCCACCGCCGCTTCGCAGCCCCACGTGGACAGCAGCGCCTGCATGCCCATCAGCGCGCTGGGCTCGTCATCCAGGACCAGGACCAAGGTTCCGTCCAGGGGACGGGCGTTGCCGTCGCCGGCCACACGGCGGGCGACGGCCGAGGCCGTCATGGCGCCCAAGGGCACGGCGACGGAGAAGATGGAGCCGCGGCCGACCATGGACCGGGTTTCCACCGTCACGTCCAGCACCTTGGCCACGCGGCGCACGATGGCCAGGCCCAGGCCCATGCCCCGGCCGGTGGCGCGGGTGCGTCCCTCACCCCTGGTCGAGTTCCCCGTGGGGCTGCCCAGCATGGGGCCCCGATGCAACTGGTGGAATTCCTTGAAGATCTCGTCCAGCTGGTCGGGCGGTATGCCGGGACCGCTGTCCCACACCTCGATGCGCAAGGTGTCGCCGCGCCGGCGGCAGCCCAGCAGCACGCCCCCCCGCTGGGTATAGCGCACGGCGTTGGACAGGAAATTCTGCACGATGCTGCGCAGCAGGCGGATATCGCTGCGCACGACCGCGCGCGACGGCACATAGCGCAGGGCCAGCCCTTGTTCCTGCGCCAACACCTGGTGCTCGGTGGACAGCGGGCCCAGCAGGCTGCCGATGGGGAAGTCCACGATTTCCGGCGACACCGCACCGGCGTCCAGCTTCGAGATGTCCAGCAGGGCATCCAGCAGGCCTTCCACCGCGCCAAGCGACACGTCGATGTTGTCGATCAGCGACCGGTTCTTGCGCGTATGCTCCAGTTCCGCCAGGGCGGACACGAACAGGCGGGCGGAATTCAGGGGTTGCAGCAGGTCATGGCTGGCGGCGGCCAGGAACTTGGTCTTCGACAGGTTGGCCTGCTCCGCCTCCACCTTGGCGGACTGCAGGGCGCGCTCCACCTCCCGCCGCTCCGCGATCTCCTGCTGCAACTGGCCGTTCAGGGCGGTCAGCGCCGCGGTGCGCTCGGTCACCCGCCGCTCCAGCGTCTCATTCGCCTCCTTGATGGCGGCGTCGGCGCGGCGCCGCTCCGTGACGTCCTGCATCAGCGTGAAAAGGCCCAGGATCACCCGATCCTGATCGGCATGGGGCAGCCCGATATGGGGCACGAAGGTGACATGGGCGTAGCGCGGCTCCGCCAGATTGTCCGGATCGCCGGTGGGCGTCAGCTCCACCTCGAACGACACGGTCTGCCCGGCCAGGGCCTGGCGGATGTAGGCGCGGCTGCGCTCATAGAAGGCGGGCGCCAGCACGTTACGCATGCGCCGGCCCAGAATGGCCGTTTCCGGCCGGCGCAGCCATTGCCGGTAGGGGGCGTTGACGAACTGGTAGCGCTCGTCCGCGTCGGCGTAGGCGATCAGGGCCGGCATGGCGTCGGTCACCAGGCGGATGCGCCGCTCGCTGTCGCGCAGCGCTTCTTCATTGCGCTTGCGCTCGGTGATGTCGGTGAAGGTCAGGACGAAGCCGCCGTCGGGCATGGGATTGCGCTCGATATCCAGCACCCGGCCGTTGAACCAGGTCTGTTCCAGCCGCAGCGGCAGCGGGTTGTTCTGGGGGTCCAGGAAACGCGGCTCGCTGATGCCATGGGCCAGCAGGCCGTCATTGAAGCGCTGGAAATCGGCGAAGACGGCGCCGCGCCGCACGCAGCGGGGCGTCAGGTCCAGCAGGCGCACGAACTCGTTGTTCCAGGCCACCAGCGCCAGTTGGGCGTCGTACACCGCCACCCCTTGGAAGATGTTGTCCAGCGTGGCCTGCAGCAGGGTGCTCTTCTGCGCCAGCGCCGCCTTCCACTGCTGCGTTTCCCGTCGTTTCAGGGCGGTGATGTCGGTGTAGATGGCGACGACGCCGCCGTCATTGGTGCGCTTCTCATTGATCTGCATCCAGCGGCCGTCGCTCAGCGCGTGGACGGTAGGGCCCTGGCAATCGGCATGCTGGCGCAGGCGGCGGCGGACCCAGCCGTCGGGGTCGCGATAGGCATCCATCACGCTTTTGCGCTGCACCGCCAGGTGCACCATGTCGCTGAACGACATGCCGGGGTGGACGTCGCCCGCCATGCCGGGCCAGAAGCTGAGATAGTCCTGGTTGAACAGCACCAGCCGGTCGTCGGCATCGAACAGGGCGAAGCCGCCGCTGACCGCCTCGATGGCGGTGAACAGGCGCAGGCGGGCCGTTTCCGCCTGCTCCCGTGCCATGGCGGCTTCCTGATAGGATTGCTCCAGGTCAACCAGCGCCTCTTCCAGCGACCGGGTGCGCGACCGGACCTGGTTCTCCAGACTGATGGCGGTCTGGAACAGCGAAAAGGCTGAGCCCTGGCCGTCCACATGGCGCTCCACCCGGTCCATCAGCGACTGGTTGATGCGCGTCAGCTTCGCCACCTGCTGTTCCAGGTCGGCGATACGGCGCGTCGCGTCCGCGTCGGCCGGCACCGGAGCTGCGTCCCGGTTGGCGGGCAGGGGCTTGGGAATGATCATGTCCCACCGATGGCGACGCCGGTGAAGGTCTGGTTCACGTGCATGGACATGTACTGCTCGCCATAGGTGCAGAAGCCGGTGACGCGGTGGGCGACGAACAGATCCGACACCGCGGCCTTCAGGTTGCGCTGTTCCGTTTCCAGGTTTCGCAAGACGCAATCGAACCCGATGATGGCATCCAAGGGACCGATCTCCCGTTCCAGCCGGCGGAACAATTCATGGAGATTTTCCACGATATCGATGCCGCGCGCCACCGTCAGCACCAGGCCCTCGTCGATGGCGCAGTGGAAGGTCAGGCTGTTGTCCGGGTTCACCTTCTGGATGGAGCGGACGTGGTACTGGCCGCCCACCCGCACCACCACGGGATGGGCGGCGAAAATCTTGGGCGTCAGCGGCTCGTTCGACAGGCCCACCAGGCGGGCATATTCCAGGGCCGCCGGCTCGGCGTTGATCTCGAACACCCGGCGGGTTTCCAGGTCGGCGCCGGTCACCACCATCTTGTGTTCCGTCGGCACGAAATGCTCCGTCTTGAAGACGGAGAAGCGCCGGCGGGTGGTGATCAGCAGCAGGATGGCGGCGTCGCTGACGCAGCGGCCCTCATGCAGGACGATGGTGGATTTGAAATCCAGTCCGTCGCCGGCCGACCCGCCGATCAGCGGCAGGCCCGCCAACGCGTTGCCGATGGCGCTGACCAGCTGTTCCTCGCGCGTCGACAGGCCGTCGACCAGCAGCAGGCCGAAGCCAGGCCGCCCCTGGGCCTGGGCATGGCGCTCGGATACCAGTTGATGTGTCCGCTCGATGGTGTTGGCGATCTGGAATTGGCTCAACCCCTCGAACAGGGCGGAATGGACCATGAAATCCGCCGCCGGGAAGCTGATGCCGGTGAGGCCGTTGCTGATGTAGCCGAAGGGTGTGATTTCGCCCGCTGTGGTACAGCCGAAGACAGGCGTGGAACCGAACGCCTCCTTCAGCGCCGACAGCATCTCCTCCCGGTCATAGGCGGGGGAGAAGAAGACCAGGATGCCAGCCGCGTCGCCGCCGTCCCCGATCTGTTGGCGCAGCTCCGCCACCGCCGCGTGGGCGTCCGTCTTGTCGGACCCGCCGCGGCGCAAGGGCAGGGTGGGGCCCCCATCGCCGCGGGCGCGCGTCCGCGCCGGCGCCACCGGGAAGGGCGGCAGGGGCGGCAGGGAAGGGGCCGGAGGCATGGGGGTGGCACCGTTCATCCGCGGCGGGGTGCTGCCGGACCGCGCCGCCACCTTGGTTTTGGTTGGGGATGTGGCACCGGGCCCGTCAACGGGGCGGGTCTTGGCACCGGGCTGCTGTCCGCTGTGGGATTGGCCGCTGTGGGATTGGCCGCTGTGGGATTGGCCATTGTCGCCAGGCTTAGTTTTCATGGGTCCATCCGGGTGCGGTGCGGCGGCCGGTGGGCCGCATGCGAACCGCCCCATGATTTCATAGGCTTTTCCCAGCGTGCGCAACCGGCTGGCAACCCGCAACGGTTCTTTAGTTCTATTGCGCGGACAAGGCAAACGACTTCAAGTTTCAAATTAAGGTGGGGCCAAGAAAGACCCCGCCAAACAGCAGGGAAATGATCGGCGCGCGGAAACTTCCGCCGAATGGCGTTTTATTGCCATGACCACCGGGCCGACACCCCGCAAATATAAGCCGGGAGGAAACAAGAATGAAATCCAAGCGGATGGCATTGTTTCTGGGCGTGACCGCGATCAGCGGCCTGGCATGTCTGCCGGGATCCATGGCGAAAGCCGACACCACCGACGATCTTCTGGCCAAATTGTTGGCCAAAGGCATCCTGTCCCAGCAGGAATACGACCAACTGAAACAGCGCAAGGCGGTCGAGACGCCGCCACCCCCGCCGCCGGCGGCCGTAGCCAGCGCCAGCGCCGCGGCGGTGGCCGCCGCCCCGCCGCCCGATCCCTTCGCCGTGCGCATGACGGAAAAGGGCATCGGCGTGCATGTCGGCCCCGTCGATGTCACCCTGTCGGGGGAGATCAACGGCTACTATGTCCACGACAGTCCGGACAGCGTGGCGCCCAACCATGTGGTGGCGGGCGGCCTGGCGGCGGTGGGCAGCAGCGAGAACTCCTCCATCCGCAACGGTTTGCTACCCGGCAACTTCGCCGTGGAGCTGAAGACCCAGCAGGAAGGCTTCGACATCGTCGCCCATTTCGGCCTGTACCCGGGCCTGAACAGCGTGTCGGGGGTCGGGGGGGCCAACTCCGCCGGCGCCGCGCATGCCCTGGCGACGTCGGGCATCGACTTCCGCCAGCAGTACCTGACGGTGGGCACGCCCAGCATGGGCACGGTCAAGGTGGGCCGCGACATCGGCCTGTTCGGCCAGCAGGCGATCCTGAACGACTTCACCCTGTTCGGCGTGGGATCCACCGGCGGCAACGTGGCGCCGTCCAACACCTCGCTGGGGCGGATCGGCATCGGCTATGTCTACACCGACTTCATGCCCCAGATCACCTACACCACGCCCAAGTTCAGCGGCTTCACCGCCTCGGTCGGCATCTTCCAGCCGCTGGACGCCTTCAACTTCTCCGGCCAATCGGGCACCCTGTCCGCCCATGACGATCCGCAGATCCAGGCCGGCGTCAACTATGAGCTGCCGACCGACGCCAGCAGCCTGCTGAAGGCCCAGCTATGGGCCAACGTCGTCACCCAGGACCTGAAGAGCGTGTCGGCCGCCGAGGCACTGCCGCAGGGACGCAGCGTGCGGGGCACCGGCTGGGACTTCGGCGCCAAGGTCGATATCGCGGATGCCGAGCTGGTGGCCTATGGCTACACCGGCGACGCGCTGGGAACCACCGGCCTGTTCTTCGACGGCGTCAGCGCCGCTGGACAGGCGCGCAGTTCGGACGGCTACTACGTCCAGGGCAGCTATACCTTCTTCAAGAGGTTCACCCTGTCCGGCAGCTATGGGCTGAGCCGCCTGGGCTTGGCCTCGGGCGAGGTCAACCCCTTGCTGGTGAAGACCAACGAATCCTGGGCCGCCGGCTGCAAATATAAGCTGACCAGTTGGGTCAACCTGATCTGTGAGTATGCCCACACCACCGCCACGGCCCACGGCGGCAACAAGGCCCAGGAGGACACGATCGCCGCCGGCGCCATCGCGTTCTTCTAACCGGCCTTTATTCCTCTAACGGCGCCCCCTGCCGTGGGGTCACCATGGACGGGGCGCCGATCCAGCGGAACAGTGGAAGGCATGCGAAGCTTAAAGCCGTAGGTGCCGTAACGCGCCTGTTTGCGCCTAAGGGATGAGGGGGTGCCGTGGATGCGGCACCGGCTGGTGCCTTGACGGAAAGGTAATTTAGAATTATTTTAAATACAGGGGCGGACATGTGGCCGTTCCTCAAAACCGGAGGAAATGTTATGAGCTGGAAGACTCCGAAGATCGTTGAAATCGCGCTGGGCATGGAAATCAACTGCTACGCTTGCGCGGAAGTGAAATAAGCAATTCAACGACTTGGGGCCGCCGCTGGTCTTCCGGGCGTTGGATCCGGCCGGCCGCGACGGCCCCCCGTGCTTGGCTTGGCGCCTAAGGACCCATGCATATCCTTGTTCTCGGCGCGGCGGCCGGCGGCGGGTTTCCCCAATGGAACTCGCATGCCGAGGCTTGCCGGCGGGCGCGCGCTGGCGATCCGGCGGTACTGCCCCGCACCCAGGCCTCGCTGGCGGTCAGCCGCGACGGCCGGGATTGGTTCCTGCTGAATGCGTCCCCCGACCTGCGGCAGCAAATTGCCGCCAACCCGGCGCTGCACCCCAGCCACGGTCTGCGTTCCTCTCCCATCGCAGGTGTGGTGCTGAGCGGCGGAGATGTGGACGTCATCGCCGGTTTGCTGAACCTGCGGGAACGCCAACCCTTCACCCTGCACGGCACCGCCCGCACCCTGGGCATCCTGGACGCCAATCCGATCTTCGAGGTGCTGGCCCGTGACGTGGTGGCGCGAAGCGTGCTGCCGCTGAACGAGCGCGTGCCCCTGACCGGGGGCGGCATCGGCGGCGCGGAGAGTGGGCTGTGGATCGAGCTGTTCCCGGTGCCCGGCAAGGTGCCGCTGTATCTGGAGGGCCACGACGGGCCGCCCCCTATCGAGGAGGGGGAGGACACGGTGGGCGTGGCGGTGGATGACGGCGAACGCCGTTTCTTCTTCATTCCCGGCTGTGCCGCCATGACGGCGGCGCTGGCCGATCGCCTGCGCGGTGCCGAGTTGGTGTTCTTCGACGGCACACTTTATACCGATACCGAAATGATCGATGCCGGCCTTGGGAAGAAGACCGGTCTGCGCATGGGACACATGAGCGTGGACGCCACCCTTGCCGCCTTCGCCGGCCTGGACGTTCACCGCCAAATCTTCATCCACATCAACAATTCCAACCCCATCCTCATGGACGACAGCCCGCAGCGCCGGGTGGTGGACCAAGCGGGATGGGAGGTGGCCTTCGACGGAATGGAAATCGCCTTATGACCGCTGAGCCGCAGGATCGCGTCCTATCGCCGGAAGAGTTGGAGGCGGCGTTGCGCGCCGTGGGGGCGGAGCGATACCACAACCTGCATCCCTTCCATAAGTTGCTGCACAGCGGCGCCTTGAATAGGGGCCAAGTCCAGGCCTGGGCCCTGAACCGCTATTATTATCAAAGCCGTATCCCGGCCAAGGACGCGGTGTTGCTGTCCCGCCTGCCCACACCGGATCTGCGCCGGCTTTGGCGCAGCCGGCTGGAGGACCATGACGGCTTCCCCGGGGCGGACACCCCCGCCAACGGCGGCATCGAGCGCTGGTTGCGCCTGGCTACCGGCGTGGGGCTGGACCGCGACTATGTCCAATCCACCGTCGGCATCCTGCCGGCCACGCGCTTCGCCGTGGACGCCTATGTTTCCCTGGTGCGGGACCGTAGCGTGCTGGAGGCGGTGGCCTCCTCCCTCACCGAGATGTTTTCCCCCACCATCATCGCCGAGCGTGTGTCCGGGATGCTGGCCAATTACGACTTCATCACCCAGGAAACCCTGGCCTACTTCACCCCCCGCCTGACCCAGGCGCCGCGCGACGTGGATTTCGCCCTGGCCTATGTGAAGGAACACGCCCGCACAGCGGAGCAGCAGCGGGGCGCCATCGCTGCCCTGACGGAGAAGTGCAACATCCTGTGGGCCCAACTGGATGCCCTGCACTTCGCCTATGTCGAGCCCGGCTACATCCCGCCCGGCGCCTTCATACCGGAAGGACGCCGGCGATGACCGATGCCGCGACCACGGAAGCGGTGGGCGAGGCATCGGTGCCGCGCTTTGCCCGGGGCGTGAAGTTCCGCTTCGACGACACCCGGAAAAGCTGGATGGTTTTGGCACCGGAACGACTTTTCCTACCGGATGAGGCGGCCACCGAGATCCTGAAGCTGGTGGATGGCCAGCGCAGCCTGGGGGCCATCATCGACGACTTGGCCACCCGCTTCGACGTGTCGCGGGACGAGATGGCGGGCGATGTGGGCGGCATGTTGCGCGACTTGGCCGAGAAAGGCGTGGTCCTGCTATGAGCCCCGCTTCCTCTCCTGCGGCCGGCCGTGGGGCCGTGTCGCCCCCGGTGGAGGCGCCGATGGGCCTGCTGATGGAGTTGACCCACCGCTGCCCGCTGCGCTGCCCCTATTGCTCCAATCCCGTGGAGCTGCAGCGGGCGGGGGAGGAGATGGACACCGCCACGTGGAAGCGTGTGCTGGGCGAGGCCGCCGCCCTGGGCATCCTGCAGGTGCACTTCTCGGGCGGGGAGCCCACGGCCCGCAAGGATCTGCCCGACCTGGTGCGTCATGCCGCAAGCCTGGGCCTCTACACCAACCTCATCACCTCCGGCGTGTTGCTGGACGGGGCGTCGCTGGCCGTGCTGGCCGACGCCGGCCTGGACCATGTGCAGCTGAGCTTCCAGGATGTGGAGGTGGAGAGTGCTGAGCGGATCGGCGGCATGCCGGGCGCCCAGGCGCGCAAGCTGGCGCTGGCTGGGCAGGTGACGGCGGCGGGCCTGCCCCTGACCCTGAATTTCGTCGTGCATCGCCAGAACCTGGACCGACTGCCGCAGATGATAGACCTGGGGCTGGAGCTGGGGGCGGCCCGCATCGAGGTCGCCCACGTCCAGTATTATGGCTGGAGCCTGATGAACCGTGACGCCCTGCTGCCCAGCCGGGCGCAGCTGGACGCGGCCACGGCGACGGTGGAGGCGGCGCGGGTGCGGCTGAAGGGCCGCATGGTCATCGACTACGTGCCGCCGGACTATTACGCCGCGCGCCCCAAGGCCTGCATGGGCGGCTGGGCCCGGCGGTTCATGAACATCTCCCCCGCCGGTCTCGCCTTGCCCTGCCATGCGGCGGAAACACTGCCCGGCTTCGATTGGCCCTCGGTCGCCACTGGCTCGCTGGCCGCGGCCTGGTACGACAGCGAGGCCTTCAACCGCTATCGCGGCACCGCCTGGATGCCGGAACCCTGCCAGGGGTGCGAGCGGCGGGAGGTGGACTGGGGCGGCTGCCGCTGCCAGGCCTTCGCCCTGACCGGCGATGCCGCCCGCACCGATCCCGCCTGCGCCCTGTCGCCCGACCACGGCGTCATGCTGGCGGCGGTGCGGGCGCGTGGCGAAGCGCCGGCCGAGTTCATCTATCGCCAATATGGGCTGGCGAAAACAGGTCCGGTGGACGGGACCCAGGTGAGGGAGACATGGCCCGCCGAACCCTGATCCGGGCCGGTTTTCTCTTCTGCGTGGTGGCCGGTTTGGGGCTGCCGGCGTCCCTGTGGGCGAAAGATATCTCTCTTACTCAGGTGGCGGCCGGCGTCTACGTGCGTTCCGGCGCGGTGCAGGACGCCACCGCCGCCAATGACGATGCCATCGCCAACATCGGCTTCATCGTCGGCCATGACGCCGTGGCCGTCATTGATCCGGGTGGCAGCGCCGGGGACGGTGCCCGGTTGCGGGCGCAGATCAAGGCTACGACAGGCCTGCCCATCCGTTATCTGATCTACACCCACGTCCATCCCGACCACGTGCTGGGCGCCGTCGCCTTCGCGGACGATCACCCGTTGGTGGTGGCCCATGCCCGCTTCGCCGCCGCCTGGGCGGAGCGGGGGGCCTACTATCGCCAGGGCTTGGCCCGCATCCTGGGCGGTGACCTGGCCCAGGCGGGGGCCAAGGCAGGTGACGCGCTGCCTCCCACCCAGGCTGTTGATACCACCGCCGACATCGACCTAGGCGGCCGTGTGCTGCACCTGGCGGCCTATGGCGCCGCCCATACCGACAGCGACCTGACGGTGTATGATGGGCAGACGCGCACCCTGTGGGCCGGCGACCTGCTGTTCCAGGACCGCATCCCGGCGCTGGACGGCAGCCTGACCGGCTGGCTGACGGTGCTGGGCCAGTTGAAGGCCCTGCCGGCGGTACGCGTGGTGCCAGGCCATGGCCCCGCCCAGCTGCCCTGGCCGGCCGGGGCGGCGGATGAGGAACGCTACCTCACCACGCTGGCCCGCGATGTCCGGGCTTTGCTGAAAAACGGCGGGGATATTGATGCCGCCGCCACCACGGTGGCGCGGTCGGAACGGGGCCGCTGGAAACTGTTCGACGCCTATAACGGCCGCAACGCCATCACCGCCTTCAAGCAACTGGAGTGGGAGGATCCGTCATGAAGTCCCGCCTGTTCGCTTTGGTTCTGCTGTCACTCCTGGCCGCCCCGCTTGTCGCCCGGGCCGAGGACCCGGCGGCCGACGCCGCCCGTTGGCAGGACCTGCGCCAGACCCTGTTCACCGCCCACACCCTGACCCCCGCCAAGGGGCAGATCGCGCTGGAGGCGCCGGACCGGGCCATGGACGCGGCCCTGGTGCCGGTGACCGTGACCCTGGACCCCACGCTGTCGCTGAAGGCCCTCTACCTGGTGGTGGACAACAACCCCGCCCCCCTGGTCGGCACCTTTCATTTCGGCCCTGCGGCCGTGCCGGCGCAGGTGAAGACCCGCATCCGGGTGGACGCCTATACCCACATGCACGCCGTGGCGGAAACGATGGACGGACATTGGTTCGTGACCGAGCGCTACATCAAGGCCGCCGGCGGCTGCTCCGCCCCCGCCACCAAGGACGCCGCCCTGGCCATGGAGCGCCTGGGCCAGATGCGGCTGAAGACTTTGACCGAGGGTCCGGCCGGCCTGCCCAAGGGGGCGATCACCGCCCAGCTGCTGATCAGCCATCCCAATTACAACGGCATGCAGATGGACCAGGTGACCCGCAACTACACGCCCGCGCGCTTTGTCCGCGACATTACGGTCAAAAGCGGCGACGCCCTGGTCTTCCAGCTGGAGGCCGACATTTCCTTGAGCGAGGATCCGGCCATCACCTTCAGCTATCGGCCCCAGGGCCCACTAGCCGTCACCGTGCGCGACAGCACCGACGCCACCTTCAGCCACACCTTCGCGGGCGATGACAAGGGGTGAGGGGGCTTACGCCTGCACCCACCGGCTCATCTGGGGGAAGGGGGGCAGGCCGTTGTCGTCCATCAGGGCGAAGACGCCGGTGAAGCCGGTCATGCCCACGCGCGCCAGCCCGGCCAGCCCGTGGTGGGTGCCGGCCTCCAGCCACCGCTGCATGGGATGCGGGCCTTCGTACGCGTCGACGTGGTAGGAACCGGGGAAGAAGATGCACTCCAGCGGCACGCCCAAATGCAGGGCCGCGGCGTAGGACCAGGCCTGGGCCATCAGTTCGCCCTGCTGCAGGGGCACGGACAACCGTGGATCGGCCGGCAGGCCGGGTCCGGCCTCGGCGGCGATGGCGGCGCGCATGTCGGCCTCCAGATCCCGTCCCAACAGAGCGTGCAAGCGGCGGGGCAGGATGGCCATGTGCCCGGCCTCGTGCAACAGGTCGCCGGGGCCCACCAGCGTCTCAGGGTCCACATGGAGGACGCCGGCCGCGATGTTGACGCCGGGGAGGAAGCCGCCTTGCGCCCCCGCGCCGTACGTCACCGTGAAGCCAATGTCACGCAGGAAGCCGACGATGGGGTCCAGCGCCTCCGGATGGTATTTCACCGTCTATTTTCCCCCGCAATGGTCGGCCGGATTGTGGCGTGGGCCCGGGGGCGGCGCAAGACGGATGGACGCCGGCCCTCACGTGCAGCGCAGGTTGACCTCGGCCTGGGCGCGGCGCAGCTTTTCCACCTCGTCCTTGGCGATGGGGGTGTCGCGGAACATCGCGCCCCGGTCGCCGAGGCCGCCCTGTTGCATGCGCAGGATCGTGTCCGCCTTCTCATAATCGTCGTAGGGCATCATGTCGGCGATGGTGTCGATGCCACAGGCGCACTTGCCCAGCAGCTCGTGCTTGAAACCATTGGATGCCAGGCAACCGATGACGTAGTCGGCGCGCACGGCGGTGGGATAGTCGTAACGGGGATGATGCTCCCCCTTGGCCTTGGGTTCCGCGGCACTAGCCGATGCCGGCGCCATTGTCAGCCCCACCAGGGCCGTCATCGCCAGCAGGGACCGCGTTACGCGCATCATGGACTCCTCCCGATCTTATTATCGGGAAAGCCTAGCGCAGGGACCCGTCCGCGACCATGACCGATTGGTAGTACGAGGGGCGGGGGCGGCGGCTTTCACAGGCGCCTGATGCTCAACAGGTCCAGGACCAGGCGGTCCCGCCACGCATCGTCCGCCCGGATGTCCCGCGCCCGTCGGCAGGCGGCGACGGCCAGGTCCCGGCCGCTGTCGGGGGTGACATGGCGTATGGTTTCGGGGCAGAGGCCGCGCAGTTCGTCCACCACCTCGGGCGGGGGCGGCAGGGCGGTGGCCAGGAAGGCTTCCGGCCCGCGGAATTCGTCCCGGCGAAACAGGTCGATCATGTAGTCGCACCCCATTTGCGGCCGGACGGACTGGTGGGGAACGCGGCTGATCATGGGGAACAGGGGGGCAAGGTCGGGGATCACCAGGTTGGGGTAGATCTCCCCACCCCAATATTTGCCGGCGATCTCGATGAAATGGGCGATGTCCCGTATGGGCACCAGCCCGCACTCCTGCACCGGCAGGATTTCGACCTTGGGCTTGGTGACGACGACCGTGTCGTTGGCCACGTCGGCGTACAGGCTGCCGATCTGGAAGGCGTTCTGGAAATAGGTGCCGCGCAGCGCGCCCCAGATGGTGCGGATGCGGCCGCCCTGGCGAAGGAAGGAGGCGAGGGCGTGCTCCACCGGATGGGCAGGCTCGCGCAAGCGCCGGCCCAGGATCGCCATGGCCGCCCGCGTGATCTCCTCACAGCGGCCCAGGGGATACGGCTTGACCGGGCTGACCGGCCGCAGCGCGGGCTGCAGCTCCGCGTCCACCTGCGCGCGCACCTCGGCGAGATAGACCATCAGCTGCGGCTGGATGGGCAGCACCATCCGTGCCGTCAGCCGTTCCATCTCCGGCGTTGGTGTCTCGATCTCCTGCGGCAGCAATCGGTCCATCACCGGGCCATCACCCGGCCCGCCGGATCAGCGCCGACCAGTCGTTGAGGGAGATGAGGTGGGCGTAAGCCGCGGCCAGCCAACCCTTGTCGCGCCAATGCGCCAACGTTTCCGCCGGGAGCCGGTTCAGCCTTTCCTCATCGATGACGCGAAAGCCGGACAGGCTGGGCGTCTCGCCGGAGGGCAAGGTGATGTCCGCCCGCCGTTCGGTCAGCAAGTCACCGTCAAGCAGGGCCGCGACGAAGCCCATGGTCAGCGCGTGGGATGCCTGGTACTCGCGCGCGAAGTCCAGAGCCTGAAGCGTCAGGTCGGTGGGCGCGCCGTTCACGAAGAAAGGGTTTTCCGTTCCCGCCACCACGGCGTCCGCCGCCTCGTCCACGCACAAGGTCAGTTGGTCCGCTTCCGCGTCCTCCAGGAAAATGAAGGGGTAACGGCGGACGTAGGCCGGGATGTAGGCGCCCTCGTCCCAGCGGCCATCGGCGTGCACGAACAGATTCTGTCCTTCACGCAGGCCCAGCAGGGCGATGGGGGCCGCGGCCTCGCCGGCGAACAGGATGGGGATGGACCGGCAGGCGGCGGCGAACTCACCCATCACCAGGGGAACCGCGTGCGCCCCGGCGGCGAAGCCGTAACCGATGGGCTGCCGCAGGGACATGGCCTCGTCCAGGGTGGCCTGCATCAGGCGCGGCTGCTTGTAGAAGAGGGGAAGCGTGAGGTCGTCTGTCATCGCATGCGGCTTTTCATAAGGGGCGGGGTCGGCGGTTGGCGTTCAGAAGCTGCCTTCGCGCAGCAGGATGGCCACGGTCCGGCGCCACAGGCTGCCCAGCAGGCTTTCGCGCGCGCCTTCCAGCGTCACGCGGCCGCGTTCCAGGCTGGCCGGGGCGGTGTCCTTGGCCGGCGCGATCAGCACGCGATATAGCGACTCCTCAGGCACCAACTGGTGCTGGCTGTCCTCGCGTGCCGCGATGTCGCCGCCATAAGTGCTGGCCAGATAGCGCCGGGTCAGCACGCGGGTGCTGGTGTCGTCGATGTCCTGGATGCGGCCGTCCACCGCGCTGGTCACGGTCTGGTCGGGGCGGAAGCGGCCCCGGTCCCCCACGGCCACGCGGTGCAGGTCGGCCTCGCGCACATAGGCTTCGATCATGGGATGCGCCGGGTCCAGCAGCAGGCCCAGCCGCTCCTTGGCCGGCAGCCATTCGCCGGGCGACAGCGGCTCCGCCACCTCGGCCATGATGCCGGCGAAGGGGGCGGTCACGGTCAGCTTGGCCTTCTCCGCCTCCAGCCCGCGCAGTTCGGCCTGCGCGGTCTCCAGCTCCTGCGCCGCGATGCGCTGGCGTTTGGGGTCAACGGCGGCACTGCCGCGGTATGCCGCTTCCCATTGCAGGGTCTGGATCTTCTGGCGCTGGCTGGCCAGCTTGTAGTCCAGGTCGGGGGAACTCAGGCGGAACAGCTCCTGGCCGGCCGCCACGCTCTGGCCGGCCTTGACCAGCACGGCGTCCATCCGCCCTGGCTGGTCCAGGAAAATCTCCATCTCCTGCGCGGCGCGCAGGACGGCCGGCGCCGTCACCGTGCTGCGCCAGGGAATGACGGCCAGGGCCAGCAGGCCCAGCGCCACGGCCGCCGTGGTGGCGGAGCGGCGGTTCCAGGTCATGGTTCCCCGCCGCCGTATCCATTCCCGCACCTCGTTCAGGGGCGGGCGAAGGATGAACCACCACACCTCCACCAGGAAAAGGATGATGCCCAGCACCTTGAAGAACAGGTGGTAGACCAGCGCGGCGATGCCGACGAACAGGGTGAAGCGGTAAATCCAGGTGGCGAACGCCAGCGCGATCAACAGAGTGCGGCGCTTGGCCGGCAGCTCCTCCGGCACCGGTTCGCCCAGGTGGAACAGTCGCTCGCGCAGCCACCAGCGACCCAGCGCGAAGGCGCGGTCATGCAGGTTGGGCACGTCCAGCAGGTCCGACAGCAGGAAATATCCGTCGAAGCGCATGAAGGGGCTGGTGTTGACCAGCACGGTCATGATCCAGCTGGTGGTGGCCAGCAGGAAGGCGGCGGCCTTCACCGGCCCCTCCGGCAGGAAGGACCAGGCCAGCGTGGCATAGGCGGCCAGGGTCAGTTCCGCCCCCATGCCGGCCACGCCGATGGCCAGGCGCTGGCGCCGGTTGGGCAGCCGCCAGGCGTCGCTGACATCGGTGTAGAGCAGCGGGTACATGACCATGAAGGCGATGCCCATGGTCTGCACCCGGCAGCCATAGCGCTTGGCGGTCAGGGCGTGTCCCAACTCATGCACCACCTTGGCCACGGCCAGGCCGACGGCGCCGGTGATGAGGCCGGAGGGGGAGAGGAAGCTGACGAAGGTGGTGCGGAACTGGTCCCACTGCCGCGTCACCAAGTAAATGCCGAACAAGGCGGCGGCCAGCGTGACCAGGAAAAAGCCGCGGGTGAAGATCCAGGATACATAAGGCAGGGCCTGGGTCAGGAAACGGTCCGGCTTCACCAGCGGCACACGGAAGAACAGGTAGTTCTTCAGCAGCCACTGCCACAAGCCGGGCTTGCGCATCTCCGCCTGGCGCATGAGGGTCGAAACCGCCTGCGGCCCATGGCGCTGCAACAGGTTATTCAGCGCCAGGAACTGCGAGACGGCCATGACATCGTCGACGGTGACGCGCAGCGTGGTGTTGGACGCGACATCGGCGGCGATGGCCTGCGGCACCTCCAGATGCCAACGGCGCAGGATCTCGAACTCCAGCCAGCCCAGCCGATAGAAGCGTCCGGCTACCTGGTCATGCAGCGTCCAGCTGGGCGACCCATCCGCCAGGGCCGGCCCGGCCAGCAAGGTCAGTTCCTCCCGCAAGGGGGCCAGGCGCATGGGCGGGGCGTCCACCGACGCGGGCGCGGCGTTCGGAACCTCACCGTTCATCAGACGCCCAGCCGCTGACGCAGCGCCGCCAGCGGGCGGCGGAACAGGTAATAGAACAGGGTGGTGCGCTGGCCGTAGATCTTGGCCGTACCCTGCAGGCCGATGCGCACAGGGGCCTGGCCATCGTTGAACCGTGCCTTCAGGCGATAGGCCGCGACACCGTCCGTGCCCACCTCAGGCTGATAGGCCGCCAGGCGCACGGTGGCGTCCAGCGGATGCTGCGGATCGATGTTCAGGAACAGCGACACAGGGTCGCCCGTGTCCATGGCGATGGCGTCGGCCACCGGCAGCTTGATCTCCAGCTCCACATCCTTGGGCTCCGCCACCATCAGGATGCGCTCGCCTTGCGTGACCGGCCGTCCGATCCAGTCATTGACGTCGGTGAACACCGCCAGGCCGGCGCGCGGCGCGTGCACGACGATGCGCTTCAGCAGGTCCTGGACGTAGGTGACCTCCGCCATGGCCTGGTCGCGCTTGCCCTGCAGCACCACCAACTGGCCCTTGGCCTTCTCATCGAACACGGCCTGCTGCGCGGTCTGGCGGTACTCCGCCTCCGCCGCTTCCAGGGTGGCCTGGGCCACGTCCAGGCGGTTCTGCAGCCGCACCGGGTCCAGCTGGAACAGGGGCTGGTCCTCGGTCACCGGCTGGTTGGGCGTCACCAGGAACTTGTCGACCACGCCGTCGAACGGGGCCCGCACCACGGTCGGGGCCTGGGGGATGACCTCCGCCGGCGCCAGGGCTGACAGGCGCACGGGGAACAGGGATAGGGCCACCAGGCCCGCCGCGACATAGCCCAGGGTGCGCAAGGACTTCAGCCGGGCGGCGTCGCGATGCCAGCGCCGCTGCTGCCGGACCAAGCCGCCCCAGGCATGGGCGTAGGCGTCACCCAGATTTTCCAGCAGCACGCGCTCGCCATCCGTCCACGGCTCTTCCCGGGCCAGCAGCAGGCCGCCCAGGGACCGCTCATCCGGCGCCGTCAGCGGCAGCCACAGGCCGTGGGCCGGCAGGTACTCCGGCCACTCCTCGGCCAGATCCGGGGCCAGATCGGCCGTGGTCAGTTCCTTGATCGCGGCGGGATCACCATGGGCCGCCAGAAGGCGGCAGGCGTAGCGGGCATAGGGGCTGTCGGCATCCACGGAGGACAAGCCCGACACGGCCAGCACCGCGCCATCGCCCCGCTCGGTCCGCTGCCAGGCCAGCGCCTGGCGATAGCGCACTAGGCTGAAGGTGTCGTTCACCATCAGGAAGCCCAGTTCCTGCCCGGTGCGGGTATGCCGCGCCCGCTTCTGCAACTGCAGCAGGGTGGTCAGGCCGAACAGCTGCCGGCCGGCCAGCTCGGCCGCATCCGGGCGCTGGGGCGGTTCCTCCGGTGTGGGGGGCACGACGCGCATCACCCTGTCCTCAATTCGGAGCCGCTACGATGGCGCGGCCGCTCATGCCCGGCAGCAGCTCCGGGAATTTGCCGTCGATGACGGCGAAGACCCGGATGCTTTGCGAGACGGGATCGATGCGCGGCGACAGGCGGGCGACCTTGGCCGGGTACTTGCGGCCCGTTTCCTCAATGCCGATTTCCAGGGCGAAACCGGGCTTCAGCCACTTCAGCCACGACGACGGCACCAGCATTTCCGCCTCCAGTTCCGTCGGGTCCAGGATCTCCAGCAGTTTCTGCCCTTCCGCCACGGATTGGAAGCGTTTCACGTCCACCGGCCCCATGCGGCCGGCGAACGGGGCGGTGACCACGCAATGCGACGCGACCTCGCGCGCCATCTGCTGTTCGGCTTCGGCCATGGCGTGCTCCGCCGCCGCCGTTTCCACTTCCAATACGCCGATGGAATTCAGCGTGTTCAGCTTGCTCTTGACCTCATAGGTCTTGCGGGTCGCAGTCTCCTGGGCGTTGGCCTTGGCCTGGCGCGCCCTCTGGATGCCGCAGTCGAAGGCCACCAGCTTTTGCCCCTCGCTGAAACTGTCGCCCTCTCGCAACGGCAGTTCCGAAATCTGGGCGGCGATTTGCGACGACAGCACCGTGCTGCGCTTGGGTACCAACTGGGCGCGGATCTCGGGCATGGTGTCGGCACCGTGGGCCGTGACGGACAGGCCGAGAAGAAGCGCGGGCAGGATCAGGCTGAACCGGGGGCGGAACAAGGGGCGGACTCGCTGTTCGTTGCAAGGGGTTCGTTGCAAAGGCCGGCGTTGGACGGTCGCCGAAACAAGACGGGCCGGGAGGGAGGATCCCCGCCCGGCGCCGCTTTGGCTATGGCTCTCTGGAGTTACTGCGTCAAGGCCTTGCCGGGGTCGTCCAGTGTCGGCGTCTCGGCGGAGACCGACGCCTCGGCACCGAACATGCCGCTCTCGATACGGCGGTTCACCGTGGACACCGCGGCGGTCAGGGTCTTCAACGAATAGTCCGGCACGGCCTGGGGCAGCGGATCGATGCCGACCGAGACGTACAGTGACGCCAGCGCGTTCTGCATGTCGGCGTAGGCCCGGGCACGGGTCAGCTCCGCCACGATGCGCGACGCCGACGCCCGGACGCGGTCCACCTTGCCGGCGGCGCTGTTTTCCTGCTGCGCCAGCACCTGGTCGTAGATACGGCCCTCGATGTTGTCCAGCTCGGATGCCTCCAGGTACTGGGTGCGGGCGCGGCCCAACTGCTGCCAGGCCACGTTCACCTGGGTCAGCACGGCCATGGAGAGGGCAAGGTTGCGCACCTCGGCCTGGTCGCGCTGCGTCTCCGCCAGGCCCATGAAGTCATTGCCGGCCAGCAGGTTCACCAGGCCCCAGGACAGGCGCAAGCCCCCCTCGGCCCATCGCTGGTTCACCAGGAAGGAGTTGCTGTCATAGTCCAGACCGCCCTGGATGGACAGGTTGGGGAACAGCTTCAGGAAGGCCTTGTGCACCTCGTCCGTGGCGATGCGGCGGTTGTACGCCTGCTCGCGCAATTCCGGGCGGTTGATCAGGGCCGTGTGTTCCAGCTCGGTGATGGCGGTTTTCATCTCCGGCAGGGCGGTCGGGTTGTCCGGCAACACCAGCTGGTAGGGCGTCCCCGGGGGCAGGCCCATCAAGGCCGCCAATTGGGTCTTGGCCAGCGCCAGGTCGGCCTGCAGGTTCTCCAGCTGGCGGATGATGTCGATGGTCGCCTTCTCATCCCGCAGCACGTCCAGCATGGGCTTCAGGCGCTGCTTCTCCACCTGGCGGGTGTCTTCCAGGGCCTGGCGGGCATCGGCCAGGATGGGGTTGATGCGGTCGCCGATCTTCTCGGCCGCCACGGCCTGCCAATAGGCGGCGCGGACCTGCTGCACGATGCTGTTGACCGCCGAGCGGCGCTTCTCGGCCGTGGCCAGGGCCCGGTCGCCGTTCTGCCGGGCCTGGTAATAGCTGATGCCGAAATCCAGGACGCTCCAGCTCAGCTGCAGGTCGGCGGTGCCGGAGCGGCGGTCGCTGGAGATGGAGGGTTCCAGCGACTGCTTGCCGGTGAGGATGGAGTAGGAGGACGAGGCCAGTTCGTTACTGCGCGCCGTCAGGCCGCCATCCACCACCAGCTTGGGCAACAGGTCCCAGCGCGACACGTCGATCTGGCGGTTGGCAATGGCCTGGTCCATCAGCGCCAGCCGGTGGTCCAGGTTGTACTTGACCGCCCGGGCGATGGCTTCGTCCAGGGAGACGGCGACCGTCACCGGATCAATGCGGTCGCGAACGAGCTTCAGCGCCTCGGTGGCGCGGGTCTGGTTCTCATCCGACGTCAAGGGGCGGGGGGTGACGGAACACCCCGCCAGCAAGGCCACCAAGGCTCCGGCGACAATGGGCGTCGCCACGGTACGCGGGCGGGTGCGCCGCGCCGGCGCGGAATAAGGCAAGGACGTCATGGAGCCTCAGGCGGTCGTGGTGGTGGAAGCGTGGTGGGCGGGAAGGGCCGGGCCGTGCTGCGGGGCGGTGCCGCCGAACACGTCCAGCAAGCTGGCGAGAAGGGACACGGTGTCGTCGATGATGCCGTGATGCGTGGCGCCGAAGGTGCCGCTACCGAAGCCCACGGCCTTCTGCGCCTGGGCGGCGGCCTGAAGCTGCGCCGTCAGCGACAGCTTGCCCGCCGGTACCTTGCCGGGGCCGTTGGCGGTCTTGGCGGCCAGATCCTGGGCCGCCGCGTCACGGCCGGTATAGGCGGCCAACTGCACCGGGTTCAGATCGGCGGGAACGGCAGTCGCCGGGTCATTGGCGGCATGCTGTTGCGGGGCACGGTTACCCGGTCCCTGCGGGCCCTGGCCGCCGGGCCCGCCGGTGCCGTTCTGCTGCTGGCCCACCGCCATGTTGAACTTGGCCTCGGCGACATTGCCGTTGCTGTCGCGCGCCGTGACGGTGATGGCGACGTTGCCGTTCTCGCCCGCCGGCGGCTGGCCGCTGAAGGTGCCGTTGGCCGGGTTGAAGGTCAGCCACGCGGGCAGCGGCTCGCCATTGGCCTGCCGCGCCTCCAGCGTCACCTGCGGGTCGCTGCTCTGGAAGGTGCCCTGCGGCAGCTGGAAGGTCACTTGCTGGCCGGCGGTGACCACCTGGTTGCTGACCTGGTTGGCCAGGGTCAGCGGGGTGGTGCCGCTGGCGGAGGAGGTAATGGCGACCACGCCGGTGCCGGCGCTGATGGTGGCGGTGGAGGTGGTCGTCGTTCCGGTCGTCGCTGCCCCGGTGGTCGTGGTCGCCGTCGTGGTGGTCGTGGGTGCCGCACTGGCCGTCGTCGTGCCGGCAGCGGTTGTGCCGGCGGTGGTTGGGGGGGCGGTCGTTGAGCCAGCGGTCGTCGTGGTGGTCGTCGACCGGCTGGTGCTGGTCGACGTGCTGGTGTCGGTCGCCAACGCCGTGATGATGCTGGTGGTGGCGGTCGAGGTTGTCGACGTGCTGGTGCTGGTCGCGCTGGTGCTGATGACGCTGTTGCCGCTCAGGCCTGCGCTGGGTGTGCCGCTGACGCCGGCGTTACCCGTGCCCACCGTTTGGGTCAGGGCCACGGTGGTCGTCGCGGTGCTGGTCGCGGCCACCGTGGGCGTCACGATCAGGGTGCTGGTCGACGTGGTTGTCGGCGCCGTCGTGGTGGTGGTCGTAGTGGTGGTGGTCGTCGTCGTGGCTGGGGGCTGCGGCACCACCACGGGGTTGATGGTCACGCCGATGATGCCGCTGGCCGTCTTGGCGCCGCCCACCCGGTTCGTGCCGCCGTCGCTGACGGTCACGGTGATGATGTCGTTGCCGGTGGTGGCGGGGGTCAGGTTCAGGGTGGCCAGGGTGGCGTTCACGTCGGCCACGCTGCCGCGGACGATGACCGTGCCGGTGCCGTTGCCGGTCAGGGTGGCGGCGCCCGAGGCCGCCATGACCATCTGCCCGTCGAAGCCGTCCTTCACCAGGACGCTGATGGTGCCGCCGGTCAGGGTGTCACTGACGCTGATGCCAGTGATGGCCTGGTTGCCGGTGGCGGACAGGTTCTGGGCACCCGGCAAGGTCAGGACGGGCGTGTCGTTGCCGGTCAGGCTGATGGCGACCGTACGCACGGCGGACTTCACGCCGCCGATGCGGCTGGTGCCGCCATCGCTGATGGCGACCGTGAGGGTGTCGGTGTCCGTGGTCGTGGCGGTGGTGGCGTATGTCAGGCTGGCCAGGGTGGCGTTCACGTCGGCCACGCTGCCGGTGACGGACACCACGCCGCTGCCGTTGCCCGACACCGTGGCGCCGCCGGAGGCGGTGACCGTGACGTTGCCCTTGCCGGCCAGCAAGGCCACCGTGACGGTGTTGCCCGACAGGGTGTCGCTGACGCTGATGCCGGTGATGGCATGGGCGTCGGTGTCGTTGTAGCTCTGCGCGCCCGGCACGGTCACCACGGGGGTGTCGTTGCCGGTCAGGCTGACCGCGATGGTCTGGACGGTGGACTTGGCACCGCCAATGCGGCTGCTGCCGCCATCGTCGGCGGTGACGGTGATGGTGTCGCTGCCGGTGGCCGTCGCCGTGGTGGCATAGGTCAGGCTGGCCAGGGTGGCGTTCACGTCGGCCAGGCTGCCCGTGATGGTCAGGCTGCCCGTGCCATTGCCGGCCAGGGTGGCGGCGCCCGACGCGGTGGCGGCGACATTGCCCTGGGTGGCCGTCACGGTGGCCGTGACCGTGGTGCCGGTCAGGCTGTCGCTGATGCTGACGCCCGTGATGGCGTGGGCGTTGGTGTCGTTGTAGCTCTGCGCCCCGGCCACGGTCAGGACCGGCGTGTCGTTGCCGGTCAGGTTGATGGTGATGGTCTGCACGGTGGACTTGGCGCCGCCGATGCGGTTGCTGCCGCCATCGCTCAGCGCCACCGTCAGGACGTCCGCGCCCGTGGTTGTGGCGGTGGTGGCGTAGCTCAGCGTGGCCAGGGTGGCATTCACGTCGGCCAGGCTGCCGGTGATGGAAACCACGCCGCTGCCGCTGCCCGACACCGTCGCGCTACCCGACGCCGTGACGGAGATATTGCCCTGGGTGGCGATCAGGGCGGCGGTGACGGTGCTGCCCTGCAGGCTGTCGCTGACGCTGACGCCAGTGATGGCGTGCACGTTGGTGTCGGTATAGGTCTGCGTCCCGGCCACGGTCAGGACCGGCGTGTCGTTGCCGGTCAGGTTGACCGCGATGGTCTGGATGGCGGCCTTGGCGCCGCCGATGCGGGTGGTGCCGCCGTCACTGACGCTGACGATGATGAGGTCGCTACCGGTGGCCGTCGCCGTGGTGGCGTAGGTCAGGGTGGCGAGCGTGGCGTTCACGTCGGCCAGGCTGCCGGTGATGGTGACGCTGTCTGTGCCCCCACCGGTGACAGTGGCGGCGCCCGAGGCGGTGAAGCTGAGGTTGCCGTGCAGATCAGCCACGGTGGCGGCGACCGTGCCGCCTTGCAGGGTGTCGCTGATGCTGATCCCGGTGATGGCGTGGGCGCTGGTGTCGCTATAGCTCTGCGCCCCGGCCACGGTCAGGACCGGAGTGTCGTTACCGGTCAGGTTGACCGCGATGGTCTGGGTGGCGGACTTGGCGCCGCCGATCAGGCTGCCGCCGCCGTCATTGACGGTGACGGTGATGGTGTCGCTGCCGGTGGCGGTCGCCGTGGTGGCGTAGGTCAGGGTGGCCAGGGTGGCGTTCACGTCGGCCAGGGTGCCGGTGATGGTGACGCTGCCCGTGCCCCCGCCGGTGATACTGGCGGCGCCCGACGCGGTGAAGCCCAGGTTGCCGTGCAGGTCCGACACCGTGGCGGTGACGGTGCCGTTGTAGGTGTCGGCGACGCTGACACCGGTGATGGCATGGGCGTTGGTGTCGTCGTAGGCCTGCGCCCCGGCGACGGTCAGGACCGGCGTGTCGTTGGTGGCGATCGCCACGGCGATGGTGCCGCTGGTGGACTTCGCCCCGCCGATGCGGGCCGTGCCACCGTCGTTGACGGCGACGGTGATGGTATCGCTGCCGACGGTGGACAGGGTGGTGGCGTAGCTCAGGGTGGCCAGGGTGGCGTTCACGTCGGCCAGGGTGCCGGTGATGGTGACGCTGCCCGTACCGCCGCCGGTGACCGTGGCGGACCCCGCGGCGGTGAAGCTGAGGTTGCCGTGCAGGTCGGACACGGTGGCCGTGACGGTGCCGCCCGGCAGCGTGTCGGTGATGGCCACACCGGTGATGGCGTGGCTGGCCTGATCGACATAACTCTGCCCGCCCGGCAGGGCCAGGGACGGCGTGTCGTTGCCGGTCAGGTTCACCGCGATGGTCTGCGTCGCGGACTTCGCCCCGCCGATCAGGTTGGCGCCGCCGTCATTGACGGTGACGGTGATGGTATCCGTTCCCGTGGCCGTCGCGGTGGTGGCGTAGCTCAAGGTGGCCAGGGTGGCGTTCACGTCGGCCAGGGTGCCGGTGATGGTGACGCTGCCCGTGCCGCCGCCGGTGACGCTGGCGGAGCCTGCGGCGGTGAAGCCGAGGTTGCCGTGCAGGTCGGACACGGTGGCGGTGACGGTGTTGCCCGCCAGGCTGTCGGTCACGCCCACGCCGGTGATGGCATGGCTGTTGGTGTCGGCGATGCTCTGCGCGCCAGCCACGCTGATGGCGGGGGCGGCGTTGCCGGTCAGGGTGACGGCGATGGTCTTGCTGTTCGACAGCGCACCGCCGGTGCCGGTATTGCCGCCGTCGTTGACGCCGATGGTGATGGCATCGCTGTCGCTGGCGGTTACCGTGGTGGTGTAGGTCAGGCTGGCCAGGGTGGCGTTCACATCGGCCAGGGTGCCGGTGATGGTGACACTGCCCGTGCCGGTGCCGGTGACATTGGCGCTGCCCGAGGCGGTTACCGCCAGGGTGCCCTTGCCGGCCCCCAGCGTCACGGTCTCGATGCCGGTGCCGGCGTCAGGGTCGGCCACGCTGACGCTCAGGCCGTGGGCCAGGGTATCGGTGATCGTCTGGGCACCCGGCACGGTCAAGACTGGCGCGTCGTTGACGGCTGTGACGGTGATCGTGCTGGTGACGGCGGCCGAGGCTGCGATGCCATCGTTCACCGACCAGGTGACCGTGCGGCTGGCGCGGGTGCCGGCCAGGGTCGGGTCCTGGCTGGTGGAGCTGAAGGTGATGCTGCGCAGGGCCGCCTGGTAATTGGCGACGCTGCTGCTGCCCGTCAGGGTCAGCACGCCGGTGCCGCTGTCGTAGCTGCCGGTGATGCCGTTCTGGCTGGTGAAGGACAGCACGTCGCCGGCCACCACGCTGCCGATGGCCACCGTGGCGCTGGTCAGGGTGCTGGTGGCGCTGTCGGCGACTGTGAGGGTGGTGTCGATGGCGCCAGCGGTGCCAGCCTCGACATAGGTGACGGAGCCGCCGGCCGTCATCACCGCACCCTGCGCGGCGACGCTGACCATGCCGTTATTGGTGGAATAGGCGGTGGCGCCGCCGTTGGTGGTGGTGTCGGCCGTCTGGCGCGTGCTGCCGCTGCTGGCGGTGCCGCTGGTTTCGTCCCAGCCCTTGAAGGTCAGCGTGGCGGTTTCCGCCGTGCTGCCATCGGGCACATAGCGCAGCTGGGCGGTGCTGTTCAGCAACAGGCCGCTGCTGGTGGAAACGGTGCCGACGCCGAACCAGTTCGTGCCGTCGGTGGAATACTGCCAGGTGCCGGCACCGGAGAGCCCGGTGATGGCGATGCCCGAGACGCCATGGCCGTCCACGTCGATATAGCCGGCGTCGCCTAGGATGCTGGAAACGGTGACGGCGGTGCTGGTGGTGTTGATGGGGGTGGCCGGGATGGTAGCGGTGGCGCCGCTGCTGGGCAGGGTGGGGGCGTCGTTGACCGGGGTGATGGTGACGGTGGTGCTGGCGGTCAGGGTGGTGGTGTCGGCGCCGCCGTTGGCGGTGCCGCCATTATCCTGAACACTGGTCAGGGTGACGGTGCGGCCGCTGCCGGCCGTCGGATCGTCGCTGGTGTTCTGGTAGGCCAGGCCGTTGACCAGGGTCTGGGCGGCGCTGGCTGAGAAGTCGCCGGCCTTGGTGATGGTGACGGTGGCGGTGCCACTGTTTACCGAGACGCTGACGGAATAGCCGTTGGCCGTGGTGGTGGCGCTGTTGCCGTTGGTCAGCGCCACGCTCTGGCCGTCGATGCTCAGGGTTTCCGAGGCGCCGTCGGCCAACCCACCCACTGTCAGCGTGATGGCGTGGACGCTCTGGCTCGCCTCACTGGTGCTGACGGTCGTGCCGCTGAACAGCGCGATGGCGTTGGCGCCCTCGACATAGTTGGGGCTGGTCGCCGGCGTGGTGGTCAGGGTCGGCGCCTGGTTGACCGGGTGCAGCGTGACGGTGGTGCCGGCGGTCAGGGTGGTGGTGTCGTGGCCGCTGTTGGCCGTGCCGCCATTGTCCTGGATGGCGGTCAGGGTGACGGTGCGGCCACTGCCGGCCGTCGGGTCGCTGCTGGTATCCTTGTAGGTCAGGCCATCGACCAGGGTCTGGGTCGCCGCCGCCGTGGCGCCACCCGACTTGGTGATGGTGACGGTGGCGGTGCCGGAGGTCACCGAGACCGCGACGCCAAAACCGTTGGCGGTGGTGGTGATGCTGGTGCCATCGACCAGGGTGACGTCCTGGCCATCAATGGACAGGACCTCTGACGTGCCGTCGGCCAAGCCGCCGACGGTCAGGGTCAGGCCGCTGATCTTCTGGCCGGCCTCGATCGCGCTGATGGTCGTGCCGCTGAACAGGCTCACGGCGCTGCCACCCTCGGTGAAGACCGGGCTGGTGGCGGGCGTGGTGCTGAACGTCGGCGCGTCGTTGACGGCGGTGATGTTGACCGTGCTGGTGACGCCGGCGGAGGGGGCGATGCCGTCGTTCACCGACCAAGTGACCGTGCGGCTGGCACGGGTGCCGCCCAGGGTCGGGTCCTGGCTGGTGGAGCTGAAGGTGATGCTGCGCAGGGCCGCCTGGTAGTTGGCCAGGGTGTCGCTGCCGGTCAGGGTCAGCACGCCGGTGCTGCTGTCATAGCTGCCGGTGATGTTGGCCGTGTTGACGAAGGTCAGCACGTCGCCGGCCACCACGCTGCCGATGGTCACCGTGGCGCTGGTCAAGGTGCTGACGACGGAATCACTGACGGTAAGGGTGGTGTCGATGGCGCCGGCGGTGCCGGCTTCGACGTAGGTGACGGAGCCGCCGGCCGTCATCACAGCGCCCTGCGTCTCGACGCTGAGCGTGCCGTTGTTGGCCGAGTAGGCAGTGACGCCGCCGTTGGTGGTGGTGTCGGCCATCTGGCGCGTGCTGCCGCTGCTGGCGGTGCCGCTGGTTTCGTCCCAGCCCTTGAAGGTCAGCGTGGCGGTTTCCGCGGTGCTGCCATTGGGCACATAGCGCAGCTGCGCGGTGCTGTTCAGCAGCAAGCCGCTGCTGGTGGAAACGGTGCCGACGCCGAACCAGTTCGTGCCATCGGTGGAATACTGCCAGGTGCCGGCACCGGAGAGCCCGGTGATGGCCACGCCCGAGACGCCGTGGCCGTCCACGTCGGCGTAGCCGGCGTCGCCCAGGATGCTGGATACGGTGACGGCGTTACTGGTGGCGTTGATGGGCGTGGCCGGGATGGTGGAGGTGGCGCCACTGAGCAGGGTCGGGCTGTTGTTGACCGGGGTGATGGTGACGGTGGAGACAATATAGACTGCGGTGGTGTCGTGGCCGCCGTTGGCGGTGCCGCCGTTGTCCTGGATGACGGTCAGCGCGATGGTGCGACCACTGCCAGGAGTAGGGTCGTCGCTGGTGTTCTTGTAGCCCAAGCCATTGATCAAACTCTCGGCGTCTGCCGCAGAGAAGTCACCAGCCTTGGTGATGGTGACTCCCGCAGCGTACTGCACCACATTGCCAGATGTGCTCGTCGTCACAAGGACGGACACGGTATAACCGTTTGTGGTGGTTACCGTATTTTGGTTAGTCAGTGATACAAGAGTTCCGTCGACTTGTAGAGTTTCAGCCCCACCATCGGCGAGGCCTGCCAAAGCCACGGTCAAGGAGTGGATTTTTTGGTTGCTCTCGCCAGTGCTTACGGTCGCGGCACTGAACAGGGTGACGGCATCAGCACCTTCGATGTAATTCGCATTAGTGACCGGTGTCGCGTTCAGGTTAGGTGCGGCGTTCAGGACGCTGGCCACGATATCGTTGCCGGTGCCACCGCTGTTGGTGATCAGCGCCTTGCCGCCGCTTAGATCCGCTTGCCCGTTACTATCCAAATTGTGAAAGGCGGTGGCGTCGGTGGTGCCGCTGCCGGTGTTGTTGACGATGGTGAAGCTGTCACCCAACGCGACCGTGTAGCCGCCAACGGCGCTCAGCGTCAGGGTGCCGGCATTGCCCGAACCGTCGTTCAGCACGACGTTGCCGCCCACGCTCAACACGTCGTTGTTGCCGGATGTGCCGGCGATCTGGATTTGCAAGGCGCCGCCCAGGTTGACGTTGCCCGTGACGGTCAGGGTGCCGATGCCGTTGTTCACGCCCTCGATGCCGGGGGCCAAGGTGCCGCCGCCATAGACCCGCAGGTTGCCGCCGACGGTGCCGGTGCCGGCCAGGGTGGCGCCGTCCTGGACGTTGACGTCGCCGCCAACCGAACCGGTCAGCGCCAGGGTGCCCGCCTGCACATAGGTGGTTTCGGTATATCCGCTGCCGTCGCCCGACAGGGTTACGGTACCGGTTCCGCCTTTGAACAGGCTGCCGAAACCAGTGACGGTACCTGACAGGGTCAGGCTGTTGTCGGTGTTGAGGGTGCCGTTGTTGACGGAGATGTTCAGATTCTGGCTCAGGCTGACGCTGGCCCCGGTGACCGTGAGTGTGCCACCGTTCAGCGTCAGGGCGCCACCGCCCAGGTTGGTGGCGGCGGCGATGCGCAAGGTGGCATCGCGCACCGTCGTATCGCCGGTGTACGTGTTGGTGCCGGACAGGGTGACGGTGCCGCCGCCGTTCATCGTCAGGTCACCTGATCCGCTGACGACGCCTGACAGGGTCAAGGCGTTGGCGGTGCTGACCGTGCCGCCATTGCTGCCCAGGGCCAAGCCTTGGCTCAGGCTGACGCTGGACCCGGTGACGGTCAGGGTGCCGCCGTTGAGGGTCAGGGCGCCGCTGCCCAGGTTGGCGCCGGTGGCGATGCTGAGGGTGCCATCGGTAACGGTGGTCGTGCCGGTGTAGGTGTTGGTGCCCGACAGGGTCAGCGTGCCTACGCCATCCAGGGTTAGGTTCTTGGAACCGGAAATGACGCCGGACAGGGTGGCGCTGTTGGTGGCGCTGATGGTGCCGTTGGCGCTGAGGACGATGGCGTTGGCAAGGGTAACGGCGCTGCCCGTCACCTCCAGCGCGCCGCCGTTCAGAATGACGGCGCCGTTGATGGTGGTGCTGCCCAGGTTGGTGGCGCTGGTGACGCTGAGGGTGCCGGCGGACACCATGGTGGCGCCCAGGGCGCCGGTGGAGCTGGTGTAGGTGTTGGTACCGGACAGGGTCAGCTTGCCGGCGCCGACCTTGGTCAGGCTGATGACGTGGCTGAGGTTGCTGCTGACGCCGCCGGTGATGTTGCCGGACAGGGTCAGGGCGTTGGCGTTGCTGATGATGCCGCCGCTGGCGCCGAGCGTGATGTTCTTGGATATGGTGACGTTGCTGCCGGTGACCAGCAGGCCGCCGACGCCGGTGTTGCCCATGTTCAGGGTCAGCGTGCCGGTGGTCAGGTTGGTCTGGTCGGTGATCGACAGCGTGCCGACCTGGATATTCAGGTTGGTGGTCGCGGCGCTGTTGTTGGCCGTCAGAACGATCGCGCCGTTGCCGAAGTTGTGGGTGAGGGTGAAGGCGCCGGCCAGCGTCCCGCCCAGGGTCAGGGTAGCGGTGTCGCCGACGTAGATGCTGCTGGCGGCGCTCAGGGTGACATTGCCCGACAGCGTCGCGCTGCCGGAGGACAGGTTGATGGCGCCGGAGCTGGATGTGCCGCTGCCGGCGATGGTCAGGGCGTCGGCGATGGTGACGCCGTTGTCCACCTGCAGGGTGGCGCCGCTGGCCACGGTGGTGGCGCCGGTGCTGCTGCCCAGGGCGGCGCTGCTGGCGGCTTCCAGCGTGCCGGCGCTGATGGTGGTGGCGCCGGTGTAGGTGTTGGTACCCGACAGGGTCAGGGTGCCGGTGCCGGTCTTGGTGATACCGCCATTGATGCCGCCGTCCTGAAGGACACCGGAGAAGGTGGTGGAGGTGTTATCCCCACCCATGGTCAGCGTGCCACCGTTCAGCGTCACCGTGCCGGCGCCGCTGAGCGAGCCCACGGTCTCGTCACTGGCTTCCAGCTGCAGCGTCGCACCCGATGCGACGGTCACGGCGCTGCTGTCGCTGATGGCGCTGCCGCCGGACACCATGATCTCGCCGGCGCTGATGGTGGTGGCGCCGGTGTAGGTGTTGGTGCCCGACAGCTCCAGGGTGCCGGTGCCCGTCTTGGTCAGGCCACCGCTGCCGCTGATGGCGCCGGAGAAGGTGGTGCTGGTATTGTTGCCGCCCGCCGTCAGGGTGTTGAAGCTGCCGAGACTGACGGTGCCGGCGCCGGCGAGCGAGCCGATGGTCTCGCTGGCGGCCAGGGCCAGGGTGGCGCCCGAGGCGACGGTCACGGCGCTGGTGTCGGCGATGGCGCTGCCGCCGCTGGCGGTGACCGTGCCGGCGCCGATGCTGATGGCGCCGCTGTAGGTGTTGGTGCCCGACAGGGTCAGGCCGTCGTTGGCGCCGGTGCCGGTGCTCAGGGTCAGGGTGCCGGTGCTGCCGGTGATGTTTCCGGACAGGGTGGCGGCGTTGCCGCTGGCCACCTGGATGGTGGAACTGGCGGTGACGGCGATGTTCTTGGCGATGCTGGCGGCGCCGTTGACCAGCAAGGTGCCGCCCGCCAGGGTGACGCTGCCGCTGCCCAGGCTGCCGGCGCCGGCGATGCTGAGGGTGCCGGAGGTGACGGTGGCGTTCGTATAGGTGTTGCTGGTGCCGCTCAGCACCACCGAGGCGTAGGTGCCGCCGGTGAGCTGTGAGGTGATGTTCAGGCTGCCGTTGCTGACCACGCCCGAGAAGGTCAGGTCCTTGCCGGCGCCCAGCTGGTCATTGATGCTGCGCGTGCCGCCGCCCAGATCGACGGTGCCGGTGAAGGTCATGCCGAAGCTGCCGGCCAGCAGCACGTTGCCGTTGATCACCAGGTTGTTGGCCAGGGTGTAGGCGGCGGTGGTGCTGCGGATCTTGCCGCTGTTGAAGGTCAGCGTGCCGGTGCCGATGGCGTTGGCCGACGAGATGTCCAGGATGCCGCCGTCCACCGTGACGCCGCCGGAGAACGTGCTGTTGCCTGACAGCTTGATGGCGTTGCCGGCGGTGGTGCTCTTGGCGTCCAGCGCGCCGCTGCCGGTGATGGCGCCGCTCAGGGTGACGGAGCCGCTGGTGTAATCGATGGTGCCGCCGCCGGAATTGATCGTGATGGCGGTGGAGCTGGAGAAGGCGGCCGTGGACAGCAACGTGCCGCCGTTGAAGATCAGCGACGAGGTGCTGCCCAGGCCGGCCACGGCCAATATGCCGGCCGAAATCGTCGTCGAGCCGGTATAGGTGTTGGTGCCCGACAGGGTCAGCTTGCCGGCGCCCGTTTTGGTCAGGCCGCCCGTGCTGCTGATGACGCCCGACAGGGTCACGTCGTTGGCATTGCTGATGGTGCCGCCGCCGCTGCCCAGGGTGATGGCCTTGCTCACGGTCACCGCGGACCCCGTCACCGCCAACGCGCCGCCGTTCAGGGTCAGCGTGCCGGTGGTCAGGTTGGTCTGATCGGTGATGGACAGGGTGCCGGTGGCGACGTTCAGGTTGGTGGCGCCGGCGCCGTTACTGCCGCTCAGGACTAGGGTGCCTGTGCCGACGTTCTTGTACAGGGTGAAGGCGCCGCCCAGGGTGCCGCTGAGGGTCAGCGTGCCCGTGCCGCTGACGTTGACCCGGGCGTCCGCCGTCAGGGTCACGTTGCCCGACACCGTGGCGCTGCCGGTCGAGGTGTTCAGGGTCAGCGAGCCGTTGCCGGCGGTGCTCACCGCGTCGGCGATGGTCACGCCATCATCGATGAGCAACGTGCCGGTGGAGGCGATGGTGGTGCCGCCCGCGCTGGTGCCCAAGGCGCTGGAGGTGGCGGCCTCCAATTTGCCGGCGCTGATGGTGGTGGTGCCGGTGTAGGTGTTGGCGCCCGACAGGATGATCGTGCCGGCGCCCGCCGTGGTTAGGTTGCCGGCGCCGCTGATGACGCCCGACAGGGTCAGGGTGTTGGCGGTGCTGATGGTGCCGCCGCCGGTGCTCAGCAGGATGTTCCCGCTCAGCGTCACGGTGGTGCCGGTCAGCGTCAGCGTGCCGCCGTCCAGCGTCAGGCCGCCGCTGCCCAGGTTGGTGCTGTCGGTGATGCTGAGGGTGCCGGCCGACACGGTGGTGGTGCCGGTGTAGGTGTTGGTGCCCGACAGGGTAAGGGTGCCGGCGCCCGTCTTGGTCAGGTTGCCGGTGCCGCTGACGACGCCCGACAGGATCAGGGCGTTGGCGTCGCTGACCGTGCCGCCGCTGCTGCCCAGGGTCACGGCGTTGGCCAGGGTGACGCTGGTTCCGGTCACCGCCAGCGTGCCGCCGTTCAGGGTCAGCGCCGCGATGCTGAGGTTGGTGTTGTCGGTGATGCTGAGCGTGCCGGCGGTCACCGAGGTGGTGCCGGTGTAGGTGTTGGTGCCGGACAGGGTGAGGGTGCCGGCACCCGCCGAGGTCAGGTTTTTGGAACCCGAGATGACGCCGGACAGGGTGGCGCTGTTGGTGGCGCTGATGGTGCCGTTGGCGCTGAGGACGATGGCGTTGGCAAGGGTAACGGCGCTGCCCGTCACCTCCAGCGCGCCGCCGTTCAGAATGACGGCGCCGTTGATGGTGGTGCTGCCCAGGTTGGTGGCGCTGGTGACGCTGAGGGTGCCGGCGGACACCATGGTGGCGCCCAGGGCGCCGGTGGAGCTGGTGTAGGTGTTGGTACCGGACAGGGTCAGCTTGCCGGCGCCGACCTTGGTCAGGCTGATGACGTGGCTGAGGTTGCTGCTGACGCCGCCGGTGATGTTGCCGGACAGGGTCAGGGCGTTGGCGTTGCTGATGATGCCGCCGCTGGCGCCGAGCGTGATGTTCTTGGATATGGTGACGTTGCTGCCGGTGACCAGCAGGCCGCCGACGCCGGTGTTGCCCATGTTCAGGGTCAGCGTGCCGGTGGTCAGGTTGGTCTGGTCGGTGATCGACAGCGTGCCGACCTGGATATTCAGGTTGGTGGTCGCGGCGCTGTTGTTGGCCGTCAGAACGATCGCGCCGTTGCCGAAGTTGTGGGTGAGGGTGAAGGCGCCGGCCAGCGTCCCGCCCAGGGTCAGGGTAGCGGTGTCGCCGACGTAGATGCTGCTGGCGGCGCTCAGGGTGACATTGCCCGACAGCGTCGCGCTGCCGGAGGACAGGTTGATGGCGCCGGAGCTGGATGTGCCGCTGCCGGCGATGGTCAGGGCGTCGGCGATGGTGACGCCGTTGTCCACCTGCAGGGTGGCGCCGCTGGCCACGGTGGTGGCGCCGGTGCTGCTGCCCAGGGCGGCGCTGCTGGCGGCTTCCAGCGTGCCGGCGCTGATGGTGGTGGCGCCGGTGTAGGTGTTGGTACCCGACAGGGTCAGGGTGCCGGTGCCGGTCTTGGTGATACCGCCGGCAAGGCCACCGTCCTGAAGGACACCGGAGAAGGTGGTGGAGGTGTTATCCCCCCCCAACGTCAGCGAACCGCCGTTGAGCGTCACCGTGCCGGCGCCGCTGAGTGAGCCGACGGTTTCATTGCTGGCCTGCAGCACCAGGGTGGCGCTGGATGCCACCGACACGGCGCTGCTGTCGCTGATGGCGCTGCCGTTGGACACCATGATCTCGCCGGCGCTGATGGTGGTGGCGCCGGTGTAGGTGTTGGTGCCCGACAGCTCCAGGGTGCCGGTGCCGGTCTTGGTCAGCCCGCCGGTGCCGGTGATGGCGCCGGAGAAGGTGGTGTCGTCGGTGCTGGCCTCGTTCACCGTCAGTGTGTTGGTGCCGAGCGTCACGGTGCCGGCGCCGGCGAGCGAGCCGATGGTCTCGCTGGCGGCCAGGGCCAGGGTGGCGCCCGAGGCCACGGTGACGGCGCTGGTGTCGGCGACGGCGCTGCCGCCGCTCAGCGTGACAGTGCCGGCCGAGACCGTCATGGCGCCGGCGAAGGTGTTGGTGCCGGACAGGGTCAGGCCGCTGCCGCCAGTGGTGCCGGTGGTCAGCGTCAGCGTCTTGCCGGCGGTGCCGGTGATGTTCCCGGACAGGGTGGCGGCGTTGCCGCTGGCCACCTGGACGGTGGAACTGGCGCTGACAAGAATGTTGTTGGTGATGCTGGCGGCGCCGTTGACCAGCAAGGTGCCGCCCGCCAGGGTGACGCTGCCACTGCCCAGGCTGCCGGCGCCAGCGATGCTGAGGGTGCCGGAGGTGACGGTGGCGTTGGTGTAGGTGTTGCTGGTGCCGCTCAGCACCACCGCGGCGTAGGTCCCGCCGGTGAGCTGTGAGGTGATGTTCAGGCTGCCGTTGCTGACGACGCCCGAGAAGGTCAGGTCCTTGCCGGCGCCCAACTGGTCATTGATGCTGCGCGTGCCGCCGCCCAGATCGACGGTGCCGGTGAAGGTCATGCCGAAGCTGCCGGCCAGCAGCACGTCGCCGTTGATCACCAGGTTGTTGGCCAGGGTGTAGGCGGCGGTGGTGCTGCGGATCTTGCCGCTGTTGAAGGTCAGCGTGCCGGTGCCGATGGCATTGGCCGACGAGATGTCCAGGATGCCGCCGTCCACCGTGACGCCGCCGGAGAACGTGCTGTTGCCCGACAGCTTGATGGCGTTGCCGCTGGTGGAGCTTTTGGCGTCCAGCGCGCCGCTGCCGGTGATGGCGCCGCTCAGGGTGACGGAGCCACTGGTGTAATCGATGGTGCCGCCGCCGGAATTGATCGTGATGCCGATGGAGCTGGTGATCGCCGCCGTGGACTTCAGCGTGCCGCCGTCCAGGGTCAGCGAGGCCGTGGAACCCACGGCGCCCAGCGCCAGCGTGCCGCCCGATACCGTGGTGGCGCCCGTGTAGGTATTGGTGCCGGACAGGGTCGCCGTGCCCGCCCCGGTCTTGGTCAGGGTGCTGCCGGTGCCGGAAACCCCGGCGGAAATGGTCAGCGTGTCGCCGCTGCCCACCGACAGGGTGCCGGCGCCGCCCAGGGCCAGGCCGCCGCTGGTGGCGGCGATGGTCAGGCTGCCCGCCGTGGTGGGCGCGTACTTCAGGGTGTCGCCGGCACCCAGCGTGACACCGCTGGCCAGCGTGATCGTGCCGGTGACGCTGTCGCCGATGATGATGGTGTCCGCCCCCGTCTGGGTGACGGACCGGGCCAGCGCCTCGCGCAGGCTGAAGCCGTCGGCGGCGGCACCGCTGCTTTGGTCGGCGGTGGTGGTGACGTAGATGGTGGAACTGGTCACCGTCAGGTCGGCGTTGCTGGTGTTGCCGCTGCCGTCGCTCAGGGCGAAGCGGATGGTGGCGTCGCCAAAGGGGGTGGCGTTGCTGTACTGGACGGCATGGATCAACGCCGCCACGTCCGCGCTGGTGGCGCTGGCGGTCAGGTTGACGGTCAGCACGCCGCCGGTGTTGGTGAAGGTCAGCGCATGGCCATTGACCGTGACCGTGCCGCCGCTGGCGCTCACGCTGTTGTCGAAGCTGAAGACGTCGTTGGCCGTGGCGTCGGCGGATCCGGACGTCACGCGCTGTACCACCAGGCTGCCGCCGGCCCAGCCGGCCGTGTCGTTCTCTGTGTCGCTGACCGAGGCGGCGGTGGCGGAATCCAGGTGGACGGCGGTGCTGGCATCCACCCAGGCGACCGTGTCACCGGCCAAGTTGGTGATGACTGGGGCGGCGTTGGCCCCCGTGACCGTGATGCCGGCCGTGTCGGTGGCGGAGGAGAAGGCGGTGGTGCCGCCGTTGGTGGCGGTCGTCACCTTGCTGCCGGCCGTGCCGCTGGTCTGGTCCCAGGCGCGGAAGGTGATGGTGGCGGTGCCGGTATAGCTGCTGCTGGGCGCGAAATAGAGGCGGGTGTTGGCGTCCGCCTTCAGCAGCAGGGCGCTGGTGTCGCTGACCGTGGCGACACTGGTCCAGGTGGTGCCGCCGTTTGTGGTGTAATACCAGGTGCCATGGGTGGTGTCGGTGGCGGTGATGGCCAGGCCCGTCAGGGCGCCGCTATCGGGGTCGGTGACGTTGCTGATGCCAGTGCCGATGCCCACCAAGGCCGACACCAGGGTGCCAACGGACCCTGTGGGGGTGCTGGCCACGGTGTTGACTTCCGAGGTCAGGACTGGCGACTTGCTGGCGTCCAAGGTGGGCGCGGTGTTGGACGGAACACAGAAAGGGCTCGTAGCCTGGAAAGTGGCGAGCGTCTCCGCATACGCAAATTTGCCATTATGGCTTATGGGGTTGTTTGGATACGTCAATGATGCGTAGACGTATCCCGTGGCGCTTGGGTCATAGTATGCAACAAGGGTGCCTGTGGAAATGGAACTACCGTGGGCATCGGTTGACACACTCACGCTGTAAAGCCTGGTGGTTCCGAAATACGATGCTGTCGTACAGCCCAGGCAATGGTCCAAACCCTCCATACCGGCGACGGTGAACGGCAGCACGGTATCGATGGCTTTACCGGTGGTGTATTCCAAAACCCAGTCGCCGCCCAGCGCCGCCGGGCCGGTGCGGTCGGTGGAGGCGGCGACGTCGATGTCGTTGCCCAGGTAACGGGCGAAGTCGTTGACGAATTGCTTGCCCTTGTCGGTCTCGGCGACGGAGCAGCCCAGCAGTAGGAAGTCGCCGCCCGTTTTCAGCGAGGCGCCGATGGCCGCCAGGTCGGTGGCACGGCCGGCAAGGTCGCCATCTGTAAGTACATGGTTACCGCCCAGAATGAGGCCGCCGTCGCCGCCTTCGGTCACCAGGACGACAGTGTCCAAGTTTTTGTAGGCCGACAGCGCCTCGGCGATGCCATGAACGGTGCGCTGGCCTTCACCCAGCAGGATGACGGGCACGGATGGGTCCATGCCGGCGATCAAGGTCTGATAATCCGCCACGCTGGTGTCGACGATGACCACCTCATGCACGCTGGACGTGGCCGTCATGGTGGGGGTGACGGCGGTGGCGGTGCTGGTGTTGGCGACCTTGGTGGTGTCGGTGGTGGCTGTTTTGACCGCGTCCGAAGTCTTGGCCGTATCCGTGGCCGCCGTCTGGCTGGGGGCGGACGTGCCGCTGGCCGCCGCCTTGGCGCTGCTGTCGGCGGTGCCGGTGTCGGTCGCCGTCGCGGCGGCGGCCTTGGCGGCCGCGTCCAGCAGGGCGGCGCTGGCGGCCGCGTCCGCGTGCGTGTCCACCGTCGCCGTCGCCGCCGTCTTGGTCACCGTCGCGGCGGTTGCGGCGGCGGCGGCGTCGAACATCATGCGGGGTTCAAGGGCCAGTCGCAGGGCGCGCGGGGCGTTCTTGCGATCCTGGGTCTTCTTGACCGGGGGGCGTGAACCGTCGGGCATGGCGTACACTCACCAATTGGAATAGGCGGCCGCGGGGAACCTACCTGGAAGGCAGGGGTCCTTTTGCAAAAAACCCATCGATGGCTGCAACGGCTCCCCCATAGCGCTTAAATCACAAGTCCCCACAACCCGCCAGTAAATTCAGAAACGAGCGTCGCGCTCGGAAGACGATCATCTTTTGTGACTAAATGTGAGAGTGTACTTTATGGGGCAGCCGCAGTCGATGTTGCCCCCTGCGCCCTATTCAAAAGTATACATATTAAGAAATCCCTACCGCCCAACGATTGTATCCGCCGGCTTTTGGAGGTAATCCACCAGCCGGATTTCTTAATGGAGTTAAAATATTAACCAGGATTTAACCAAGTCCGGCGTGTAACGGGGTGGCGCCAGGGGCGCAAATTTGATAGAAACATCGCAGGGTGGTGGCGCCACGCCGGAAATACCACCGCTTACGCGCCATCAAACCAAGGGTAAAAAATCAAAATACTGGCCTGAAGGCATAGGGGTAAAGATGGCGATGACGCCCGAAGCGGGAACGGCGGTCAATGAAACGGCAGAGGATGTGACCAATTCCGTCCCCGTGGCCAGCCAGGACAGGATGGAGCCGCCCCGCTTTCTGCCATCCCCTGGTTTCGCTGCATGGCTGGCGGAGACGGGGGGCAGCCTGTTGATGTCCACCTACCAGTCCGCACGCCTGATTTTCCTCTATGAGACCGATGGCGGCCTGCATGTGCTTGACCGGGTGGTGGGCACGGCCATGGGCCTAGCGGTGGACACGGACAAAATCTGGCTGGGCAATAAGGAACAAATCTGGAAGTTCGCCAATACCGGCCCGGCGACGCTGGACAGCCTGCCCGTCGATGCCTTGTACATGCCGAGGAAGGGCTATTTCATTGGCCCATGCGATACGCATGACATGATCGCGGATGTCGATTTCAAGGGCGAGCGCCATGAACTCGTTTTCGCCAACACCAATTTCAGCTGCATCGCCGCATTGGACGACCAGTTCAACTTCCGGCCGTTGTGGAAGCCCGACTTCATTTCCAGCCTGATGGCGGAGGATCGCTGCCACTTGAACGGCATCGGTGCCCGTGACGGCCGGGTGGTGTATGCGACCTTGTGCGGTCGCTCCGACACCACCTTCGGTTGGCGCGGCACCAAGAATGGCGGCGGCTTCGCCGTTGACGTGGAGACGGGCGAGATCCTGGCCCAAGGCCTATCGATGCCGCATTCGCCCCGTTGGTATCGCGATCGGCTGTGGCTGCTGAATTCGGGCGATGGCCAGTTCGGTTATGTCGATGGCGAGCGGGGTGGTTTCGTCGCGGTGGCCGAATGCCCGGGTTTCGCCCGTGGCCTCAGCTTCGTGGGCGACTATGCCATCGTCGGCCTGTCGCAATTGCGCACCAATAGCTTCGCTTCGGGCATCGCGTTGAACGCCAAGCTCCAGGCTGGCAACATCCAGCAGCGCTGCGGCCTGCAGATTGTCGATTTGCGCACGGGCCATAACGCTCATTGGTTGACGATCAGCGGGCCGGTGACGGAACTGTACGACGTCGTGTTCAATGCCGGCGTCCGCCGGCCTTATTGCCCAGGTTTCCGGGACCCCGAACTGCACCGCCAGCGTGTACAGTTGCCAGACAACAGCTTTCCCCATCCCTATCGCGGCGTGCAGCGGCTCTTTACCAAACCGCCTGCCGGCCCGGAAAAATCTCAAGGATAAAGGGGTTGATCTATCCGAAGGGTTATACGCCCGCTGGCAGCAATTGCGCTGTGGACTTGACCTAAAAGTGTAGTTACTTCTATCGATGCTCGCTCAACACGAAAAGGGGAGGCTGTTCTCATGGAACCATTCGTGGGCGAAATCCGCATTTTTACCTGGAACTGGGCGCCTAAAGGATGGGCGCTATGCAACGGCGCGCTGTTGAACCTGCAGCAGAATATCGCGCTGTATTCCCTCATCGGTGTCTACTATGGCGGCAACGGGACCAGCAATTTCAATTTGCCGGATCTGCGTGGACGGACGCCGCGGCACCTCAGTCAGCAGATGCCCCAGGTGGGGCTGTCGGGTGGGGCGGAAACGGTGACGCTGACGACGGCGAGCTTACCGGTCCATACCCATTCCGTGAACGTGATCAATGGCCCGGCCACGCCTCCGCAAACGGCCAGCCTGGCAAATCATGCCCTGGCCACAGTCACGAAGGTCGCAACGAATCCTACGATCCCGCTCTACACGCCACCCACCGTGAACACTCAACCGGTAGCCACGATTACCCTGCCCGCCGATACCCTCGCCACCAGCGGTGCCAGCGCTCCTGTCGCCAACATGCAGCCCTGGGTCGTCGCCAACTACTGCATCGCCCTACAGGGCATTTTTCCGCCGCGCAACTGACCCCGCCAACGCACTTCAAGAGGGAGGGCACCGATGTCCGAATGCTTTCTGGGCGAAATCCGCATTTTCGCCGGCCCTTACGTGCCACTCAACTGGGCGGCTTGCGATGGTTCCGCGCAGAGCCTCAGTCAGAATCAAGCCCTGTTCGCGCTGATTGGCACGACTTACGGCGGGAACGGCGTTACCAACTTCAACCTGCCGGACTATCGGGGGCGCACACCGATCGGTCAAGGGCAAGGCACAGGCCTGACCAGCCGCGTGTTGGGTCAGAGCGGCGGCACGGAGACGGTCACGCTGACGCAGGCTAATACACCCGCCCACACCCACAGCTTCAGCGCCAGCACGGCGACGGGTTCCGATCTCAACGCATCCGGTAACTTGGTTGCCTCCTATACCGCCACCACCAGCATCAAGGGCCTGTACACGTCCGACACTACGGCCGCGACGGTGCAGTTGGAGGCCAATGTCATAACCCAAGCTCTGGGGGCCACCGGCGGGGGGGCTTTGCCGCACAACAACATGATGCCCTTCATTGCGGTTGGCTACATCATGGCCATTCAGGGCATCTATCCGTCCCGGAATTGACTCTCATGCCGACGCCGTCCCATGAGCGACGGCTTTCCCGTGACGCTTCCCTTTGGAAGGAATCTCACCATGGCTGATCCCTTCACCGGTGAAATCCGCGCCTTCGCTTTCACGTTTCCGCCCGCCAACTGGTCGCAGTGTAACGGCCAGCAAGTGCTGATTCAGCAGAACAACACGCTGTACGCCGTCATCGGCAATACTTACGGCGGCGATCTGCAGAACTATTACAATCTGCCCAATATGATGGGATGCATTCCCATCGCCTACGGTTCCAGTCTTGGCCTGACAACGCACGTTGCGGGCGCCAAGGGTGGTTCCGATACAGTGGCGCTGACCAGCGCCAATTTCCCCGCGCATAACCATTTAGTAAACGTCAAGAATCCGAATATTAGCAATGCGGGATATGTATCGACTCCGACGGGGACAACCTACCTCAGCCGTCCAAACAACATGCTGCTGTATTCCACCACGGCGGTGACCCAAGGCGGCCCGACGCTGGCGGCGAATACGGTTGGCACTGTCGGCTCGGCAGCCATCGCCCCCCGTGCCAACGACCAGCCCTATCTGGTGGTCAACTTCTGCATCTGCCAGTTCGGTGAGTTCCCGTCGCGTCAGTGAGGAAGGGGTTTGATGTCTTGCCTGCCTGAAGGGGCGGCGGCCGCAGTGGATGACGCCGCCCCGGTTCTGCCGCCGTTGACCTTGCCTGCCGGCCTGGCGGCCCAAGGGCTGTCCCTACGCGACCAGGGGGCAGGGGACACGGACTTCGTGCGTGACCTTTACGTCTCGCACCGGTGGGAGGAGATGCAGGCCGCCCCGTGGACGGATGGGGAACGCCTGGCCTTCCTGCGGGATCAGGCGCGGCTGCAGGCGGCCCATTATGCTCTGCATTACCACGATGCCGATTTCATGATTGTGGAGAAGGATGGGCGGGCCATCGGCCGCCTCTACCTGTTCCGCCGCAATGTCAGGGATTTGCGTATCGTGGAAATCGGCCTGATGCCGGACTGGCGCGGCCATGGCCTGGGTGGCGCGCTGCTGCGTTGGGTACAGCGCTTGGCCCGTGAGGAGGGCTACGCCCAATGCTCCATCCATGTGGAAGGCAACAACCGCGCGCGGCGACTTTATCAGCGGCTGGGTTTTCAGGATGTGGAGCCCGTGGGCCCCTACTTCCTCATGGCCTGGCGGGCGGTACCAGCGACGTGACCGCCGCCAGCCCACAGGTGGTCAGCTGAAGACCGCCTGGTAGAAATAGGTCCCATCCTCGTTACGCCCCAGCGGCACCAGGAAGATCTCCAGCGTGCCCAAGGTGGGGTGGGTCAAGGGATGGATGTGCTGGTTCAGCATCGTGTTCGGATCCGTTCCGTTGAATAAAAGAGAGAACGGATCACGGAAGCGACCGGGTGCGGAACTCTTTTTGCCATGGTCAACCTTGCTCAGAATCAAGGTCCCTTGGTATTCGGGGTAGGTAACCGTGAATTCTTGATCGATTAGCGGCAGGAAATGTTGCGCCGTAAGTTCGCCCAGCATGGTGTGACCGCTCTCTTAACTTGAAAGGTGCGGTACTATACCATGGCGGGTAGGGTGGGGAATGAAAAAACGACGCCGCGCCGTTATGGCGACAGGCGGTCCATCAGCACCCGGGCATAAGTGCCCAGGCGCGCTTCCAGGTCCACCGGCACTTCACAGGTGTAGCGCAGTGTGCGCTCCACCTCCTCGAAATTGCGGATGAGATAGCCGCGGCGCTGCACGATCTCCGCCCGCTGCTGCTGCTTGTCCGGGTCGGTGGTCTCGGCCGGGATGGCCTGCAGTTCGGTGGTGGCCTTGGACACCAGATCGCCCATGTCGCGCTGGCGGTGCGCCAGATCCTGGATGCGGGTGATGACGCCGCCACGCTGGCTGTTGATCTCGTCGACGATGCCGGCGAAGATCTTGGGATAGAGGGCTGCGCGCTGGCCCTTGGGCACCTTGTCGGCGAAGCGGGTCAGGGCCTTCTCACCCTCATCCGCCGGGATCTCACGCGGGGCCGTGGCCTGCACCACCGCCGCCACCCGCTTGTCGGCACGCCAGTCCACATGCTCCGGCAGGGGGGCCCCGCCCCAGTAGGTGGCGGCCGTCAGTTGCGGCACCAGCCGCTGGTGGCAGGGCCAGTCGGGGTTGGCTTGGCCAGCCGGCGGGGGCGGGGCGGCCAGGGCGGTGCCGGCCGCCAGGATCAGGGTGAGGCTCAACAGGACGCGCATGGGCAAACCCTCTTCACTCGCCGCCGCCGCGGCGGGCCAGCAGGCCCCGGCCGGGGTCGTAACCCCACACCGCCAGGATCATGAATAGCAGCGTGGCCCCCGCCACCACCCCGGCCGACAGCGGCGCCATCTGGCCGTACAGCGCGAAGCGGATCAGCTCCGTCGTGTGGGTGAAGGGATTGGCCTGGCAGATCCAGTAGAGCGTCAGGCTGCTTTCCTTCACCCGCCACAGCGGATAGAGGGCGGAGGAGGCGAAGAACATGGGGAAGATGACGAAGTTCATCACCCCGGCGAAGTTTTCCAGCTGGCGGATGAAGGACGACAGCACCAGGCCCAAGGCGCCCAGCATCAGGCCCGACAGGATCAGGGCCGGCAGCACCGTCAAATAGCCCAGCGGCGGCGGATCGATTTCCCAGAACCAGGCGATGGCGAGGAAGATATAGGCCTGCACCACCGACACCACCACACTGGCCAGCAGCTTGGCCGTCAGCAGGAACCAACGGGGGAAGGGGCTGACCAGCAAGGTCTTCATGCTGCCCATCTCCCGGTCGTAAACCATGGAAAGGGAGCTCTGCATACCGTTGAACAGCTGGATCATGGCCAGCAGGCCCGGGGCGATATAGACCTCGTACGGGATGTAGGTTTCATAGGGCGGGATGATGGAGACGCCCAGGACGAAGTGGAATCCCGCCGCGAAGATGGCCAGCCACACCAACGGCCGCACCAGGGCGGAAAAGAAGCGGCCGCGCTGCTGCGTCCAGCGCAGCGCCTCGCGCTTCACGATGCCACCCAGGCAGCGGGCGTAGTGGATGGGGGTCATCGCGTGGCCCCCTCTTGATACTGAGGTGTCCCTTGATGCTGACGTGTCAGGGTGTCGAAGGCGGCGCGCAGGGTGGGCACGCCGGCGCGGGCCGTCACCTGGGGCACGGGCCCCTGGTCCAGCACCTGGCCCTGGTGCAGCACGATGACCTTGGCGGTGTCGTCCGCCTCGTCGATCAGATGGGTGGCCCACAATACGGCCATGTCCCGGCTGCGGCACAGGTGGCGGACGTGGTCGATCAGGAAGCGGCGGCTTTCAATGTCCAGGCCCACGGTGGGCTCATCCAGCAGCAGCAGGGCCGGGTCGTGCACCAGGGCGCGAGCCAGCTCCACCCGCCGCCGCTGGCCGCCGGACAGCTGGCGCACCCGGGTGTTTTGCCGATTGGCCAGGCCCACGCGCTCCAGCTCCTCCTCAATGCGGATGCGGGCGCGGGATCCGGCCAGGCCGTGCAGGCTGGCGTGATAGGCCAGGTTCTGCCGCACCGTCAGATCCAGGTCCAGGGTGGGCTGCTGGAACACCACACCCATGGCGGCCAAGGCGGCGGAAGGCTGGCGGCGGATGTCGTGGCCGAAGACGGCGATGCGCCCCTGCCGGCTGTGATACAGGCGGGTCACCAGGGCGAACAGCGTGGTCTTGCCGGCCCCGTTGAGGCCCAGCAGCACGGTGAAGTCACCGGGGGCCAGGCTGAAGCCCACATCGCGCAGGGCCTGGCGGGGGCCGAAGGCGTGGCTGAGGCCCGATACATCCAAAGCCGCGGTGGCAAGCTGTGGGGCTGGCGTCACGGCGCCACCACCACGCCCCAGGGCAGGCGGCCCACCGGCACCGACTTCACCACCTTCAGCGCATCGACGTCGATGACCGACAGGTCGTTGCTGACGCCGTTGGTGGTGTACAGCCGCTTGCCGTCGCCGGAGAAGGCCAGGTTCCACACCCGTTGGCCCACCAGCAGGTACTTCTTCACCTGGTAGCTGTGGGTATCGACGACGGCGACGCGGTTGGCGGGGCCCAGCGCCACGAACGCGGTGGCGCCGTCGGCGGTCAACTGGATGCCCACCGGCTGGATGGATTCCTTCGGCACCCCCGGAATGTCGAAGCGGATGGTCTGGATGACCTTGTGCTGGGCGGAATCGATGATGCTGACGGTGCCGCCCACCTCCGCCGACACCCAGACCAGCGACCCGTCCTTGGTCCATTGCGCCACGCGCGGCCGGCTCCCCACCAGCACGTTGGCCAGCACCTCGTGGGTTTGGGTGTCGATGAAATGGGCCATGCTGGTGGTTTCCGACGTGTTCACCAAGATCTTGCCGTCCGGGCTGATGCCCATGCCCTCGGGCTCCACCCCCACGGGGATCTCGGTGACGATGCGGCCGGCGGCGATGTCCAGCACCGACACCATGTTGTCGTTCTCGTTGGACACGTACAGCGTCTTGCCGTCGGGGCTGAGGGTGAACAGCTCCGGGTCTGGCCCGCTGGGCAGGGTCCGGCTGACCGTCAGGCTCGCCAGATCCAACACCTCGATATGGTCGGCGTCGCTGGTGCAGATGTAGAGCGCCTTGCCGTCCTTGGACAGGGCGATGCCGCGCGGCCGGGCGCCCACCTTCACCGTCTTGACGACGGCCAGGGTACCGGCGTCCACCACCGTGATGGTGTTGTCCTTCTCATTGGACACCAGCAGCCGCTCGGCCAGAGCCGGTGTGCTGGCCAACAGGGTGGCCAGCAGTGCTGCGCATTTCACTTTAGATGGCATGTCGTCTCCGGCTGGTCGGGACCCAGCGTGTCCAGTTCCGATGTCTCGTGCAGGAAGCCCGGCTGCGGCGAGACGGACACCAGCGATCGCGCGTCGGCCAGCAGCACCGGCTGGCGCAGCTGCCCGTCCCAGGCGCGGAAGCTGAGCCGCGCGCCCTTGAAGGCCGCCAGTTCGAACTCGGGCTTGCGCAGATAGGCGGTCATGGCCGCCCCCTCCACGCTGCCGCCGCGGGTGGCAGCCTCGCCCAGGGCGCGCACCGCCATCCAGGCGCCGTAGTCCCGCTCCGTCATCCAGCGACCGGCCTGCTTCAGGAAACGGGCCTGCAACTGCGTGGCGCCCCATTGCTCGAAGGGGCGGGCCCAGGCGGCGGGTACCAGGCCCTGGGTGCCGGCCACGGGGCGGGGGTCGGTGGCGCGATAGCCCAGGTCATCGCCGAAATTGTCGCCCTCATCCGCCACCACCAGCACGTCGTACTTGATGCCTTGGGTGAAGCGCGCCACCTCGGCCCCGATGGCGTAGTGGCCGGTGTCGGTGCGCCGGGCACCGGGGTCATAGGTCCAGGGCTTGTCCGCCACGATCTTCAGGCGGAATTTGCGCGCCGATTTGCGCAGCGCGTCGGCATACAGCTTGTCCTCGGGGTTGGGCCCCGCCACCAGCAGGATGTCGCGCCAGTTCTTGATGGTCAGGTACTGCATCAGGGCGTCGGCCAGCATGGCGCGGCTGGGCAGCAGGTGCAGGACGTTGCGCCGGCACTGCTCGCCGCGCAGGGCGTCGTCGGTGCTGGTGGCGTCCAGCAGCGTGGCGTCCTTGGCTTCGGCCAAGTCGGCCAGGCGCAGCAGCAGGTCGGCCGGCATGTCGGTGACGAAGGCGCGATAGCCTTGGGCCACCAGTTTCTTGAAGGCCGCGACCACGGCATCGGCGTCGGGCTCCAGCGCCTCTTCCAGGTGATAGGCCTGGTGGATGAAACGGCCGGTGGTGATGTTGTCGGCCAGGCCTAGGCGGGCGCCCTGCACGCCGTCGTCCTCCGGCGGTTGGTCCAGGAAGCTTTGCGGCAGCACCCGTTTCTGCACCAGCGCCAGATAGGCGATGTTGGCGACAGGATCAGGCTTGGCATCCGGCTTGGGCGCAACGGTGGTGGGCTTCGCCCCAGGGGGTGCCGCATGGGGGGGCGCCGCAGGGGGCGCGGCACACGCCTGCCCGGCCAGCAGCAGGCCGGAAATAAGTACGCCTATGGGATACACGCCTATCAGGCCATGGCGGCGGTTGGGCATCTCCGCCGTCTCCTTAAACGTCAGACCAGGGACCGCCGACCGATAATGGCCTGGGTCATCCGGGGCCGCCATAGGAAATCAGGGCCGGAAATCAGCGCGCTGTCTCATTCTATAGTCGTAGAGGGCCCGGGTTGACAGGGGCGAAGCCAGCGGCCCGATAATGGCCGTCGAAGTCAGGAACAATCCAGGGCCAGAAACAACCCAGGATTGAACTGGGTCCGGCGCCCTGGCCGGGCGCGGAGGATGCCCCGATTTGGATGTCCCCATGACCATGACACGCCGCCGCCTGTTGGCCACGGGGCTTGCCGCGTCGATGCCTGTGCGCGCCCGTGCCGCGGGCGCGCCGGCTTTGCGTGTCGGCATCCTGCGTTACGGCACCGTGTCGTGGGAACTGGACGTCATCCGCCGCCACGGGCTGGACGCGGCCCACGGCCTGGCCATCGTCCCCCAGGAATTCGCCACCGGCCAGGCGACGCAGGTGGCGCTGCAGGCGGGCCAGGTGGACACCATCGCCGTGGATTGGCTGTGGGTGGCGCGGCAGCGGGCGGCCCAGGGAGGATCGGGCGGCGGCGACTGGACCTTCATCCCCTTTTCCAATTCCGCCGGCGCGTTGATGGCCCCGGCGCAGGGGGCCGTGGCCACGGTGCCCGACCTGCCGGGCCGCCGCCTGGGCATCGCCGGCGGCGCGCTGGACAAGAACTGGCTGATCCTGCGCGCCTATGCCCAGCGCCAGGTCGGCATCGACCTGGACCGGACGGCGGAGAAGACCTTCGGCGCCCCGCCCCTGTTGGCCAACGCGCTGGCGGCCGGCCGGCTGGACGCCCTGCTGACTTATTGGCCCTTCGCCGCCAAGGGCCAGGCGGCCGGGCAACGCCGCCTGCTGACGGTTGAGGATGCGGTGACCGGGCTGGGCGTCCAGGGCACGCCGCCCATGGTGGGCTACGTCTTCTCCGACCGCTGGGCCAAGGCCAATGGCGCTGTGCTGGAGGGCTTCATCGCCGCCAGCCGCCAGGCGCGCGACCTGCTGGTCAAGGACGAGGCGGAATGGCCCAGGCTGCGCCCCCTGGCCGACGCCGGCAGCGATGCGGAGTTCGACGCCTTGCGCGACTGGTACCGGCGCGGCATTCCCCGCCATTGGGGGGCGGCGGAACAAGAGGCCGCCGCCCAGCTGTACCAGGTGCTGGCCTCGGTGGGCGGACCGGCGCTGGTCGGCGGCGGTGGCGACACGCTGCCGGCCGGTACCTTCTGGCAGGCGGCGCAATCTTGGTGAATCGGGAGGCGGCGGACCGGGGCCGGGCCTGGCTGATCCGCGCGCTGTCCATCCTGGTCCTGCTGCTGGTGTGGGAGGGGGCGGGACGCCTGGCGGCCAGCCCCCTGGCGCCGCCGGCCTCCACCGTGCTGGCCGTCATGGCGCATGAGACGGCGTCGGGCGCCTTGCCCCACCATGTCGGCATCACCCTCGCCCGGGTGGCGGCGTCCTTCCTGCTGGCCATGGGGGCGGGCACGGCGCTGGGCCTGGCCATGGGCTGGTGGCGCACGGTGGATCTGTGGCTGGACAGCGCGCTGCTGTTGCTGCTGAACCTGCCGGCCCTGGTGCTGATCGTCCTGCTCTACGTCTGGTTCGGCCTGACGGAGGCGGCGGCCATCACGGCCGTGGCGCTGAACAAGCTGCCCACCACCGCCGTCACCGTGCGCGAGGGGGTGCGGGCCATGGACGCGGAGTTGCTGGAGATGGGGCGGGTCTTCCGCTACGGCCGCGCGGCCACCCTGCGCCATATCGTGCTGCCGCAGCTGCTGCCCTACCTGTTCGCCGCCACCCGCTCCGGCCTGGCGCTGATCTGGAAGATCGTGCTGGTGGTGGAGCTGCTGGGCCGCAGCGACGGCGTCGGCTTCCAGATCCAGGTCTATTTCCAGCTGTTCGACGTGGCCCACATCCTGGCCTACGCCCTGGCCTTCATCCTCATCGTTCAGGTCATCGAATGGGCGGCCCTGCAGCCGCTGGAGCGCCGGGCGGCGCGGTGGAGGGCGTCGTGACCCGGCTCATCGTCGACATCCGTGAGAAACGCCTGGCCGGCCGGCCGGTACTGGGCAGCCTGGCCTTCAGCCTGGATGAGGGCGAGGTGACGGCCGTGGTCGGCCCCTCCGGCTGTGGCAAGAGCACGCTGCTGCGCCTGGTGGCCGGGCTGGACCGCGGGGTCACGGGCACCGTGCGGTGGAGCGGAGAGGGCGCGCGCCCGGTTCCCAACCTGGGTGTCGTTTTCCAGCAGCCCCGCCTGCTGCCCTGGCGCACCGTGCGGCAGAACCTGGCCCTGGCCGGCGCCGACCCCGTGGAGGGCGAGCGCCTGCTGGAGCGCTTGGGTCTGGCCGCCCAGGCGGACGTCTGGGCCTCGCAGCTGTCCCTGGGCATGGCGCGGCGGCTGGCGCTGGCCCGCGCCCTGGCGGTGGATGCCCAGGCCCTGCTGCTGGACGAGCCCTTCGCCTCCCTGGATGAGGGCAACCAGCGCCTGGCCCGCGCCGTCCTGGCGGAACAGCTCCTGCGCCGGCCTGTGCCCACGCTGCTGATCACCCACGACCTGGCGGAGGCGGTGGCCCTGGCCCATCGCGTGCTGGTGCTCTCACCCGGGCCCGCCCGCCTGCTGTTTGACCAGGCGGTGCCGCCCGGGGTCCGCACCGATCCCGCGCTGGCGGCCGCTACCGTGGCGGCCTTGCGTGACCTGGCCCGTTAGGGCAGATCGCCCGTGCCGGCAAGCAGGTCGCCCAGCTGCGCCAGCTGCTCCGGCAGTGCCGCCGCCGAGCTCTGCAGCGCTTCCTCAAGCGCCTCCTTGGACGGATAGGCTTCGTGGAAAGTCAGCCGCGTCTTCCCGCCCAGGTCCTCGAAGGTCACGGTGGTGATCGCGCCCTCTTCGCCCTCGTCGTTGGTCCAGACGATGCGCTCGTTGGGCACCACCTCGATATACTTGCCGTAGAAGGCCATGGTGTCCGAGCCGCCGGCGGCGAATTCCAGGCGATACTTTCCGCCGGTACGCACATCCAGCTCGCACGATACGAGAGAAATGCCGGGCACCGATTTCGGCACCCACCAGCGCCGGAACAGCTCCGGCTGGCTCCACGCCCGGTAAACCGTGCTCGGCGGCGCGTCGAATATCCGCGTCACGACCAGTTCGCGATCGCCCCTGCGCTCGACTGACGTGGGGTTGTCACCGTGCTGAGTCATCGCTTTCCTCCCGTTTCATTTCACTGATGATGTCGTCCAATGCGGCGAAGCGCGCCTCGAAGAGCTTGCGGTGGGCCTCGATCCATTCAGCCTCCGCCGCCAGGCCGCGCTTCCCAAGCGCGCAGGTTCTGACCCGCCCGACCTTCCGCGTGATGACGAGCCCCGCCCGCTCCAGAACCTGGATGTGCTTCTTCATGCCGGTCAGCGTCATCCGGAACTGATCGGCGAGACTGGTGATCGACGCGTCCCCGCGGCCAAGCCGATCGATGATCCCACGGCGGGTCGCATCGGACAGCGCCGCGAATGAGAGGTCGAGGGCAGGATTTAAATACTGAACCATGTGGTTCAGTGTATGGCCAACGCGCGGCATGCGCAAGCGTTCCGACGTCATCGCCCTGAACCGATCTTCACCTGTGGCCGGCTGCCGACGCGGCTGGTCCTAGCCGGCTTTCTTGGCGCGGCGGCGCGCCGGGTTCTGTGCCTTTGGCCGGGCGGTGGAGGCACGCACCACCAGGTCATGCGATACCAGCCGGTGGGGCACGGTGGCGTCGCCGCGCGGGCGTTCCATGAGGCGGGAGATCAGCAGATCCGCCGCCTCTTCCCCCAGCTTGCGCATGGGTTGGCGCACGGTCGTCAGGGGCGGCCAGGTCATGCTGGCGATGGGGCAATCGTCGAAGCCGGCCACGGACAGGTCGTCGGGCAAGCTCAGGCCCCGCGCCTGGGCCACGACGATGACGGCGGCCGCCATCTCGTCATTGCAGGCGAAGATGGCGGTGGGCGGCTCCGGCAAACTCAGCAGCCGCTCGGCGCAGGGCAGGGCGGAGGGGAAGGTGAAGGCGCCCTGCTCGATCAGGTCCGGATCCTCGGCGATACCCAATTCCGCCAGCGCGTCGCGATAGCCCAGGTGGCGGCGGTCGGTGGCGCCGTGGTTGGGGGGGCCCTTGATCAGGCCGATGCGGCGGTGGCCCAGCGACAGCAGGTGGCGGGTCAGGGCGGCCGCCGCCTGCCGCTCATCGATCCAGACGGAGGAGAAGGTGTCGCCGCCGCTTTCCGCCGTCACCCGCACCAGGGGGATGCCGCTTTCCGTCAGCACGGACAGCACGCGCGGTTCGTCGGTGATGGGGGCGGTCAGCACCACGCCGTCGGGGCGCAGCCAGTCCAGCACGGCACGCACCCGCCGCTCCACATCCTGGCCGCGATAGTCGATCTCCTCGATCAGCAGGTGGTAGCCCCGGGCGCGGCAGCGGTTCAGCAGGCCCACCTGGATTTCCATGGTGTAGGGGCCGGCGGGATCGCCGTAGAGGTGGCCCAGCAAGTAGGACCGTTTGCCGGCCAGCGTGCGCGCCGACATGTTGGGGTGGTAGCCCAGGTCGTGGATGGCCTTCATCACCTTGTCCAAGGTGGCGCGGTTGACGTAAGGCTCGCCGTTCAGCACACGCGACACGGTCTTGATGGAAACCCCGGACTCACGGGCGACGTCGATGATCGTCGGTTTCCGGGCGTCATTCCCCATGTGGCATCGCTCCCCTCGGCACCAGCTGTCACTAGTCCTGTAATGGCACAAAAAAGAAAGGGCGGCACGATCGCAATCATGCCGCCCGGAGTGGGCGCATAGTCCCCGGGGAGAGGGTATGCGCATAGAAGGGAGATCAAGAAGAAGGCCCGGGAACGGCCAAACCCGGCAGTTCCCGGTATCGGGGACCTTTTGGAAAACAGAACCTGAAGGCCCCCGGTTTCTGCAGGATCCGGCCCGGCGTCGCTGCCGGACCGGCCCCGCAGCTCATGGGCATCAGCCGCCGAACTTGAACCGGCCGCCCAGCATGAAGCGGCGACCCGCGTTCACGTAGGTGAAGGGCTGGTTCTTGAACTGCAGATAGGTCTCCTGAGACTCATCGGTCAGGTTGATGGCCTCGAAGGTGATGCCGAACTCAGGTGTGAACTGGTAGGCGATCTGGGCGTCCAGCTGGCCATAGGGCCGGCTGAACACGCCATAGGTCACCGACTTGTTGGTGGTGGCGTCCAGGATGGCGAAGGTGGAGCCGATGGCGTCGCCGTTCACGGCGCTGGACCGCCAGCTGTAGGACAGGCGGGCTTCCAGGCCGCCCTTCTGATAGTAGGTCTGCGCCGTCAGGGCGTGCAGCGACACGCCGGGGATGGGCAGATCCTGGGCGAAGTCGGTGTGGGTGGACGAGGTGGACAGCGAGTAGGTGTAGTTGGCGTTGAAGCCGACGCCGAAGTCGAAGGCGTACTGCGCCCCGATTTCGAAGCCCTTGATGCTGCCGCCGGCGCCGTTGCTGGGGGCGGTGAAGCCGGCGGTGCTGCCGCCGAAATCGTCCATCACGGTGATGGAGGTGGTCTGTGTCTGGATGAAGGTGTCGATGGACTTGTAGAAGCCGCCGAAGGTCAGCGCGCCCTGCTCACCGAAGTACCATTCGTAGCCGACGTCGATCTGGGTGGCGCGGAAGGGGTCCAGATTGGGGTTGCCGCCGCTCCCGCCCACGAAGGCGAAGCCCTGCTTGCCCGCTGTGTTGGTCTCGCGGGTGAAGTTGTACTGCGCGCCGCGGCCCAGGTCATAGGGGCTGGGCGGGGACATGACGCGGGCGGCGGAGAAGCGGACCTTCTGGTCCGGCGCCACGTCCAGCACCAGGTTCATGCTGGGCAGGATGTCGGTGTAGTGCCGTTCCGCCGTGACGACGTCCGGGTTGGTGATGGCGTTGGAGCCGTCCCAGGATTCGTCGGAGATGTAGATGGGGTTGGCGGGCAGGGCGCCGGCCGTCACCTTCTGCACCGTGTCGACGATGCGGGCGCCGATGTTCAGGTGGAAGCGATCCTCCTTGCTGCCCATGTCGGCCATGGCGTAGCCGGAGACGCGCTGGCTTTCGATGACGAAGGAGTTGATGGGGTCGCGCACCATCTTGCCCGGGAACTGCGGGAAGTTGCCCTGCAGCCACTGCACCGGGTTCTGCATCTGGGACAGGTTCTGCACCAGGATGCTGCTGCCCGCGTTGCCGGTGGGGAAGAAGTTGTTGACCAGCTGTGCCCGGTTGGGGGCGCTCAGCGCCGTCTGGGCGGGGATGACCGGCGGCGTTTGCGACGGGGCGCCGCTGGCGCCGACGAAGTTGCCGCCGGCGGTAGCGCCGGTGGCGGCGTTGGTCATGCCCTCGTTCAGGATGGCCGGGTCCATGTAGTACCCGTAGGTGCCATAGCAGGTGCCGTTGCTGCAGTACCCGGTCTGGCCGGCCGAGGACTTGTCCAGCTCATAATGCGACAGGCTGTAGTTGATCTTGTCGTCGGTGTAGCGCACGCCGGCGGTGAAGGTCGTCTTGATCGCCTTGATGAAATCGGCGTCGTACTCGCCATCGGCATGGCCGGACCACAAATCGTCCTTGGAGTGGATGTTCCACGCCCAGGCCGACTTGAAGACGGCGTTGTTGGGGTTGCTGATCAGGTCGGCGTAGGGCGCGTTGTACGATACCGACGGCAGCGTGCCGTTGTTGACGTAGTTGAAGGAATAGGCCGGGCCGTGGCTGACCGGGCTGCTGCCGCCGGGGGCCGAGGGGTTCAGCGGGGCGTTGCAATAGCCGTTGGGGCTGGTGGCGCAGGGTTGGGCGGCGTTGTACTGCGAATACTCGACGTCCTGCTGCGCGCTGTCGGAATTGTATTCCGAGGTGGCGTAGGCGACCTTGAACTTGGCGCGGAATGGCCCGCCATTGTCCCACTTGCCGCCGAAGTGGAAGTTGTCCGCCGTGAGGTGGACGTTCTGCACGTCGCTGTCGCCTTCGGCCCCCAGGGCGCGGATGGTGGCCGACTTGATGACGCCGTTGCTGTCGATGCTGTAGGGCTGGCTGGGGTCGATGCCCAGGCCCAGGCCGTTCGAGTTGAACCACAGCTTGTTCGACGCTTCCTGGGTCAGGATGTCGTAGGTGGAATGCAGCCAGTCGGCGTTCAGGGTCAGGCTGTCGGTGACGGCGTAGTCGATGCCCAGCTGGCCGCTGATGCGGGTGCGGTCGGTGTCGCGGTCGGTGAAATACAGCAGCTCGGGCGAGATGTACTTCTGCGGGATGGTCGCCATCGGGTTGCTGGAGGTGCCGGCCGCCGGCTCGATGGCCCAGCCGCTGCGGTTCTGGCCCTGCATCATGTCGGAGTGGGTGTCGGTCTCGGAGTACGAGAACGCCGCCGTGATGCCGATCTTGTTGTTGAAGTTGTAGGTGCCGACGATGGCGCCGATGGGGGTCCAGTCTTCCATGCGGGCGTGCTCGCCCGTGGTCATGCGGAAGTTGCCGCCCACGGTCCAGCCCTGCGGAGTGTCCAGGGCCGAGCGGGTCTTCAGGTTGATGATGCCGCCCATGCCGCCTTCGACCAGGCTGGCCTGGGGCGACTTGTAGACGTCCACGCCGGCGATCAGGTCGGACGGGATGGCTTCCAGCGAGTTGGTGGCGGTGTTGCCGCCGCCGCCGGAGCCTTCACCGCTGGCGTAGGCTTCCAGGCCGGACAGGAAGGGTTCGTCGTTAAGCACCGTGACGTTCTGGCTCAGGCCGCGGATGCGCACGCGGGTGCCCTGGCCGTTGTCGCGGTCGATCTGCACGCCCGACAGGCGTTGCAGCGATTCCGCGATGTCCTGGTCGGGCATCTTGCCCATGTCTTCGGCCGTGACGGATTCGATGATCAGGTTCGACTGGCGCTTGTTTTCCAGCGCGTCGGCCAGCGACTTGCGGAACCCGGTGACGATGATTTCCTCCACGCCGCCCTGCTCGGCCGGGGTGGCCTGGGGGGCGGCCTGCGGATCGGGTGCTGCCGGCTGCGTGCTTTGGGCGAAGGCGGTGGGCGCGGCCAAGGTGGCAGCCAAGGCGGCGCAGGAGGCGGCACCCATCAACAGCCGCCGTAACATCTTCAACTCTCCGTACATGCGAGGTCCCTCCCTTGGGGGGTATTCGTGGATGCGCGGGCCCGGCCGCTGGCCACGGTTCCCGCCCGCAACCCATGGTTTAGGGTGCGCGCCAGGGAACGGCACAGCGCTGCTGTCCGGTCGCGACGGATCTACCTGATACTGGAATAGGGGCATGCCGATCTGACAGTCGGCTGAACCCCTTCCTCTCCGTTATCGGGAAAGGTCAACCAGCTCTAACTGTAGTGAGTGTATCCATGACAGGGTCGGCAGATTACTTGCGCGCTCATGTCTCTATCCTCCCGAGATATATTTATTTTTTACTGAGACTTAGGCTCAACCTTACTGAGTGCCGGCGGTGTGCTTCTGCAAAATCCTTCCCATGCGCCGCCCGGCGATTGGATCGCAGGCGGCATCCGGGTGCTTGCCGGGTGTCAGCTCTGTTATTAATAGTTGCGTTGACAGCGTTGTCAAATCATTTCTATTTTTTGCTTTTCTTAATCACAGTGTCCCCCAACACATAAAGTGGCCATCCAACGCACCAAATGGCCAAACTTCCATCATATAAAGTGGCCAAGCATTGAAATTGCTGGGGAATTTCCGGACGCGCGGGGAGGGCGCGGGGATAATTTATGCACGGCTGGTGAGGTCGCGCACTGAGGCTGGCCCCATGGGGCGCGTTACTGCTTTTGCATCCTCTATGGTTCACGCAAGGCATGATCCATGCCGGACGGCCGGTGCAGGCCGTTTGCAGAAATGCATCTTTCATGTACAGGCAGTGTGATGCCCCTGAGCCGCCCGCGCTCCCATGGGCAGGCGCCCTGATGCTATACTGGCGCGTGTCCTTAACCACCCGCCCGACGGAGGGGTTGAGCAGGTTGAGCGTATAGGTTCTACCTGGGCGTTGGCCGGCATCGCGTTGCGGTCAACGCCCAGGGGTAGCGGGCGGCCATCACCCCTCGGTCGGATTGTTGGTGATTCCGTCGGGCGCGTGTTCAAGCCGGTCAAGCACGGCGTCGCGTTTGGCGGTGATCAGGTCGAGATCGGGCGCCGCTCCACTGGTCAGGCGCACGCTGTCGCTGGGCGCCGCCATGCCGCGCACACGGTCCAGCAGCTGATCGATTCGTTCGGCCAGCCGGGCGCGGGTGACGAGGTCAAGCGTGGCGGTGATGGCGCTGGGGATCGCCAGCACCAGCGCGGCGACGGCGAGCGGATCGCCGCGCTGGATGGCTTCGTCTTGCGGTGGGGCGTGCCGCTCCGCACGGGTGGCGAGGGCGTCGGCGAGGAACGCCTCGACCTCGGCGGCGAGCGCCGGCGCGTTGGACCCGGCGATGGTAATGGTGATGTTCATTCCTTTGCCTTTCGAATGGAAGCCTGGATGGTGCGGATATGCTCGACGTGCTGGCTCTCCCCCAGCGTAGTATAGGCGTCGGCGGCCTGATCGAGCACGCTAAGCGCCTCCTCCGTCTGTCCGGCTGCCGCCAGAATCTGGCCGAACAAAGCGCCAACCACAGCGACGCCGTCGGCCCGTCCGATCCGTTGATAAAGGTCGTAACTCTCGGCGCACTCCTCGGCGATCGTCGCGGCCTCGCCGTTTTGCAACCCACCGCGCCGAAGGCGGATGGTGGCGCAGGAAAAGCGGATATGGGCGAGGCTGTCCAAGTCTTGAGTTTGCTGGGCCACCGGCAAGCGCTCGTTCAAATGGATGCGGAGGGCCTCGTCGGTCTGGCCGCGGGTGGTGAGGATGTCGGCGATCTTGCCCATGGTCACCGCGCGCGAGCGCACGTCGCCCAGGCGCTCAAAGGCTGGAAGAACGTCTTCGCGCCATAAGCGGAGGGCCTCGTCGGTCTGGCCGCGGGTGGTGAGGATGTCGGCGATCTTGCCCATGGTCACCGCGCGCGAGCGCAC
>NZ_VITO01000003.1:95369-396819 GCF_007828025.1 Nitrospirillum bahiense
ACGTCGCCCAGGCGCTCATAGACGGGGAGTTCCTCCTCGCGTCGGATGCGGAGGGCCTCGTCGGTCTGGCCGCGGGTGGTGAGGATGTCGGCGATCTGGCCCATGGTCACCGCGCGCGAGCGCACGTCGCCCAGGCGCTCATAGACGGGGAGTTCCTCCTCGCGTCGGATGCGGAGGGCCTCGTCGGTCTGGCCGCGGGTGGTGAGGATGTCGGCGATCTTGCCCATGGTCACCGCGCGCGAGCGCACGTCGTCCAGGCGCTCAAAGGCTGGAAGAACGTCTTCGCGCCATAAGCGGAGGGCCTCGTCGGTCTGGCCGCGGGTGGTGAGGATGTCGGCGATCTGGCCCATGGTCGCCGCGCGCGAGCGCACGTCGCCCAGGCGCTCAAACCGTTCGGACGCCTCGCGCAGCAAGGTCTCGGCCTCCTGTGGTTGTCCGGTTTGGATCAGCCGCGTGCCGCGATCATACAGAATCATGGCGCTGAGGACCGGATCAATGTCCGACACAGAAGCCGCCCGCGCCAGGAAGGCGTCCTGCTCCTCCCCTTGGCCAAGCCATCCGGCGACTTCCGCGCCAAACCGCAGCAGGGTGGGGGTGGGCGCCGTTCCATGACGGTCGAGCAGGCGAACGGCCCGGATCACCATGTCCAGCGCGCGCGGGACCTCGTGGGCGGTGTCGAACAGGAAACGCCCGCCCGGCACGACCGCCGCTTGCACGATGTCCGGCGGGCCTTCGGCCAGCAGCGCGAGATCGGCAAGCGCGGTGGCCTGGATGGTGGCCGGCAGTTGCCCGTCGTCATCCACCCAAGCGGCGAGCAGGTCCCCGACCGCCGCCGCCGCCAGTAGGGTTTGGTCGGCCGGAGACAAGGGCGGTACCAGCGGCCGGGCCAGCGGGTTGACCGCCACGTCGGGTTGGTCACCGGGACCGGGGTAGCGGTCGAGCAGCCCCAGGCCCTGGAGCCGTTCCACCGCCGGGCCTGGGTCGGCGATACCGGCGGCCCGCCCCGCCGCCGCCAGAGCCGTCAGCGGCACCGCCAGCGGGAACAGCGTCGCGGCGCGAAGCTGGGTGGTCTCGGTCGGCGTCAACATTGCCCGGAACGCCTCCAGCGACACCCGCTGGAAGAACTCTTGCGCCGCGCTGTCCTCCGCCGGCGCCTGGCCGGTGGCCAGATAGTTTTCAACCGCCATCACCGCCCGCGTCGCGGCGGCCATCCCGGCGGCGTGATCGCGGACTGTCAGCAGCGGCCGGGTCAGGATCTCCTGCAAGCCGGGATTACCGCAGGCCGCCGCGCGGATACGCTCCTCAAGCCGGTCGAGGGCGGGATTGGTGTCGGGTGCCCGCAGCCGCCCGTTCAGCCTGGCCGCCGTGCGCATCTGCTTGGCCTGCTGCACCGCGTCCATCGGCGGCAGCGCGATCACGCTCAGGCGCCCCGCCAAATCGTCGCCCAGCGCGTCGGTCAGCGCGAATTCATACCGGCTGGTGATCAGCAGCCGTGAGGCGGTGTCCCGCCCGGCATCGCGGAAGGCGGCGATCACCGCGCCGATCACCGCGCCATCCGCCGGGGTCTTGAACGGCGTCGCCGACTCGCCTGGCTTCGGTTCGGCCAGAATCCGTTCCAGATCGTCGATGATCAGCAAGATCGGGCGGGTGCCGCCATGGCCGCTGAACCGCTCTTTCAACAGTTTCTGCGCGATCAGCTTCAATTCTGCGGGATTGTCGACGATCGCCGTCTGATGTGTCGCGACGATGGAGGCCTGGTCCTCCTCGGGCAACGCGGCGACCAGGGCGTGGAAAAGCGCGTGGGCATCGTAGCGTTCGAACACCACCACCGCGGTGTGCCCGTCCAAACGGCTGGCGATCCGCTCGGCAAGGCTCGATTTTCCGAGATTGCCCATCCCCTGGATCAGCACGCCAGGACTGCCGGCGCTCCAGGCACGCAACGCCGCCTGAATCGCGCGGCGGCGTCCAACGAACTGCTCGGCCGTCGCCACCGGCACCCGTCCCTTGGCCTTGTCGAGATAGGCTTTGTCGGCTGGGTTGCGGCGAAGCGGCCGTGTCGGTTTGCCCGGCTCGCACAGGACGCCGCCACCGCGTGGCCCGAGATAGACCCGCGCCAGATGCCAATGGGCGCCGTCCGCCGCCGATCCGCCCGGCGGCGTCTTGTTGCTACCCTGCTGCCCGGTCTCATGGAGGGTCAGCAACGCGCGCCGGGCCAGTGCCGCCGCGTGGACCACCGTCCTGCCCCCGGCTATTTCACCGTAGAAGGTTTCGGTGAAGCGGATGGCGTCGCCATCCTGGACCGAACCGTCCCAGCCCACCGCGTTGGCGACGCCGGCGCCGACCAGCGCCTGGACGAAACAGGCGGCGCCGCTGCCCGGCCGTTCGGCGGTTCGGCAGGCCGACAGGAAGACCAACCGGGGCATCCGCTCCTCGTCGCCGAGTAGGGCGCACAGCCGCCGGGCATCGACCGGGTCGCATGCGCCCTCGTCGGTCTCCAGCGCCAGATACGGACCGTTCGCGCTCAGGTCGCCATGCCCGGTGAGGTGGAGGGCCTCCCAGCGCCGGGTTTGTTTCAGGCGCAGGGCGAGGCCCGCCGCGCCGCCGCTTTCCTCGATCGCGAGGTGGGCGTTCAGGCCGCGGGTGGCGTTGAGAAAGGCGACCTCCTCACGTTCGTAGTCAAGGGCATGCTGGCCCTCGACCTCGGCCGCCATGAACAGCACGGCGAGGTCACCATGCTCGGGCGCGTCCGGGGGCTCGGGCTTGTCCAGACGGCGAGCGACCTGGAAAAGCCGGTGGGGGGCCGCCGCCAGAAACAGCCCGCCGGGTGCCAGAATCTCCCACGGCACGTCGAACAGGATCCCCGCGCCGTCGTCCCGATCATGGGCGGCCTGGATTTCCAGGGACACCGGACCGGTCCGCCCCAGGCGGTCGTCGAGCCAGCGATCGCCGTCGTTAAGCAGCGAAGCGATGTCCTGACCGATCGCCGGCAAACGATCCGGCTGTCGTGTTCGCACCGCGGTGTCGTAGGCGGTGGCCCAGCCCCTCACGCGATCAAGCCCCGCGGAACCAAGGGGCTTGCGGGTAACGGTGGTGCCGTCCAGGCAGAGCAGGGCCCCGTCCTTCAACAGGATGCGCAACTGTACCACGGTCCCTCCAATTTCCCAGCATAGAACGGGGTCGGGACCGCCACGATGAAAGAGAGAGATTGTGTGCCCGAAACAACCATGGAGGGAGTTTAAGAGGCGATCGGGTCAAATGCCACCGGATTTCGGACGCTGCCATCGCCTCGGCAATACCTTCGCACCAGATAGTCTGGCTCTTGCGTTTTGGTCCATCGAAGGCTTGGCCAAAATTAAGATAGATTAACGCCCAGAACCCGCAGAACCCCGTGCCCCCGTTGGCCAGGTTATGTGTTAGAGGACACACAGTGTCCCCCAACACATAAAGTGGCCATCCAACGCACCAAATGGCCAAACTTCCATCATATAAAGTGGCCAAGCATTGAAATTGCTGGGGAATTTCCGGCCGCGCGGGGAGGGCGCGGGGATAATTTATGCGCCACTTGACACAAAGGCTTCAGGCGTTCCATCACTTCGTCGCGCCGCCGCTCGGCCGCAACGCGGTTCTGATCGGCCTTGGCGATTCTCATCAAAAAGACTTCTGCGCTTTCCTCCTCCACGCTGGTGAATTTGACCACTTGCCCCATCTCAGCAAGCGCCACCAGCGTTGCTTCACGTTGCCGCATGGCCGGGCTGATGCGGCGCAGGCGCTCCGCCGCGATGCGTTCGGCCTGCAGCAGAGTCAGCTTTGCCCGCAGTTCCTTGAGCGCCTGCTCGCGCTCCTCCACCGCGGCACGGGCATCCGACCATTCCCTGGGCTTCAGCTGCTGTTGAGCCATGGTGAAGGTGCGCCTGGCGGCGGCTCGCCGACCCCAAATGGCCTCCGCCTCCTGCTCCAGTGCCGCCTGGACCTTGGCGATACCGGTCAGTCCGGAACCGGCAGCAAACAGGGCCTGGCCCAGATCGCTGCTGGCTTCCGCCATCGCCTCCCATGTCCACCTGCGCGACATCCGACGGCGCGCCGTCGGCGCTGATCTGCTGTCCGAGTGCGCGTTGGCGTAGCGGTTGGCGTGTTAATCGTTGTCACTGGGACACGCCGATTTACAAAGCGCATGTGCTGCTTGAATTCGTCCGGGGCTGGCGTCGCGTTATAGAGGCCGTTGCCGGAGACCTTGCACTGCCGAGTTGGCTCAAAGGGGTGAGGCCCGAGCGCCATCGGCCTGGGGGCGGATGACGTACATATTTCCTCTGTCCGCCTGTGGGTGGATGGCATTATTTCGCCGCGTGGAGGACCTTGACCGCGTCCAGGTTGGGCGGGCTGCGCCGGGCCTTGGCCAAGTCATAGCTGGTCTGGAGGTTCAGCCACAGTTCGACCGAGGTGTTGAAGCACTTCGCCACGCGGAATGCCGTGTCGATGGTGAGTTTAATTTCCTCATTTACGATGCACTCAATCCGCGTGCGTGGGACGTCGCACGCTTTCGCTACCTCGCCGGCCGACAGGCACAGTGGCTTCATGAATTCTTCGCGGAGGGGGCGAATGAATGCGTTGGCGATTATAGTGTCCTTCGATGTGGGCGAATAGGTTCGCATTTGGCAGCGCTGCGGGTTGTGTAGTCGGTCTGGGGAAATGGTGAAGCGTGTAATCGGCACCACCCAGTGGCCCTACCTACTTCACTAGAATCAAATGGATACCGTGCCGATCGGCGTCCAGGCTACACGCGGACTGGCAACCTGCCATTCCGGGTGAGGTCCCGGAGCATGCTAAGCTATAATTTAGTCTCAGATTGCAATGTCTGGGAAAATAATCTATACCTTACTAAAATCCCTTATATGAGCCGTTCTCATATTTTGGTAAGGTATTTATGAGCCAAAAACTCCGCAGCGCTAAAGTATCGTTTAAGGGCCAGGAGGCTGGCCTGCTGGAAGAAACGACCGCAGGCGGCACCCGGTTCTTGTACCACAATGGCTGGACCGAGACGATTGCCTGCTGCCTGCCGGTTCTTCGACGGGAACATGAGTGGGCCCGGGGCATGCATCCCTTCTTCCAGCATCTGGGGGCGGAGGGCTGGCTTCGGGAGCGTCAGGCCCGGGCTGGCCATGTGGCCGACCAGGACGATTTCGGACTTTTGCTGCGCTTCGGCGCCGACTGCATCGGCGCGGTGGGTGTCTTGCCCAGCGTCGATATGCAATTCCCCCCGCTGGAGGCAAACGAAGTTCCCAATCCCGGGCGCACCGTTTCCGGCGTCCAACGCAAAATGCTGGTGGTGCGCGACGAAGGGGCACATGGCTACCGGCCGGCGGGCGCCAGCGGCCCAGCCCCATACATCGCGAAGTTCAATTCCACGGATATCGCCACGCTGGTGCGCAACGAAAACCTCAGCCTGAAATGGGTGAGGGCCTTGCTGGGCGAGGATGAGGTTATCAACCCCACAGTCGCGGAAGTGTCCGAGGGCAACGGCACCGCCCTGGTGGTCAAGCGCTTCGACCGGACCGAAGATGGACGGAAACTGCGGGCGGAGGATTTCGCGCAGATTCTCTGCAAACCCCGGGGCGCGGATTTCGGCGGGAAATATGACGCTAGCTACGAAGAGGTGGCCGGCGTCATTCGCAAATATTCCGCGCGGCCAGCCATCGACCTGCTGCGGTTTTACCGCCGCCTGGTCGCCTTCGTCCTGGTTTCCAATGCGGATGCTCACCTGAAGAATTTCACGTTGCTGGAAACGCCGGAAGGCCTGCGCCTGTCACCGGTCTACGACGTGGTGAATGTCGGGGTTTACCCGCAGTTCAGCCAGCAACTGGCGCTGTCGATCGCCGGCAACTTCGTCTCACTGGAGAGCGTCAACCAGCGGCTGCTCGCTGCGTTCGGAGAGCATATCGGCCTCAAGAAGGCGGCGATCAGCGGGGTATCCCGCGACCTTAAAAAGGCGGCCATCAAGGCGGCCGGCATTTTACCCAACCCGGACGATGAATCGCGCGATCCGTTCGGCATGAGCTATCGGGAATCGGTGAGGAACGCATGTCTACGCCTGCTGGAGGAATAAGCCCGCTCGACTGGCCGGGGCTGGTGGCGGAAGCGGTCCGCCGCCGCAAGGCGGAGAAGATGACGCAGAAGGAGCATGCGGCACTGGCCGGCGTCAGCATCCCCACCATGATCGCGTTCGACCGCGGCGAGGCAACCTTGTCGTTGAACAAGGCGCTGGACATCCTGCGGGTCGTCGGCCTGGTCGCGGAGGCCCCCACGCCAGCCTCCTCTCAGGAGGCGTTTGTGCAGGCGGCGTTCAGCCGTTGGCGGGAACTGACGAAGGATCTGCCCAAAGACTCTCCCGCCCGTTTCCCTGCCGGCTGGTATCGGATCGACTATGCCCTGGAAGGAGATCACCCTGCCATCACGCCGGCGAAACTGCGGGATGCGCTGGAACAATCGGTCCTCCGATATACCGGCTGGCCGCTGTTCCTCTTTATGCGCCGTCCCGAACTCGCCCCCTATGAGATCGACGGCGAGATTGAATGCTGGCTGCCACCGGACGATCATCTGGGCATCGAGCGCAACGCTTCCGATCCGGCGCATTGCGACTTCTGGCGGGCGGCATCTCCTGGCCGCCTCATGAGCATCCGCGGCTATCAGGAGGACGCACAGGACACCTTCCCGGCGGGCTCCATTTTCGATACGACGCTGCCCATCTGGCGGCTGGGCGAAGCTTATATGCACGCGGCCAAGCTCACGGAGGTACTGGGATATGATCCCCAACAGACCACCGTGCGGCTCCGGGTGCTCTATACCGGCCTATCCGGTCGGGAGGTGCGTGCCTGGGCCAATCCGATGAGCGTCGATTACTTCGGGGGCGGTCGCTCGCGGACGGATGAAGCGATGCTGGAAGGTGCCGCCACGGTCCAGGACCTCGAAGACGATCTCGCCGGTAATCTCTATCCCCTTATCAGTTCGCTGTATGAACGGTTCGGAATTACCGGCCTGTCGCTGGATTTTGTGAAAAGCGAGACGCAGCGCATGCGCCTGAACCGCTTCCATCGGTAAATCAGCGTGTAAATCGGCGCGACCCAGTGACGCTGTCGACTTCAATAGAATCAAATGGATACCGTGCCGATCGGCGTCCAAGCTACACGCCGATTAACACGATGGCTTCATAGGCTCCCTCACAGCCGGAATCGGGCCCGTTAGGCTTGAAGTGGATGGGGAGAACCTGCGCGGGCGGCCCGACTTCAAGGAATTCTGTTTCTGACCGGCTGGCACGAGGTCCGCGCCTGGGAGGAGAAGCGGGCCCGGCGCGTTTGGGCCGCCTGCCCGAGAGTCACGGTCATTGCAGGTTTGGAACGAGGCCGGCGGCGCGAATGCCACTGGCCCTGCGCGTTGCCGGCTGCCTAACGCCGTAGCGAAATCGCGCCCCGTGCCATCCATTCCCCGATCTCATTTTTGATGTGGCTGAGTGCAGAAAAGCCGTTGCATGGAATTTCATAACGTGGCACTGATATTTCAAACAACGGGCACTGGCATCTCGCTGTCATAAGCCCATCGATCAGGGAGAGGACGTTCATAATGAAGCGTACGTTGATGGGGCTCGCCCAGGGTGTGGCGTGCTGCGCCCTGCTGCATGCCACGGTAGGCACGGCCTTCGCCCAGCAGGCGGCGACACCGGCCACCGACGACCAGGGCCTGGAAGAGATCGTGGTCACGGGCATCAAGCGCTCCCTGCAGGTGGCCACCGAGATCAAGCGCAATTCGGTCAACGTCGTCGACAGCATCGCCAGTGAAGACCTGGGCAAGATGCCGGACCAGAACGTGGCCGAATCCCTGCAGCGCATCACCGGTGTCGCCATCGACCGCAACCGTGGCGACGGTCAGTTCATTTCGGTCCGCGGCCTGGGGCCCCAGTTCAACACCGTCACCCTGAACGGCCGCACCCTGGCCACGGAGAATGTGGGCCGTGAGTTCAGCTTCGACGTCCTGCCCTCCGAGCTGATTTCCGGCGCCGACGTCTACAAGAGCCCCAGCGCCAACATCAACGGCGCCTCCATCGGCGCCACGGTGAACATCCGCACGGTGCGCCCGCTGGAGCAGAAGCAGGACCTGGTGGTGGCCGGCAGCGCCCGCGCGCTGTATGGCGAGCTGGCGGACAGCACCAACCCCTCGCTGTCCGGCGTCGTCAGCTGGCACAATCCGGAATCGACCTTCGGCGTGGCGCTGGTGGCCTCTTACGAGAAGCGCGACAGCCGCGACGATGAATTCGACATCGGCGCCGGCCATGTGAAGCGCGGCAACGTCGACCCCACCGACTACTGGTACGGCCGCACCGCCCCCGGCGTGGGCAGCTTCACCGGCGTGGACATGCCGTCCAACCTGTCGCCCTTCTTCTATGAGACGTCGCGCAAGCGCACGGGCCTGAACGGCACCGTCCAGTACCAGCCGAACGACAACCTGACGTTCACGCTGGACGGCTTCTATACCAAGATGGACCAGATCGACCAGTCGCAGGGCCTGGCTTACGACTTCTCCTCCGGCACGCTGGTCGACCAGGTGGTCAAGAACGGTTCCGCCGTCTATCAGAAGATCGTCGGCGGCACGGTGGACGAGATCGTCACCTACACCCCGCGCCTGACCGAAACCTATCTGGTGGGCCTGAACACCGCCTGGCACAAGGACGCCTTCAAGCTGGTGTTCGACGCCTCCACCTCGCAGGCGACGCGCAACGGCAAGGAAGACAGCATCTTCTCCACCATCCGCCGCCGCGACATGACCATGACGTTCGACCGGCGCAACGGCAGCCCGATCTACGACTATAACTTCACCTCGCCCACCATTCCCAACGTCGCGACCGACGTGAACCACGTCGGGGCCCACTACAACCTGTGGGGCGGCACCGACTACAAGGATGAGATCAACGAGGCGAAGCTGGACGGCACCTGGGATCCCGGCGGCGGCATCTCCATCTCCGCCGGCGCGTCGCACCAGGAACGCACCAAGACGGCGGATGCCATCAGCCAGCCGGGTTCCGTGTCCTGCGCCTATTGCGGCGGCGCGGTGCTGCTGCCGTCGTCGCTGTTCACGCCGACGACCATGGACTTCTTCTCCAAGTACCAGAGCGACAACATCGTGCGGAACTGGATCACCTACGATCCGCACGCCATGGTCAACTACCTGCTGTCGCGGCCGGAGGGCATCTTTACCCGGCCCGTGGCCGACCCGGCCGCCAGCTCCCGCGTGAAGGAGAAGGTGAACCTGGGCTACATCATGTTCGACCTGAAGACGGAGATCGGCGGCCTGCCCCTGTCCGTCAACACCGGCGTGCGTATCGAGGACACGACGTACACCAGCGCCGGTGCCGCGCAGACCGTGCTGAGCGCCAAGCCCAATGGCCAGGGCCAGAACCTCATCGTCCTGTCGGATGTCCAGCCCATCAGCTTCAGCGGCCACTACACCGACGTCCTGCCGTCGCTGAACGTCAAGCTGGACCTGACCGACGACCTGGTGGCCCGCTTCGCCACCTCCCGCGTCATGACCCGCCCGACCCTGTCCGATCTGTCACCGGCCCAGACCATCCTGTCCAACCCGGGCAACGAGCAGATCACCAAGGGCAACCCCGACCTGAACCCCTTCCGCGCCTCACAGGCGGAATTCGGCCTGGAATGGTACTTCCAGCCCCTGTCCATGCTGTCGGCCGCCCTGTTCTACAAGAACATCGACAGCTTTGTGGCCCAGGCCACGACGCCGCAGAAGGTGGACCAGGTGGTGTTCCAGGTGACCCAGCCCACCAACGGCAAGGGCGCCACGGTGAAGGGGCTGGAGGTCGGCTACCGCCAGGTGTTCGACAGGCTGCCGGGGCCGTTCGACGGCCTGGGCGGGCAGGCCAGCTTCACCTACGTGGAAAGCGACGCCCAGTACGCCAACGTGGTCAGCGGCGCCAGCTATGGCCTGCAGGGCTTGTCCAAATACTCCTACAGCCTGGTCGCCTTCTATGAGAAGTACGGCGTTCAGGCCCGCCTGGCCTACACCTGGCGCGACAAGTTCCTGCAGGTGGCCAGCGGCCGCAACGGCGATCCGGAATATTTCGACGCCTACGGCCAGCTGGACGCCAGCCTGTCCTACGACCTGACGCAGAACATCTCCCTCACCCTGGAAGGCCTGAACCTGACGGACGAGAACGAGTTCATCTACTCCACCACGCCCGACCGCACCAAAGAGTACCGCACCACCGGCCGCCGCTTCGCCGCCGGCGTGCGGGTGAAGTTCTAAGGTCCCGGTATCTCACCCGGTTTCTCCCAGACCGGCGTTTCTTCCACCAACCTCCCACCCCCTACCCCGGCAACGGGGTGGGGTTCTTTTTGGGTTCATCGCGGATTAGCGGGTAGAGGCGCACAACGGCGCGTTCTGTCATGAAAAGAGGTTCCCTCTCACGCCAGGATCGACCGGTCGATCTCCCCCACGCCGCGCACGCCCGTCAGCGCCATGGCGACCTTCATTTCCTTGGCGTAGATCTCCAGCAGCTGGGTGACGCCGGCCTCGCCGCGCGCGGCCATGGCGTAGAGCCAGGCGCGGCCCAGCAGGACGCCTTTGGCGCCCAGGGCCAGCATGCGCACCACGTCCAGGCCGGAGCGGACGCCGCCGTCGGCCAGCACGGTCAGGCGGTCACCCACCGCGTCGGCGATGGCGGGCAGGGCCTTGGCCGAGGACAGCACGCCGTCCAGCTGCCGGCCACCGTGGTTGGAGACGACGATGCCGTCGGCGCCGATGTCGGCGGCCGCGCGGGCGTCGTCGGGGTCCAGGATGCCCTTGATGATCAGGGGGCCGTCCCAGCCCTGGCGGATCCACTCCAGGTCCTGCCAGCAGATGGACGGGTCGAAGTTGGAACCCAGCCAGCCCATGTAGTCGTTCAGGCCGCTCTTATCGCCCAGCACCGGCTCCAGGTTGCCCAGCCGGTGGGGACGGCCGTGCAGGCCCACGTCCCAGGCCCAGGCGGGCTTGGCCACGGCCTGCAGCATGCGGCGCAGCGGCGCGTTGGGACCGGACATGCCGGAATGGGCGTCGCGGTAGCGGGTGCCGGGCACCGGCATGTCCACCGTGAACACCAGGGCCTTGGCCCCCAGCGCCTTGGCGTTGGCCAGCAGCTCGCGCATGAAGCCGCGATCGCGGATGACGTAGAGCTGGAACCACAGCGGCCCGTCCGTGCCCGCCGCCACCTCCGCCAATGAGCAGATGGAGACGGTGGACAGGCAGAAGGGCAGGCCCGCCCGGTTGGCCGCCCGCGCCGCCTGCACCTCCCCCCGTTGGCGGAACATGCCGGCGATGCCGACCGGCCCCAGGGCCACGGGCATGGCGACGTCCTGCCCGAACAGGCGGGTGCCCAGCGTGATGTCGGCCACGTTCTTCAGCACGCGCTGGCGCAGCGCCAGGTCGGCGAGGTCGTCGACGTTGCGGCGCATCGTCTGCTCCGTCCCCGCACCGCCGTCGGCATAGTCGAACAGGAAGCGGGGGAGGCGGCGCCTGGCCGCCTCCCGGAAATCACGCGGAGAGGAAATGATCATGCGGGAGTCTCCATGCTTGCCCTTTGATCGTGACCGATCAAAGGCCGCCCCTCAATCGCCGGGCGCGGCCATCCGGCCGCTTGGCTTCCTCGATTTCCAGTCCACTGCGTTCCCTGGAAATCTCCGGCGGACGCGGTCGCGTCCTACAGTGGCATGGGAACCTCATGCCACTGGTATCGAACGTCGGCAGCGGCGTCACGCGTTCGACCAGCCGCCGTCGATGACGTTGATCGTGCCGGTAGTGTAGGAGGAAAGGTCGGAGGCGAGATAGAGCGCCAGTTCCGCGATCTCCTCCGGCCGGCCGATGCGGCCCATGGGCTGGCGGGCGACGAAGGCGGCGCGAGCGGCGTCGGCATCGCCCGTCGCGGCCAGCCGCTCATCCAGCGAGGGCGACTGCACCGTGCCGGGGCAGATGGCGTTGCAGCGGATGTTCCGGCCCACGAAGTCCACGGCGACCGACTTGGTCAGGCCGATGACGGCGGCCTTGGTCACGCCGTAGGCGAAGCGGTTGGCCACGCCCAGGACCGAGCCCGCAACCGACGACATGTTGACGATGGAGCCGCCGCCGCGCGCGATCATGCCGGGCAGGAAGGCCTGGATCATGCGGAAGGCCGCCTTGACGTTCAGGTCGTAGGAGAAGTCCAGGTCCTTTTCCGCCGTCGTGGCCAGCGTGCCGGCGTGGACATAGCCGGCGCAATTGAACAGCACGTCGATGCCGCCGATGTCTTCGGCCAGCGCCTGAATGGCCACGCCGTCCAGCAGGTTCATGGTGCGGGTCTCCACGCCCGTCATGCTGGCCAGCGTTTCGGGGTTGATGTCCAGCGCGATGACCCGCGCGCCCTCGCGGGCGAACAGCTCGGCACTGGAGCGGCCGATGCCCTGGCCGGCGGCGGTGACGATGGCGGTCTTGCCTTCAAGGCGTCCCATGATGGTGTTTCCTTCAGGTGATGTCAGCGGCATGCCGCCGCAGGATGCGACCGCATCCGCCGCAGTTTTGCGGGGAGCGTCAGCGGACTGGAGCGGCCTGATTAAACAGGCACCGGCGCATCGGCGCGCAGCAGCCCCTGCTGTTTCAGGTCCGCCCACAGGGCGGCGGGGATGGGGTGGCGGACCAGGCTGACGGCCCGTTCCACCTGGCCGGGGCTGTCCATGCCTGGGATGACGGAGACCACCTGGCCGTGGGCCAGGGGGAATTGCAGGGCCGCCGCGGCGAGGGGCACGCCGTGGGCGTCGCACACCGCCTCGATGGCGGCCACGCGGGCCACGATGTCGGGCGGGGCCGGCTGGTACTGGTAGTTGATGGGGCCCGGGCCCTTCACGCCGGTGGCCAGGATGCCGGAGTTGTAGGGGCCGCCGATGACGATGCTGACGCCCCGCTGCGCGCACAGCGGCAGGAACACGTCCAGCGACGACTGGTCCAGCAGGGTGTAGCGGCCGGCCAGCAGCATCAGGTCGTAATCGCCGTGGGCCAGCGCCTCGACGCAGACCTCCCACTCATTCACGCCCAGGCCGATGGCGCCCACGGCCCCGCCGTCGCGCAGTTCCCGCAGCGCGCGGTAACCGCCCGCCATGAACTGGCGGAACGTCTCCGCATGGCGGTCGCCGTGGACGTAACGGCCGATGTCGTGGACGTAGAGGATGTCGATGCGCTCCCGCCCCAGCCGTTGCCGGCTGGCCTCATAGGAGCGCATGACCGCGTCGTAGGAATAGTCGAAGCGGCTTTCGAACGGTTCAGGCGTCACGAAGCCCTGGCGCACCTGGGTCAAGTCGGCGTCCGGCACCGGGTCCAGCCGCCGGCCGACCTTGGTGGAGAGGATGAGCTTCCCCTCCGGGTCCAAGGCGGACAGGGCGCCGCCCAGCCGTTTCTCCGACAGGCCGAAGCCGTAGTGCGGGGCGGTGTCCAGGTAGCGGATGCCGGCCTCCAGGGCCGACCGGATGGTGGCTTCGGCGTCCTCCTCCGGCATAGCGCGGTAGAGGTTGCCGATGGGCGCGGCCCCGAAGCCGAGCGCGCCCAGGGAAGAGGGATCCAGCGCCATGCTATTCCACCGTGTTCTGCGCCACCGCGCTCCAGGCTACGGTGCGCTGGCGCTGGGTGCCCAGGCCGTCGATGCCCAGCTCGATCACGTCGCCGGGCTTGAGATAGGTGGGCGGGGTCTGGCCCAGGCCCACGCCGGCGGGGGTGCCCGTGCTGATGACGTCACCCGGCATCAGGGTCATGTAGCGGCTGATGTAGCTGACCAGGTGGGCCACGCCGAACACCATCTCCGCCGAGGTGCCGTTCTGGTAGCGGTGGCCGTTGACCGTCAGCCACATGCCCAGGGCCTGCGGGTCCGGAATGTCGTCCTTGGTCGCCAGGAAGGGGCCGATGGGGCCGAAGGTGTCGCAGCTCTTGCCCTTCACCCATTGGCCGCCATGCTCCAGCTGGAATTCACGCTCTGACAGGTCGTTGATCAGGACATAGCCGGCCACGTGGTCGAGCGCCTTTTCCAGCGGCACATGGCGGGCGGTGTCGCCGATGACCACGCCCAGCTCCACCTCCCAATCCGTCTTCACCGAGCCGTAGGGGATGACGATGTCGTCGTTGGGGCCGCAGATGGCGGTGGTGGCCTTCATGAAGATGATGGGCTGGCCGGGCAGGGGCAGGTTGGATTCCGCCGCATGGTCGCGGAAATTCAGGCCCACGCAGATCATCTTGCCCACGCGCCCGATGGCCGGCCCGATGCGCTGGCCCGCCGGCAGGGCGGGCAGCGTGGCGGGATCGATGGCGGCCAGCCGCGCCAGGCCGGCGCTGGTCAGCACGTCGCCAGCGATGTCGTCGACGATGCCGGTCAGGTCGCGCGGGGCGCCCTGGGCATCCAGCAGGGCGGGGCGTTCATGGCCGGGGGCGCCGTAACGGGCCAGTTTCATCACGTATCCATTCGGTTGAGACGGTTGAGTCACAACTGATATATTAGATACGTCATTTCATATGTCAACGACGCGCGACCGCCGGCTCAGAACATGCCCAGGATGCGTTGCAGGGCCGCCTGGAAGTGCACGGTCAGCGCCGCCTCCGCCCGGTCGCCGTCGCGGTCGGTGCAGGCCCGCAGCACCTCGATATGCTCATTCAGGGTGCGCAGGGCCAGCGGCTGGGTGATCAGCCGTTCCAGCCGGATCAGGGTGACGTAGTTCTTCAGGCGGCGGGCCGTCGTCTCGATCAGCGGGTTGCGCAGGCAGGCGATCATGGCGCCGTGGAAACGCTGCTCCAGCCCCTCCAGCGTCTGGGTCAGGGCGGGGGTCAGGCCGTCCTTCTCTATGGCGGCGATCAGCGCCTGGTGGTCGGCCAACAGGGCCGCGATTTCCGCCGCGTCGCCGGTTTCCGCATAGGTGCGGGCGGCCGCGCGCTCTATGATGGAGCGGAACTGATAGGTGGATCGGGCGAATTCGAAGTCCGGCTTCAGGAACTGGATGCCGGAGCGGGGATGGATGGTCAGCACCCCTTCCGCTTCCAGCACGCGCAGCGCGTCGCGCAGGGGCTGCACCGGGATGCCCAGCAACTGCACCAGGTCATTCTGCGACACGAAGGCGCCGGCCGGCACCTTGCGGGCGAACAGCCCTTCCAGGATGGCGCTGTAGGCGATCTCACTCAGGCGCTTGCCTTCCGGGGCGCTGCCGGAGTCCTCGACTGCCGCGTTTGCCGCTTGCTTTTTGCGTGCCGCTGCCATATCTAATTCGTGTCCTGATATTTCAGATATCGATATCTGAATAGAGTGTAGCGGTGAAAATGCAGATCGTCGACTTCCGCATCACACGTTTCCAGTTTGCCCGAGATCGGGTCATCGGGGATAGCCAAGTCCGTACCGACGACGTTCATGTCGCAGCCCTGGAACTGGTCGGTTCCGATGGCTCGGCCGGCCTGGGATTCGTCCAGTCGCTGTTCTTTCCCCTGCCGGAGGAAGCCGAGATCATCCGCGTCTTCCAGTCGGAGGTGTGGCCCGGGGTGGAGGGGCAGCAGTCCGGCGCCCTGGCCCATCGGGTGACCCGGCCGCGCGGCGGCACCGCCCGGCGCTATACCCTGCCGTTCGAGGAGGCGTTGCAGCAGGCCGTGTGGGATCTGTTCGCCAAGTCCGTGGGCCTGCCGCTGTGGCGGCTGCTGGGTGCGCGCAAGCAGAAGGTGCGCGCCTATGCGTCCGGCCTGGATTTCCACCTGGACGACGGGGCGTTCCAGGACCTGTTCGCCCATGCCGCGTCCGAGGGCTTCACCGCCTTCAAGATCAAGGTGGGCCATCCGGAGATAGAACGCGACATCCACCGCCTGGATCTGCTGAAGCAGGCCGTGGGGCCTGACGCCACCGTGATGGTGGACGCCAACGAGGCCTGGTCGCCCAAGCAGGCCATCCTGAACCTGGAGCTGATGCGCAAGGCCGGGCACGAGATCTTCTGGCTGGAGGATCCCATCCAGCGCAACGATTTCGACGGCCTGCGCCTGCTGCGCCAGACGGCCGGCCGCACCCTGATCAACAGCGGCGAATATCTGGACGTGTCGGGCAAGCGTGCGCTGATCGAGGCGGGCGGGGCCGACATGCTGAACGTCCACGGCCACGTCACCGACGTCATGCGCATCGGTTGGCTGGCGGCGGAGAAGGTGGTGCCGGTGACGTTGGGCAACTCCTTCCTGGAGGTCGGCGTCAACATGGCCTTGGCCCTGCCGGAGGTCGAGTGGCTGGAATACTCCTACCAGAACTTCGACCATCTGGTGGAGGAGAGCTACCGCCTGGAGGACGGCTACATTTACGGTCGGGAGGCGCCGGGCCATGGCCTGGTGCTGAGCGAGGAGGCGCGGCACGTTTGGCGCCGGCCGGCCATCCTGGACCGCGCCGACCTGGGTGCCGCCCCGCCGCAAGTTCGCCTGGCGCGCGCGGGATAAGGCCATGCTGATCGACGCTCATCTGCATCTCTGGGATCCGGCGCGCCTGCGCTACGACTGGCTGTCCCACGTTCCCTCCATCGCCGGGCCGCACGCCTTGGCCGAGTGGGCGGCGTTGGGATTGCCTATCGAGCAGGCGGTGTTCGTGCAGGCGGACTGCGATCCGGCCCAGGCGCTGGATGAGGTCGACTGGGTCGCCGGCCTGGCGGATCGGGTGCCGGTGGGCGGCATCGTGGCCTTCGCGCCTTTGGAACGCGGGGCGGGGGCGCAGGCGGCGATCGACGCCCTGGCCGCGCGGCCGCTGGTGCGGGGCGTGCGCCGGTCGGTGCAGAACGAACCGCTGGCCTTCGTCACCGACTCTGACCACTTGGACGGCATGGTGCGGGCGGCGAAGGCGGGGTTCAGCCTGGACATCTGCGCCCGCGCGCCGCAGCTGCAGGATGTGGCCCATGCCTTGGACCATCTGTACGCGGCGGAACCTCATGCCGTCACCGTGTTGGATCACCTGGGCAAGCCCGACATCGCCACCCACGGCGGCGACATCCAGGCCGAGGGCTGGGCCGACGCCCTGGCCCGGCTGGCGCGCTTCCCCAACCTGGCCTGCAAGATCTCCGGCCTGACCACCCAGGCGCGGTGGGACGGCTGGCGGGTGGAGGATTTGCGGCCCTACATCGACCATGTCCTGGCCTGCTTCGGCGCTGGGCGCTGCCTGTTTGGCGGCGACTGGCCGGTGGTGGACCTGGCCGGCGGCTACCCGGCGTGGCTGGCGGTGTTTCAGGACATCGCCGCGGGCTGGACCCAGCCGGAGCGGGACGCCGTGTGCCGGCAGACGGCGCGGCGGGTCTACCGGCTGGGCGGCGAATAATGCATCGATAGGCACTCGATCGACAGCGGCCCCACCCAAGAGGGCCGGTCATGACGGCAGTCAGGGAGAGATCAACCAAAGATGAGCGACATTCCCATGGACGTCCCCCTTCCTTCCGCCCCGGCGGAAGACACCAGCCAGCATGTCGCGGGTCGGCGGCGTTGGGTCCTGCTCTGGTCGCTGCTGATCAATTTTTTCGTGCTGCTGGCCCTCTACAATGGGGTCATCTCGGTGCTGCTGCCCAACCAGGTGGCGGCGCTGGACCCGGCGGCGAAGGCGGGGAACCTCGCCATCGTCATGTCCATCACGTCCATCTTCTCGACGCTGACCACCCCCATCGCCGGCGCCCTGTCCGACCGCACCCGGTCGCGCTGGGGCCGGCGGTCGCCGTGGATCGCCTTGGCCTCCCTCATCGGGTCCATGTGCCTGTTCGGCGTGTCGCTGGTCACGTCCTTGTGGTCCATCACCGTGCTGTGGGTGATGGCGGCCATCGCCTACAACGCCATGCAGGGGCCGCTGTCCACCGTGGTGGCTGACCGCTTCGCGCCGGCCAACCGGGGGACCGCCTCGGGCTTCATCGGGGCGGGCATGACGGCCGGCGGCACGGTGGGCATCATCGTGGCGGGGCAACTGGCCAGCCAGCTGGTGCTGGGCTACCTGGTCTTCGCCCTGGCCGTCGCGGCCTGCTGCGTCGCCTTCGTTTTCCTGAACCGTGAGGTGCCGTCCGAGCATCTCAAGCCCGCGCCCTTCAGCCTGCCGGGCTTCCTGCGCAGCTTCTGGATCGATCCGCGCAAGTATCCCGATTTCGGCTGGGCCTTCCTGGGCCGCTTCACGATCTACATGGGATACCAGGGGGTGGTGACCTACCAGCTCTATATCCTGCGGGACTACATCCAGCTGTCGGTGGATCAGGCCAACGTGGTCATCGGCAACATCTCCGCCATCACCTTCGTCATGCTGCTGTTTTCCGGCCTGGTTTCCGGCTTCCTGTCGGACAGGCTGGGGCGGCGCAAGCCCTTCGTCTTCTTCTCCTCCGTCATCATGGCGGCGGCCTGCGTGGTCCCGCTGACCACCCCGACGGTGGAGGGGATGTACCTCTATGCCGGCATCGTCGGGCTGGGCTATGGCGCGTTCACGGCGGTGGACATGGCGCTGATGACGCAGGTGCTGCCCCGCGACACCGGGTCCACCGGCAAGGACCTGGGCATCCTGACCACGGCCATCAATATTCCGCAGGCCATCAGCCCCGTCATGTCGGCCTGGTTGCTGGGCCTGTCCGGCGGCGATTACAGCGTGCTGTTCATCGCGGCCATCCTCTTCGTCTTCGCCTCCTCGTTCTTCGTGTTGCCGATCCGGTCGGTTCGCTAAGGCGGCCAGCGTCTTGAAAACAAGCCTGTAAAGGGGGGTGAGCGATGGGATCATATGCGGCGCGTCTCGGCCTGTTGGCCTTGCTTTTGACATCGGCACCGGGGTGGTCGCAGACACCATCCACTGCCGACCGGGCCACCCCCGACCTGCCCGCTCCTGACCTGCCCCCTGCCCATCAGCCGGAACGGCTGTACGGGGAAAAGCTGCTGGCGACCATCAAGATCCCGCAACGGCCCACGCCGCCGCCCGTGATCCTGTCGGTATCGCCCACCGGGTCCGACACGGGCGACGGGTCGCCGGCCCATCCCTTCGCCACGCTGGCCCGTGCCCAGGCCGCGGTGCGGGACCTGAACCGCGACCGGGACGTCATCGTGCGGCTGGCCGACGGGGTCTATCGCCTGGCGGAGCCGCTGCGCTTCTCCGCGTCCGATGGCGGGCAGGCGGGGCACTTGGTGCGCTGGGAGGCGGCGGACGGGGCCAAGCCGGTGATTTCCGGCGGCGACAGGGTGACCGGCTGGCGGTTGGCCGACCCGGCCAAGGGGATATGGGCGGCCGACATCCCGCGCGGCGTCGATCCGCGCCAGATCTGGGTCAATGACCGGCTGGCCCGGCGGGCGACGCTGGAGGTGGGGCGCCAGGCCTTTCGCTTCCACGACTGGGGGATGGAGATCATCGACCCGGCCTGGCGGGGCCTGGCCGACGTGCCGGACCAGAAGCGGATCGAGGTCGAGGGTACGGGCTGGTTCACCGATCGGCACGCGATGGTGGAACGGATCGAGGGCGACCGCATCGTCATGCAGCAGCCGGGTTGGCGGAACAACATCATCGGCTATGACACCATCGCCCGGCCGGTTTCCGAGGCTTCCGCCCGGCTTTTCCTGGTCAACGCCCTGGCCTTCCTGCGTGAACCCGGCCAGTGGTACGCCGACCCGGCCGCCGGCCGTCTTTACTACAAGCCCCGCGCCGGGGAGGACTTGGGCACGGCGACGGTGGTTCTGCCGCGCCTGTCGATGCTGGTCTCCATCGCCGGCACCTATGACACGCCGGTCAAGGATCTCCAGTTCAAGGGGGTTAGCTTCCAGCATACCAGCTGGCTGGAACCATCCGGCCCGCAAGGCTATGCCAGCCAGCAGAGCGGCGCCTTCCTGGCCGGCCAGCTTCCCGACTATCCTCAGGAGCCGATACAGGACTGCTCGTGGGGCTGCTGGGCGTTCGAGGCCGCCCGCAACCACTGGCGCCAGCAGCCGGCGGCGATCCAGGTGGCCGCCGCGACCCGCATCCTGTTCGAGGGGGGCGAGTTCGCGCATCTGGGGCAGGTGGCGCTGGGCATCGGCAACAATGCCGATGCCAATGATAGCGGCATCGGGCTGGGCGCCATCGCCGTCGAGGTGTCACGCAACCTGTTCACCGATCTGTCGGGCGGCGCCATCATGGTGGGCGGCGTCACGCCGGACGCCCACCATCCGCCGCGTCCCGAAATGGGTGTCCGCGACATCCTGATCCGCAACAACCGGATCAGGACCGTGTCGCAAGACTATCGGGAACAGGCGGCCATCCTGGTCACCTATGCGACGGCACCGGTGATCCTGCATAACGACGTGTCGGACACGCCCTATGACGGGATCGATGTCGGCTGGGGCTGGGGCGTGAACGACCCGGGCGGAAGCTCTGCCTATCGGACGCGGGAACGCGGTTATTACGACCAGCCGGGCAATTTGGTCTACGACACACCCACCATCCTGCGCGACGCCGTGATCTTCGGGAACCGCGTGCATTCCGTGAAGCAATGGTATGGGGACGGCGGCGCCATCTACCATCTTTCGGCCGATCCCGGCGGCCTGATCGCCGAGAATTACATTTACGACGTCCCCGGCGGCATCGGTCTCTACCTGGACGAGGGGTCGCGGTACCTGACCGTGCGCAACAACGTCGTCGATAAGGTCGATGTCTGGCTGAACGTCAACACCCTGGACTTCAACCTGCCCCGCCGCACGGCCATGGACGATCTGGCCGCGGGCAACTGGTTCCGCGACGGGCGGGCGCGGGGAACGCTGACCGACTATCTCAACAACCGGCTGGTCGACAATGTCGAGGTCAAGGGCGACGCCTGGCCGGCCGGCGCGCGGGCGGTGATGGAACGCTCTGGCATCCAGCAGGACGACGCGCCGCGGCGTTGACGGCGGCTGGGTTCACGGCGCTTCCTCTCGTCACGCCTGCTCCTTCAGGGAATGGATGCGTTCCATGGCGACCCAGGTCTGGCCGGCCGGTGTGCCGGGCAGGGGTTGCTGGAACGTGCCCATCAGCCGCTCCCATTCCTGGACCTCGGGGTTGGCTGCGTCGCTGGCCGCCTTGGCCACGGGGTCGAAGTCGGGGCCGACCTCCATGATCAGCACCATGCGCGTGCCGTACAGCCAGATTTCCAGGTCGCGGATGCCATCTTTCCGGATGGCATCGACCACTGGCTTCGGCACGGCGCCCGGCCCATGCCAGGCCTTGTAGCGGGCCATCAGCTCTGCGTCGTCCCGCAAGTCCACGGTGAAGCACAGCCGGTGTGTGTCGCTCATTTCGCACCTTCTGAAGTTTTTATTTTGATAACTGAGATATCACATGGCGCTTCTGAATTGACAATGCCGCGTTTGGAGGCCTTAATCCCCGAAATCCAGGCGCCAAAAAAGCAAGCCCCCAAGGCCAGCAAGCCCAAGACCAGACTGACGGAGGATACGGGATGGTCAGCCTTTACGGACAGGTCCGGTCCCGCCGCGATGTCGCGGCCCACACGGGCTCCCTCTCCCAATTCGCCGGCGTGCGGCTGATGACCCTGGGCGATGGTGTCGAGCGCGGCGTGCGCCTGCTGGAATTCCGCACGGGCACGGGGCTGCGCTTCACCGTCCTGGTCGACCGGGCCATGGACATCGCGGATTGCGAGCATAACGGCCGCGCCGTCGGCTGGCATTCCCCGTCCGGCTTCCGCCATCCCGGCCTGCATGAGTATGAGGGGGAGGGCGGCCTGGGCTGGTTCCGCTCCTTCTCCGGCCTGCTGGTCACCTGCGGCTTGGACCACATCCTGTTCATGGATGAGGATGCGGCCGACCATTACGTCTATGGCCCGCGCACGAGCGTCAAATCCTCCCTGCACGGCCGCATCGGCACCATTCCCGCCCGCCTGACCGGCTATGGCGAGCGCTGGGACGGGGAGGAGTGCTGGCTGTGGGCGGAGGGCGTGGTGCAGCAATCCACCGTGTTCGGGGAGGACCTGCACCTGATCCGCCGCGTCGAGGCCAAGGTGGGCACGGACGAAATCCGCCTGCATGACCGGGTGGTCAACCATGGCTTCTACCGCACGCCGCATATGTACTGTTACCACATCAACGTCGGGCATCCGGTGCTGGCCGAGGGGTCGCGCTATGTGGCGCCCATCCGTGACGTGGTCTGGGCCTCCCACGCAGGGGACGATTACCGCAAGCAGGGCGTGGGCTACCGCACCCTGCCGGCGCCGCGGCGCGATTTCCATGAGCAGGTCTGGCAGCACGAGATGGCGGCCAATGCGGACTCCCTCGTGCCCGTCGCCCTGGTGAACGAGGCCATCGGCTTTGGCTTCGAGGTGGAGACGGACAAGCGTCAATTCCCGGCCATGTATGAATGGCAGAACCTGCAGCAGGGCCACTACGCCTTGGGCATCGAGCCCTCCACCAACCACGTCTTCGGCAAGCCCTTCGCCAAGCGGCGCGATGAACTGATCTGGCTGGAGCATGGGGAGGAGCGGCGCTACGACAGCGTCTTCCGCATCCTGGCGGACGCCGCGTCGGTGGCCGCGTCCGTGGCGCGCATCCAGGCCATCGCCCGCCAGCCGGACGCCGACTATCCCCCTCCGTCGGGCGACTTCCGCCCCATCATCCGCGCGTGAGGAGGCAGCCGATGTCCATCGGGGCCAAGACCATCCTGTACACCGGTGCCGCCGGCGGCCTGGGGCTGCCCGCCACCCTGCATTTCCTGCGCGAGGGCGCCACCGTGCTGGCCATCGATCATGACGCCGCCAAGCTCGCGGCCTTGGCGGATGCCGCCGCCGGCATCGGCGCCGGCCGGCTGGTGCCCCTCAAGGCCGACCTGTCGGACCTGGCGGGTTTCCGTGCCCTGCTGGCGGGCCAGGCGGCGGCGCTGGGCGGGCTGGACGTCGTCATCAACAACGCCGCGATCTATCCGGCGAAACCGTTCGAGGACTACAGCGTGGAGGATCACCAAGCGGTCCAGCGCGTGAACGTCGACGCCGGCATCGTGGCGGTGCAGGTGGCGCTGCCCCACATGCGGGCCCGGGGCTGGGGCCGCATCATCAACATCGCCAGCATCACCTTCTACGGCGGCTGGGCCAACCTGTCGCCCTACGTCGCGTCCAAGGGCGCCCTGGTCGGCCTGACGCGGGCCTGGGCGCGGGAATTCGGCGCCTACGGCGTTACCGTCAACGCCCTGTCCCCCGGCGCCTTTCCTACGGACGCGGAGAAGATCCATCCGGATCCCGAGGGCTATACCCGCTTCGTGCTGGATCACCAGTCGGTAAAGCGGCGCGGCCACCCCGGCGACATCGCGGCTGCCCTGTCCTTCCTGGCGTCGGACGCCGCCGGCTTCATCAGCGGCCAGACCCTGAACGTCGACGGCGGCTGGGTCATGCACTGAGCCCTTTGCCTGGGCCGCCGCCCTTCCTTCCATTCCAATTTGTCCTAGGACGACACCATCATGGGCATCCTCAGCGGATACCGCGTTCTTGATTGTTCCATCGCCATGGCCGGCCCTTTCGCGGCGCAGCGCCTGGGCGATCTCGGCGCCGACGTCATCAAGGTGGAACCGACCAGCGGCGAATGGCAGCGCCACGCCTCGGCCGGCGGCGCCAGCGGCAACAAGATCAACGTCTCCTTCCTGTCGCTGAACCGCAACAAGCGCTCCCTGGCCGTGGACCTGAAGGCGCCGGAGGGCCGGCAGATCCTGCTGGACCTGGTGAAGGACGCCGACGTCTTCCTGCAGAACTACCGCCCCGGCGTGGCCAAGCGCCTAGGCGTCGATTATGAGACGCTGTCGGCCATCAACCCGGGCCTGGTCTATGTCTCCATGTCCGGCTACGGCGAGGACGGCCCTTATGTGAACTACCCGGGGCAGGACCTGCTGTTGCAGGCGCTGTCCGGCGCCATGCTGTCGGCCGGCAGCGCCGACCAGCCGCCGCAGCCGGCGGGCCAGTACCTGGTGGACGCCATCACCGCCTACACGGCGTTCGAGGGTGCGCTGGCCGCCCTGCTGCACCGGGAGCGGACGGGGGAGGGGCAACTGGTCCAGGTCAACATGCTGGACGCCATCACCACCCTGCAGATGCAGGAACTGTCCGTCTTCACCGTGGGCAACAAGCCGCAGACCCGCTCGGCCGAGGCGCACGCCCATTGCTACATCCGTGCCCCCTACGGCGTGTTCAAGACGGCCGATGGCTACATCGTCGTTGCCATGGCCGGCCTAGACAAGCTGGGCAAGCTGATCGACGAGCCGTTTTTGCAGGGGTTGAACGACGAGGCGGACAGCTGGAAGTTCCGGGACGAGATCGTCGCCCGTGTCCGCATCCGGCTGCTGGGTCGCAGTTCCGCCGAGTGGCTGGAGCTGTTCCGCGCCCATGACATCTGGTGCGGGCCGGTCTACGGCTACGCCGACCTGGTGGCCGATCCACAGATCGCCCACAACGGCACCTTCATCACCTATGACCACCCGACCGAAGGCCGGGTGAAGACGCCGGGCTTCCCCATCCGCTTCTCCAAGACGCCGGCCGCGCTGGACCGTGGCGCCCCCCTGGTGGGTGAACACACGCGCGAGGTGCTGGAGGGGCTGTCCCGGTCGCAGGTGGAAATCGAGCGGCTGCTGGCCGCCGGTGTCGTGGGGGCGCCGTGAGTCCTCCCATGTCGAATGGTGTGCCCCATTACCGCGCCCTGACCTGGGACCATCCGCGCGGTTACAACGCCCTGGCGGCGGCGGCCGGCGCGCTGGACCCGGCGCGCGACGGGCTGGCCCTGTCCTGGGATCGCCACTCGCTGGAGGACTTCGAGAAGCACCCCATCGCGGATCTGTGCCGGCGCTATGATCTGATCGTGCTGGACCATCCCCATGTGGGCGACGCCGTGGCCAGCCGGGGCCTGGTGCCGCTGGAGGCGCTGTTCGGCGCCGATGAGATCGCGGCCTGGGCCCGGGACGTCATCGGGCCCTGCCTGTCCAGTTATCGCTACGCCGGCCGGCACTGGGCCCTGCCGCTGGATGCCGCCACCCAGGTGATGGCCTATCGCCCCGACCTGGTCGATGGGCCGCCGCCGACGACCTGGGAGGAGGTGGCGGCCCTGTCCGGGCGGCGACCCGTGGCGCTGTCGCTGGCCGGGCCGCACGCGGCCCTGTCGTTTCAGTCCATCTGCGTGGCCCTGGGCGAACCACCGGCGGAGGCCGATCCAGAGTGCTTCGTCGGGCGGGCGACGGGCACGGCGGCGCTGGACCTGATGGCGCGGCTGGCGGCGGCCAGACCGGCGGCGCTGGCCGACCTGAACCCCATCGGCATCCTGGGCCGCATGGCGGCTGCGGACGACGTGGCGCTGTGTCCGCTGATCTACGGCTATGTCAACTACACCCGCGCTGAGGCGGGCGGCCGTCCGCTGCGCTATGCCGACGCCCCCCGGCGGGTGCCGGGCGGGCGGCCGGGATCGACCCTGGGCGGCACCGGCATCGGTATCACCACCCGTGCCCAGGTCACCCCGGCCTTGCTGGACCATCTGCGCTGGCTGATGTCGGCCGGCGCCCAGGCCGGTTTCATCCCCGACCATGACGGCCAGCCCAGCCTGCGCTCCGCCTGGGGCGACGCGCGCGTCAACGACCGTTGGGGCGGCTTCTACCGCGACACCGCCGCCACGCTGGAGGCCGCCTTCGTCCGGCCCCGCCATCCCGGCGCCATCCCCTTCCAGACCGCGGCGTCGGCCCTGATCCGCGCCGCCCTGGCCGACGGGCGGCCGCACGGCGGCGTCATCGACGACCTGCAGAGCCTGTACGCCGCGTCCCGCCAGCCGGGCATGGAGAGATGAATTGACCGATGAAGTGTTGTTCAGCGTGGATGGCCACGTCGCCACCCTGACGCTCAACCGCCCGCAGAAGCTGAACTCCGTCACCCCGGAGATGGCAAAGGCCCTGACCGGTGCCGTCACCGAATGCAACGGCAGCGACACCATCCGCGCCGTGGTCATCACCGGGGCGGGGGAACGGTCGTTCTGCTGCGGGTCGGACATCGGGGAACTGGACAGTTATGCGACACCCTGGGACTTTCGCAATCGCGCCGACTATTGCGACGCCATCCACCATTGCCTGAAACCCACCATCGCCGCCGTCAACGGCTATGCCTTCGGCGGTGGGCTGGAGACGGCGCTGTCCTGCGACATCCGCCTCGCCGCCACCAACGCCCAGTTCGCGGCACCGGAAATCAAGCTGGGCTGGATCGGCGGCGGCGGCATGGCGGCTTTCCTGGCCCATTCCATCGGCGCCTCCAACGCCGCCCTGATGATCATGACGGGCGATCCGGTCGATGCCGCCCGGGCGCTGGCCTGGGGCCTGGTCAGCGAGGTGGTGGAGCCGGCGGCCCTGCTGCCCCGCGCCCAGGCGCTGGCCGCCACCATCGCCGCCCGGGCGCCCATCGCGGCCGAAACGGCCAAGCTGAACCTGCGGGCCGCCTTCTCCATGCCCCTGGACCAGGCCATGGCGTATGAGCGCGACCTGCAGACCATTTGCTTCGCCACCGCCGACGCGGCGGAAGGCCGCGCCGCCTTCAAGGAGAAGCGGCCGCCCGTGTTCCGGCGGCGCTGAGGATCCCCAATGATGACCGACCTGCGCCCCGCCCATCCCCCAGGCCCCTTTGTTCGGCCGCGTCTTCCGGTCGGACGGGCTGGTTCCTCGGTCGTGGCTGCGCCCAGGTGATTTAGGGATATGATGCCCGCCCGTCCCGTCCCCCGACTGAACAGGAAGCGCCATGCCCCCGAAGATCCTGCTGACCCGCCGCTGGCCCGACACCGTGGAGGCGCACCTGCGCCAGCGCTACGACGTCACCGTGGACCCCAGTGACCGGCCGTTGAGCGCCGCTGAACTGACCGAGGCCATGGGCCGATATGACGCCATCTGCCCCACGGTCACCGACCGGCTTGGCGCCGCCATCCTGGCGGCTCCGAATGCCCGGGTGCGCATCCTGGGCAACTTCGGCGCCGGCTTCGAGCATATCGACCTGGAGGCGGCTAAGGCCGCCGGCATCGTCGTCACCAACACGCCCGACGTGCTGACCGACGCTACGGCAGATTTGGCCATTTTGCTGATGCTGATGGCCAGCCGCCGCGCGGGCGAGGGGGAGCGAGAGCTGCGCGCCGGCCAGTGGACCGGCTGGCGTCCCACCCACCTGCTGGGCCAGGGGCTGGCGGGCAAGCGGCTGGGCCTGGTGGGCTTCGGCCGTATCGCCCAGGCGACGGCGGCCCGCGCCCGGGCCTTCGGCCTGTCCATCGCCTATTACAGCCGCCGCCGGGCCGATGCGGACGTGGAGGCGGCCCTGGACGCCACCCATGTCGATAGCCTGGAGGAGTTGGCCGCCACCTCGGATGTCCTGTCCCTGCATTGCCCCGGCGGGCCGGCCACGCGCCATCTGGTGAACGCCGCCCTGCTGGCGCGCATGAGGCCCACCGCCATCCTGGTCAACACCGCGCGCGGCACCGTGGTGAACGAGGCGGCCCTGATCGCGGCCCTGTCCAGCGGCGCCATCGCCGCGGCCGGCCTGGACGTGTTCGAGGGGGAGCCGGCGGTGAACCCCGGCCTGATCGCCCTGCCCAACGCCGTGCTGCTGCCCCACCTGGGCAGCGCCACGCTGGAGACGCGCACCGCCATGGGCATGCGGGTCGCCGCCAATTTGGATCGCTTCTTCGCGGGCGAGGTGCCGCATGACCGCGTCGCTTGACCTGGTGGAGGGCCTGCTGCGTCGGCGCCTGGATGAGGTGCCGCGCCGCCCCTTCATCTTGGGTATCTGCGGTGCCCAGGGCAGCGGCAAGTCCACCCTGGCCGACGGCTTGGCCGGGCGGCTGGCGGCGTCGGGCCTGCGGGTCGCCGTGCTGTCGCTGGACGACCTGTACCTGACCAAGGAGGAGCGGCAGGACCTGGCCCGTGACGTCCATCCCCTGCTGGCCACGCGCGGCGTGCCGGGCACGCATGACGTAGGCTTGGGCCTGGCGGTGCTGGACGGGCTGGGGACGCCGGGCCGCACGCTGCTGCCGCGCTTCGACAAGGCCGTGGACAGCCGCGCCGCCGAGGGCGCCGGGGTCGAGGGCCCGGTGGACGTGGTGCTGTTCGAAGGCTGGTGCGTGGGCGCGGTGCCGCAGGACGCCGCCGACCTGGCCGCGCCGGTGAACGAGCTGGAGCGGGACCGCGATGCCGGCGGGGAGTGGCGCCGGCATGTGAACGCCGCCCTGGCCGGAGACTATCAGCGCCTGTTCGGCCGCCTGGACGCCCTGGTCCTGCTGGCCGCCCCCGACTTCGCCGTGGTGCGCGGCTGGCGCATCCAGCAGGAGGAGGGCCTGCGCGCCAAGCTGCGGGCGGCGGGCAAGCCCACCGACGGCACCATGACCGACGACCAGGTCAGCCGCTTCATCCAGTTCTACGAACGCCTGACCCGGCACATCCTGGCCGAGATGCCCGGCCGCGCCGACCTGACCTTGCGCCTGGATGCGGCACGGCAGGTGATCTGATAGCGGCGTGTACGGGGGCGGCCCGTTGGGGCGGGACATAAACATTAGGGAGCGCTTGCTTATGATCACCCCGCCGCCCTGGCCCCGCCTGCTGTTGGCGGGTGTGCTGCTGCTGTTGCCCGGCCTCGCCGCGGCGGCAGAACCGGTGACCTTTCACGTGGCGCCTGGCGGGGATGATTCCGCACCCGGAACGAAGGCGCTACCCTTCCGCACCCTGGTCCGCGCCCAGGCGGCGGTGCGCACCGCCAACCGCGACCATGACGTCATGGTGGAACTGGCGGCCGGCACGTACGCGCTGGACAAGCCGCTGGTCTTCGCCGCCGCCGATGGCGGGCAGGGGGACCATCATGTGGTGTGGAGGGCGGCGGCGGGGGCTGGGGCCCTGATATCGGGCGGCATGCGCGTCACCGGCTGGACGCTGGCGGACGCGGAGAACGACATTTACGTCGCCGATGTGCCCAAGGGCCTGGATAGCCGCCAGCTGTGGATCGACGGCACGGCCGCCGACCGGCCGGCCATCGAGATCACCCACCATGATGTGGAGTTCACCGCCCACGGCTTTATCCTGAAGAACCCGGCGCTGGCCACCGTCGCCGCCGTCAAGGTGCCGCAGCGGCTGGAGGTGGAGGCCACGGGCATCTTCACCGATCGCTATTCCCCGGTGGAGCGGATCGACGGCATGCAGGTCACGCTGAAGCAGCCGGCCTGGGACAACAACAGCTGGGGCTATGACACGCTGAACAAGCCCTTCATGCCTGACCAGGCGCGGCTGTTCCTGGTGAACGCGCCGGAATTCTTCGGCAAGCGCGGCGAATGGCACCTGAACCAGGACCAGTGGTACATCGATCCCGCCGCCGGCAAGCTGTACGTGAAGCCTCGGCCCGACGCCGACATCACGGCCATGACGATCATCCTGCCCCGGCTGGAGGTGCTGGTCGCTATCGGCGGCAGCTATGACCATCCCATCCGCAACCTGACCTTCCAGGGATTGCGTTTTTCCCATACCAGCTGGATGGGGCCGTCGCGGGACACCGGCTACGCCAACCAGCAGAGTGGCGCCTACCTCAAGGAGGTTTCCCCCTTGCGGCCGGTGGACGCCTACGCCACCTGCGGCTGGGGCTGCCCGGAATTCGAAAGCATGCGCCAAAAGTGGGACCAGATCCCCGGCGCCGTGCAGGTCTCGGCCGCGCGCGACATCACCTTCACAGGCAACACCTTCAGCCAGTTAGGGCAGGTGGCGCTGGGCATAGGCAACGATGCCAACGCCCACCTGACCGGCGTGGGCCTGGGGACGGATGGGGTGAAGGTTCTGGGCAACCGCTTCGCCGTCATCGCCGGCGGGGCCATCATGGCCGGCGGCGTGCGGGTGGAGGCGCACCACCCCGCCGACCCGCGCCAGGTCAACCGCGACCTGACCATCGCCGACAACGTCATCACCGACGTGGCCCGCGATTACAAGGACAACGCGGCGGTGCTGGCGACCTACATCGACAGGGCCGACATTCTGCACAACGACATCTCCGACGCCAATTACGACGGCATCGCCATCGGCTGGGGCTGGGGCTACAACGACGTGGGCGGCAACCGGAACTACCGGGAAAACCAGAAGGGCTATCTGCACAACCCGGTGTTCGACCAGCCGACCGTGCTGCGGAACATGACGGTGGCGGGCAACCGCATCCATGGTGTGAAGAAATGGTTCTTCGACGGCGGTGCCATCTACAACCTGTCGGCCAACCCCGGCACGGTCATCCGCGACAATCACGTCTTCGACATCGCCGACCGCATCGGCATCTACCTGGATGAGGGCAGCAAGCACCTGCGGGTGGAGGGCAATGTGGTGGAGACCAACGGCTATTGGCTGAACGCCAATACCGTGGGCAAGAACTTCGCCTGGGGCGTCACCGCCGACAACGCCGCCACCGGCAACTGGCACAATTCGTCCCGCGTCGGCGGCCGCTGGCGGGTGGAGATCGGCATGCGGATGGAAGATGACCACCTGCTGCCCGATCGCGCCTGGCCGGCGGCGGCGCTGGCGGTGATCCGCCAGGCGGGCCCGCGTCCGGGGTCGGATTGCCGGTGATGGCGGTCCGGTATCATAGGGCGGCGATGTCCGCCTGGGTGGTGTTGAAGCAGTCGGTGACCCAGGAACGGAACGCGAGGGCGCTGGTGCTCAGGGCCGTGCCGGCCGGCCACACCAGGTAATAGCCGTAGATGTCCTCCGCCTGGATGTCGAACAGGCGCACCAGACGCCCCCGGCGGATCTCCTCCTGCACCATCAGGCTGCCGGCCAGCGCCACGCCCTGGCCGCTACTGGCCACCTCGATCAGCATGGAGCTGTCGGACAGGGTCAGCCCCGCCGTCGGTTCCTGCAGGCGCAGGCCGGCCACGCGCAGCCAGGCCGACCAGCTTTGCCAGCCGTGGCGCAGGATGGTGCAGCGCGCCAGGTCCTCCGGCGTCTCTATGCCCAGGCGGTCGCGATAATCGGGGGAGCAGACGGGGAACAGCACCTCGCCCCCCAGGCGCTGGCTGACGGAATTGGGCCAGTCGCCGGCGCCGTAGCGGATGGCCAAGTCGATGCCCGGCACCAGGAACTCCTCCAGGTCGGCGGTGGAGCGGATTTCCACTGACACTTGGGGCATGATCTGGGTGAAGCCGCGCAGCCGGGGCAGCAGCCAGCGTGTGGCCAAGGCCGGATGGATGCTGACGACCAGCCGGCCGCCATTGACGTGACGGCGGTTGGGAAAAGCGCGTTCCAGGATCGCCAGGGCTTGGCGGACATGGGCGATGATGGTTACGGCCTCACGGGTTGGGGCCATGCCGCGGCCGACCCGGCGGAACAGCGGGATGCCCAGCCGCTCCTCCAATTCCCGGATGCGGTGACTGATGGCGCCGTGCGTCAGGCCCAGCTCATCCGCCGCCGCGGAATAGCTGCCGTGGGTGGCGGCGGAGTCCAGGGCCCGCAAGGTCTGGATGGACGGAAGAGTCTGCATGGGCGCGGCCCCCGGTCTCGTACTGTGAAAACTATTCACATATGAGGTCAGATCATATCGTTTGTCATCAAGCGACATTTCCTTAACCGTAGGACTAACAAATGGGGAGCACAGGGAATGAACAGTGCTTTCATAAACAGGAAGGCAGTTGGGTCCTGTGCTGGCAAGGTTCGCACAGCGCTCCAATCGGGCTGGTACATGGTAATCCTGCTCACAGCAGCGCAGGTCGTCTCTTACATTGATCGCTTTTTGCCCAGCCTGTTGATCGCCCCGATCAAGACCGATCTGGGGTTGAGCGATTTCCAGGTGGGGCTGCTGCTGGGGCCGGCGTTCGGCGTATTCTACGTGCTCATGGGCCTGCCCATGGGCTGGATGGCGGACCGGTTCAGCCGGCGCGGCATCCTGGCCGCCGGTATCACCATCTGGTGCTGCATGACGGCCGCCGCCAGCCTGGCCCGGGGTTTCCCGGCCCTGTTCGCCGCCCGCCTGGGCGTGGGGCTGGGGGAGGCCGCGATCGCCCCGTGCGCCGTGTCGCTGGTCAGCGACCGGTTTCCCCGCCAGCGGCGGGCCCGGGCGCTCAGCGTCTTCATGTCGGGCACCTTCTTGGGGGCGGGCATCGCCTTCCTGCTGGGCGGCCCCCTGGTCCACGCCATCGCCGGCCTGCCGGTGATGACCGTGCCCCTGCTGGGCGAGTTGCGCGCCTGGCAGCTGAGTTTCCTGATCGTCGGCCTGCCGGGCTTGGTGCTGGCCCTGCTGATGTTCACCTTCGCCGAGCCTGAGCGCCAGGACCGCGCGGTGGATGCGGACAGCGGCCTGCAAGGCGGGCAGGCCTCCATCGCCCAGGCGCTGCGCTTCATCCTGAAGCGGTGGCGCACCTTCGGGGTGCTGTTCGTCGGCTCGGCCGCCTGCGTCACCATGGGGTCGCTGGCCTTCTGGAACGCCACCCTGTTTCAGCGCAGTTTCGGCTGGAACGTCCGGGACATGGGCATCGCCACCGGCATCCTGTTCCTGACCGGCGGCCCGCTGGGCACCGGCCTGGGGATCTGGCTGACCAACCGCTGGATCCGCCTGGGGCGCAAGGACGCGACGCTGCGAGCCCTGCTGGTGGGGTTGCTGATCGCGGTTCCGGGTTTCGCCGCCTATCCCATGATGCCATCGGCGCCGTTGGCCATCGCCGCCCTGTTCTTCGCCTTCGTCGGCCAGGCCATGGCCGCCGCCGCGGGCCCGGCGTCCCTGACCTTGATCGCCCCCGGGCAGATCAAGTCGCAGGCCACCGCCGTCTACTACCTGGTGATCAGCATCTCCGGCCAGCTGATCGGCCCGCCGCCGGTGGGATGGATGACCGACCTGTTCGGCGACCCGGCGCGGCTGGGCTGGGCCATGAGCATCGAGGCCCTGGTGATCGGTGTGACGGCGCTGACCGTCCTGTCCCTGGGCATGCCCGCCTACCGCGCCGGTGTGGTGGCGGTGGAAAAGATGATCGCGAAGGGGGATTGAGCATGACCGAGGGCGGGGCGCCCCTGCTGGGGACCATCCGGGCCGTCACCCATGTGGTGCCGGACCTGGCGGTGATCCGGGCGGCCTACGGTTCCGTGCTGGATTACCAGCCGGTGGATGAGGGCATCCTGCCGGCGGACACGGCGGCGGCGTGGGGGGCGCCGGCCATGGCGGGGCGGCGCTACCTGACCCTGGCCCCGGCCTGTGGCACGCCGGCCTGGTTGCGCTTCGTGGAAAGTCCGGCGGCGGCCGGCTGGCAGGCGCTGACCACCCACGGCTGGAACGCCACGGAGATCGTGGTCCAGGACGTGGATGCGCTGGCTGCCCGGCTGGAGGGCCGGCTGGAGGGATCGGCGTTCCGCGTCATCGGCCCGCCCAAGAGCCTGCAGCGCTTCCCCATGATCCGCGCCATGCAGGTCCTGGGGCCGGCGGGGGAGTGCCTGTACCTCACCCAGGTGGGCTCGGGCAGCGGACTGGACCTGGCGCAGGCCGCCGCCTTCGTCGGCCATGTCTTCATCGTCGTCGCCGGAGGGCCTGACCTGGGTGCGCTGTTCGCCACCTACGCCGGCTTCGCCAACGCCATCGATCCGCCGGTGTCGACGCGGGTGCAGGTGATTTCCTGGGCCAACGGCCTGCCGCCGGAGACGGAGCATGCCCACGGCCTGGTCAAGCTGCCGCGCGGCACCCTGATCGAACTGGACGCCTATCCCGCCGTGACCCAGCCGCGGCAGGCCGCCACCGGCGAGCTGCCGCCCGGCATGGCGATGGTCAGTTTCAGCGTGGATGACCCGCGCGTCTTCGCTGGCCTGCGGACCCACGCGGCGCTGTTGCCCGGCGGGGGCACCAGCGCCTGTCTCCAAGGTGCCGCCGGCGAATGGATCGAGTTCGTCGGTCCACCGTGACCGACGCCGAGAGCAAGCAAAAAGCCAATAAATACATGGAGGCAGTATCATGGCTTTGGCCATTGAGGACAGGGCTGCTCTGGATTTCGTGCTGAGCCTGCGGCGGCATTGGGCCGGAACGGTCTATCCCCGCCTGCGGGCCGACTTCGACGCCGCTGCGCCGTCGCCGGTGCCGGTGAACGACCCCGAAAGCCTGGCGCCGCTGGTGCATGGGCTGGCCACCTACCCGTGGTTCTCCTGGTTGGAACGCGGGTCGCAGAAGATGCTGTGGCGGGCCGTATCCGACGCGGTGGTCCGCCAGGGCGCGTTGCCGCCGGGGCCCGACGGGCCGGCCACGGTGGAGGTGGATCCCGACCTGGTGCTGCCGGACTGGTACACCGACTGGGACATCCACGTGCAGCCGGGCGGGGTGTGGTCGCACGACCTGGCCGGCCGGGTCTATGAACTGGGCGCCCGGCTGGTGATGCTGGGGGAGAATGACGACTACGCCTTCCACCGCCTGTTCGTGGAAACCGCGCTGCCCAAGCGGTCCTATCGCCGCATGGTCGATCTCGGCTGCGGCTTCGGCAAGTCCGCCTGGCCGCTGAGGCAGGCCCATCCGGAGGCCGAGGTCATCGGCGTGGACCTGGCGCGGCCCTGCGTGGAACTGGCCGCCCGCCGGGCCAGCGAGCGCAAGCTGGCCGTCCGCTTCCGTCAGGCCGATGCGGTGGCCACGGGGCTGGAGGGGGGGAGCGCCGACCTCGTCACCTCCACCATGTTCGTGCATGAGGTGCCGGTCGACGTGCTGCCGGCGGTATTCACGGAGGCGTCGCGCCTGCTGGCCCCTGGTGGCGTGCTGCGCTTCCTGGATTTCCAGCGCACCGGCGACGGCCTGCGCGACCTGGCCATGGTGGAACACGGCGCCCGCAACAACGAGCCCTTCCTGCCACCCATGATCGCCGCCGACCTGCCGGCCATGGCCGCCGCCGCTGGCCTGGTAAACGCCCGCTGGGTGGCCTTCGACGAACGGGGGGGCGGCCGCCTTCCCGACCTGTCCTGGCCCACCCGTGCCGAGTGGCATTTCCCCTGGGCCGTCCTGGAAGCGGAGAAGCCGCGATGACCGACCGAAGCCATCCCCCCAGCCATCCCCCCTTACCGCCCATGGCGCCCGACGCGGAACGCCTGGCCGGTCTGGTGTTCGAACTGGCGTCCCAGCTGCACATCGAGCGCATGCGGCGCCTGGCCCTGGAAACGGCGCTGGCCCGGGTGGGTGTCATCGCCCCGGGCCAGGCGGACGCCTTGGCCGAGGACGCCGCCGTGCTGGCCCGGTCGCGGGCCGAGTTGGAGGTGTCCATGCGCAAGCTGATGCGGATCTTGAGCGAAAGCGACGACCCCAAAGCACCGTTGCGGGGCGAAGTCCCGGCCCCCCGTTGATTTCATTGCAGTTAGGAGCCTGAATCTTGGCGCGTTCCTGGATCGAATTCATTCAAGCCCAATACATTCCCTGGCAACCCCACACCCTGTGGGGCCTGCGTGACGGCGTCGAGGCCAAGGTCCTGAGCCATGACGACGCCACGGGTGCCGTCAGCATGCTGGTCCGGTATCCCGCCGGCTTCACCGCCCCGGCGTCCCGCCTGGTGGTGGACGAGGAGTTCCTGGTCCTGGATGGCACGCTGACGATGGCCGGCCAGGAGTACGGCCACCTGGCCTACGCCCACCTGCCGGCGGGGTATGAGCGGGGTGAGCTGAACAGTCCCGGCGGCGCCGTGGTCCTGACCTTCCTGTCGGCGGCGCCTGACCAGGCGGTCCCGGTCACCGGCTACGATCCCGCCCGCCTGGTGGTGCGGCTGGATGGCTACCAGGTGCCTTACACCGGCAACTTCCATCCGGAGTTCCCGCCCGGCGCGGGGCGCAAGATGCTCTACAAGGACCCGGTCACCGGCGACGTCTCCTGGTTGCTGGGCACCCTGCCGGTGCGCTGGGCCGAACGGTCGGAGGTTCATCCCACCGTCGAGGAGATGTACCTGCTGAGCGGCGAGGTGCACGGCAATCGCGGCGTCATGCGGCCCGGCGCCTATTTCTGGCGGCCGCCGGAGGCGCCGCACGGCCCTTACGGCACCCTGACAGGCAACCTTTACTTCTTCCGCACCAAGGGCGGCCCGCTGACGACGAACTACGTCCAGGCGGAACGGCCCTTCCAATGGTGGCCGGCCTACGACCCGGTGTTGCCCCCGGATATGGAGGCCTACCGCGGCGAAATGCCGGCCAACCCAACAGCCTGGTGAGAGCGAGGGCGGGCACGCCCCTCACCTTCAAATCAAAAGAACGGGAGCATTCATGATGACGGGTAAAATTCGGGGAGTTTCCATCCTTGCCTTGCTGGGCGCGCTGGCGGCCATGCCGGCCCTGGCGCAATCGGCTGGCCCTTCCACGGCCCAGCCGGCGGCGCCGCAGGCGGCCGATGCCAGCCAGCTTGAGGAAATCATCGTGACGGCCCAGCGCCGTCAGCAGAACCTGCAGGACGTGCCGCTGGCCGTGTCGTCGCTGGGGGCGGCGGATCTGCAGGACCGGCAGATCCGCGACACCATCGACCTGATCCAGCACATCCCCAACCTGATCGGCAACAACAACGTCGGCCTGGGCAGTTCCAACACCTATTACATCCGCGGCATCGGCAACACGGAATCCATCGCCACGCAGGACGTGCCGGTGGGCACCTATGTCGACGATGTCTACATCTCGCGCCAGAACGCCAACAACTTCGGCCTGTTCGATGTGGAACGCATCGAGGTGCTGCGCGGTCCCCAGGGCACGCTGTTCGGTCGCAACACCACCGGCGGCGCCATCAACGTCATCATGAAGAAGCCCTCGGCCACCGCCGGCGGCTACCTGGAGGCCGGCGCCGGGCGCTTCGGTGAGACCGACATCCGGGCCAGCATGGACGCGCCCCTGTCGGACAAGGTGCTGACCAAGGTCAGCATGTACCGTGACCGCAGCGACGGCTACGTTCGGCAGGTCAACACCGGCGACAAGCTGAACGGCACGGACTCCTACGGTGTGCGGGGCGCCGTCCGCCTGTTGCCGACGGACCGGGTGACCATCGACCTGGCCGGCGACTACGTCGATGAGAACGAGGCCAATCTGATCAACCGCGTCGATCCGGCGACGGGCGACCGCATCGCCACCATCGGCATCACCCAGGGTGCGCTGGCCAAATACTTCACCGGCACCAAGGCCAACAACGAGGTCGGCAACTCCACCAAGAGCTGGTCGCTGAGTTCCAACGCCGCCTGGGAACTGGACGACCTGACGCTGAACTCCATCACCGGCTTCCGCCAGACCACCCAGCGCTACTTCATCGACTCCAACCCGGCGGCGCCCAATCCCGTCGCCACCGGCGTGTCGCCCATCCTGAACTACAGCCTGCACCAGCAGTGGTCTCAGGAGTTCAAGGCCAATGGTCAGGCGCTGGACAACCGCCTGAACTACACCGTCGGCTTCTATTACCTGCATGAGAACAACTGGACCGACCTGGGTACGGGGGTCGGTACCGCCTCCGGCTTCACGGTCAGTGGCGACCGCACCATCAAGAACACGCTGGACTCCTACGCCACCTACGCCCAGGGCGACTACAAGCTGACCGACGCGCTGACCGCCACCGTCGGCGTCCGCCTGTCGAAGGAGGAGAAGCAGCTGAAGGTCGCGACCAACGCCGGGGGCAAGGGGCCGCTGTTCAGCACCGCCCTGATCGAGGCCGCCGGCATCCCGACCGACCTGGAAAACGAGTTCGTGACGCCCCGGTTCGCCCTGTCCTACCAGATCGACCCCAGCGTCATGATCTACGCCTCCGCCACGCGGGGCGAGAAGTCGGGCGGCTGGAACGGCCGCGCCCTGGCCAACAACCTGTTCCTGGCCTTCAAGCCGGAAAAGGTGTGGTCGGAGGAGGTGGGCATGCGCGGCGATTTCCTGGACCACACGCTGCGCCTGAACGCCACCGCCTTCTACAGCGAGGCGGAGGACGTGCAGATCTCCGCGGCCTACACCGTCAACGGCCAGCGCATCTTCACCACCACCAACCCGGCCGGCCTGCGCAACTACGGCGGTGAGCTGGAGGCCGAGTGGGTGCCCATCCGGGGACTGACCTTCAGCGGCTCCATCGGTGTGCAGCACGCGCGCTACATCGATATCTCCAGCGATGTCCAGGCGCAGATGGCGGCCTGCCAGGCGGCGCTGGCATCCAACAACAGCTCCGGCATCTCCAACAACTGCAACCGGGGCTTCGTCGACTTCAAGGGCCGTATCGCCCGTCCGGTGCGCGCGCCGGACTTTACCGGCCTGGTGACGGCGACCTACCAGATCGACACCGAGGCCGGCATCTTCCGGCCCACCGTCGGCTTCGACTACAACAACGGCTACGCCATCGGCAACGCCGGCAACACCGACAGCACGGACGGCGCCTGGACCGATCCGCAGGTGCTGTGGAACCTGAACCTGGCCTACGAGCCGGCGAAGGTGCCGAACCTTACCCTGTCTGTCGGCTGCAAGAACTGCACGGACCGGACCTACAAGGTCTCCTTCCTGTCGGCGACCTCCATCTACCTGAACCCGCCCATGACCTGGGATGTGCGGGCGCACTACAAGTTCTGATCCCGGTCTTCGACACCTTCGGGCGGCCCCGCATCAGCGGGGCCGTTCCCATTTCAGCATCCGGGATGGCCCATCCGGTTTGCCCAAAGGAAAACCCCGCGCGGGATGATCTCCCACGCGGGGTTTCCTTGCAGGGATGGTGGTCAGCGCGGCGTGGCGCCGACCACCTCCGACCCGGTGGCGAACCAGGCGTTGTCCTGGTCTTTCAGCCAGCGCAGCAGGCCGTCGAAGGCGTCGATGCGATAGGGCAGGCCCAGGATGTAGGGCGTCACCTGCAGCGGCAGCAGGCGCCCGCCGCAAGTGCGGGATTCCTGGTCCAGCCAGGCGTAGGCGTCCTGGATCTGCCGCACGTAGCTGTCGGCCGACTGTTGCAGCACGTTCACGATTTGCCGATCTGACAGCTCATGGCTCAGCGGCAGGTTCATGATGTCGCCGGCCGGGGTCCGCATGGCATAGGGCAGGTCGTCGTTCACCCAGTCGCACATGTAGCGCACGCCGGCCTCGGCCAGCAGGCGGGGCGTGTTCCAGGACTGCGAGCGGGCGATGGACAGCCAGCCGGCTGGTCGTGTGCCCGTCGCCTGTTCCAGCACGTCCAGCGCGGTGCCGATCAGGGCGCGCTCCGCCTCTTCCTCCAGCCCGGCGGCGATGGTGCCGTTCATGTCGATGGAGTGGGCGATGATCTCATGGCCCGCCGCGATGATCTCGCTGATGACGGCGGGATAGCGCTGGGCGATGGCGGCGTTGACGGCGACCGACACCTTGGCCCCCACCGCGGCGAAGGCGTCCAGCAGCCGGTAGAAGCCGACGCGGGTGCCGTAGTCGCGGGAGGTGTAGTGGCGATAGTCGGGAAAGGGGGTCTGCATATGCCCCGGTGCCCGGAAGGGCTTGTCCGCCGGTGTCAGGGGGAACCATTCCAGGCTGACCACGATGCAGACGGCGACGCCCTTGCCCGCCGGCCAGCTGACGGCCGGGCGGTCGAACAGGTTGGACCAGGGGTAGAGGTCATGGTCCATGCCCCGGCGGCGGCGGGGATACTCCAGATATGAAGGATCAAGGGACATGGGCGCTCACTCCGCTGCCGGGCGGGCGGTTTCGGCCGTCACCGCGTCGTAATCGTGGGCCAGGAAATGCTGGGCGATGTCGCCTGCCCGGGTGATCCAGGCGCGGCCGTCGGCGGCAATGTGGCGCAGGACCTCCTCGAACGGGCCGATGCGGTGCGGCTGGCCGATCAGGTAGCTGTGCAGGGGGATGCACATCACCGTGCCCGACGCCTCCCCCTCCCGCGCCAGGCGCTCGTACTGGCGTATCAGGGTGTCGGCGTATTCCCGGGGGCTCATGTTGTAGACGGCGAAGCCGTAGTGGTCGTTGACCTCCAGGCTGTAGGGCATGGAGATCAGGCGCCCCCGTGCCACATGCACCGGCCCCGGCTGGTCGTCGTGGTACAGGTCGCAGGTGTAGGTGAAGCCCATCTCCGCCAGCAGGTCCATGGTGCGGGTGGTGTGGGTCAGGGCCGGGGCCAGCCAGCCCCGGATGCGCTGGCCCGTGGCCTCCTGCACCGTGCGGATGCTGTCTTCCATGATGGCCCGTTCCTGGGCCTCATCCATGCCGTAGGTGTAGCGGGTGTTGTAGATGCCATGGCTGAAGAACTCCCAGCCCAGGGCGTTGGCGTTCTCCACCACCTCGGGATGGTGCTGGCACAGCGCCACGGACAGGGATACCGTGCCCTTGAAGCCGTGGCGCTCCATCACCTCCGCCATCCGCCAGTGGCCGACGCGATTGGCGTAGTCGCGGTGGCTGTAGCCGACCACGTCGGGGTGGGGCTTGGTCCAGCTTTTGCGGAAAGGGTTGGCCGGCGGGTCGATCTCGTAGAATTCCAGGTTGGGCGAGATCCAAACGGCGACGGGCTTGTCACCCGGCCAGCGGATGGGGTGGCGGTCGCGATAGGGGCGGAAGTCGTACAGTTCCGGGTCGTTAATCGGTGCCGTGCCCATCACCGCCCCTCCAGCCAGTCGACCACCGCCTGCACCGGCTCGACATCCGCGTATTTCAGCTGCAGGTCGGTCAGGTTGGCGAAGTGATAGCTCTCGTGCTTGTCGGCGCAGGTCTCGATGGGAACGATGGTGCGATAGCCGCGGCTGAGGGAGTCCACCGCGGTCGCCCGCACGCAGCCGGAGGTGGAACCGCCGGTGACGATGACCGTGTCCACCTTGTGCCAGACCAGATAGCTGGCCAAGGGTGTCTCGAAGAAGGCCGACGGCATGCGCTTGGTGTAAATCGCGTCGACGGCCGTATCGATTTCGCAACGCTCGTCGAAGGCGTGCCGCCGGCTGCCGTACTTGATGTTCTGCAGGCTGTCCGGCGTGTTGGTCCGGGTGCCCCAGACGCCGGCGTCGCCGGCATCCTCGGCATAGGCCACGTGGGTCCAGATGACCGGCATGCCCTTGGCCCGCGCCAGGGCGGAGATGCGGTTCACATGTTCGATCTGCCGGGGATCGGTCTCATAAGCCGTCTTGAACTCGTCGATGCGGGTATAGGCGTTCTGGAAATCCACGTTGACGATGGCCAGTTTCTCGCCGAAGCCGAACTTGGTCCGGGCCGGATTGGCCATCACGTCTTCGAAAATCTGGCGGGCCGTCCGGTCATCCCGGATCATGCGCGTGCCGACGATGGTCATGCGACGTCTCCCTCAGTGGTGATCAGCGGGCTTGAAGCCCAATGGCAGGCCGGCGGCGGTAATGAAGCCGTACAGCGGTTCGCCCGGCAACGCCTCCGCCAGGATGGTCCGCACGGCGAACAGGGCGTCCAGGTCGATGCCCGTGCGCACGCCCATGGCTTCCAGCATGAAGGCCAGGTCCTCGGTGACGATGTTGCCGGAGGCGCCGGGCGCGAAGGGGCAGCCGCCCAGGCCCCCCAGCGAACTGTCCAGCGTGGTCAGCCCGGCGTCCAGCGCCGCCAGGGCGTTGGCCAGGCCCAGGCCGCGCGTGTTGTGCAGGTGGATGCCGGTCAGGGCGTCGGCGCCGACGGTGTCGCGGATCAGTTTGATCAGGCGGCGCACGCTGGCCGGATCGGCATAGCCCGTCGTGTCCGACAGCCCGACCTCATCGCAGCCGGCGGCCATCAGCTCCTCCGCCAGGCGGGCGATCTGGCTGTCGGGGATGGGGCCTTCCAGGGTGCAGCCGAAGGCGGTGGACAGGCTGCCCTCGAAATGCGGGCGCCGGTCGGGGGGCAGGGCGGCGATCATGGCGGCGATGGCCTTCGCCTCCTCGATCACCTGGGCGTGGGTGCGGCGCAGGTTGCGCAGGCTGTGCGTCTCCGACACCGACAGGGGCAGGGTCAGCTTGTCGGCGCCGGCCTGGATGGCCGCCTCCGCCCCGCGCGCGTTGGGCACCAGCACCGCGACGGCCAGGCCGGGGATGGTCTTGGCATGGGCCACCACCTCGGCCGTGTCCGCCAGCTGCGGCAGCAGCTTGGCCGGCACGAAGCTGCCCACCTCGATCTCCCGCACGCCGGCCGCGGCTTCCGCCGTGATCCAGGCCTTCTTGGCCGCCAGCGGCATGATGGCGGTGATGCTTTGCAGGCCGTCGCGCGGCCCCACCTCACTGATCAGGACGTCCCCAGCTGCCATGCTCTTATCTCCCGGCCCCATCGGCTCGCTTGTTTTATTGTTATAAGTCTATATCAATTAAAAAGGGCCTGTCGAGCCCGAAGCGGATGTGGCGGGAGACAAGAATGGATATGGACAGGGACGCGCTGCCGTTGGCCGGCGTCACGGTGGTTGAATTCACCCACATGGTCATGGGGCCGTCGGTGGGGGTGATCCTGGGCGACCTGGGCGCCACGGTGATCAAGGTGGAACCCATGGGCGGGGACCAGACGCGCCGGCTGCTGGGCTCCGGCGCCGGCTACTTCCCCATGTTCAACCGCAACAAGCGCAGCCTGTGCCTGGATCTGAAGAGCCCCGAGGGCCTGGCCATCGCCCGGCGCCTGGTGGATGGTGCCGACGTGCTGGTGGAAAACTTCCGTCCTGGCACACTGGAACGGCTGGGCCTGGGACCTGAGGCCTTGGCCCAGAGCAACCCGGGGCTGGTCTACTGCTCGGCCAAGGGCTTCCTGGCAGGTCCCTATGAACACCGCACCGCCTTGGACGAGGTGACGCAGATGATGGGCGGCCTGGCCTACATGACCGGGCCGCCGGGCCGGCCGCTGCGCGCGGGCTCGTCGGTTGTGGACATCACCGGCGGCATGTTCGGTGTCATCGGCATCCTGGCCGCCCTGCTGCGCCGGCAGCAGACCGGGCGGGGCGGGGCCGTCAAATGTTCCCTCTACGAGACCACGGCCTTCCTGGTCGGCCAGCACATGGCCCAGCAGGCGGTGACGGGGAAGGCGGTGCAGCCCATGCCCGTGCGCCTGTCCGCCTGGGCCATCTACGACGTGTTCGAGACCCGACGGGAAGGGGAACTGCTGTTCGTAGGCGTGGTCAGCGACGGTCAATGGCAGGCCTTCTGCACGGCCTTCGGCCTGGATGACCTTGGCGGCAATCCCGCCTACGCCCGCAACAACGACCGGGTGCTGGCGCGCGACGTCATCCTGCCGCGGGTGCGCGCCCTGTTCGCCAACGAGGACCGCGCCGCCCTGGTGGAGCGGCTGGAAGGCGTGGGCCTGCCCTTCGCCCCCATCACGCGGCCGGACGAGCTGTTCGACGACGCCCATCTGAACGCCGAGGGCGGCCTGCTGGACGTCACCATCCCCGGCGGCCCCGCCACCAGGCTGCCGGCCCTGCCGCTGGAATTCGACGGTTGCCGTCCCGGCCTGCACCATGACATCCCCGAGGCGGGCGCGGACGCCGACGACATTCTGGCCGGTTTGGGCTATGGGGCGGCGGAGATCGGCGCCTGGCGCACGCGCGGCGTGGTGGGATGAGTCAGGAATGGACCTGGGTGCCTAGCGCGCCGGCATCGCCGCCGCCGCCGGCGCCCAGATCCAGCGTGATCTGGTAGCGGTCGGCGCGGTAGTGGGCGATGGTCAGCAGGATGGGCTGCCCGGCGCTGTCGCTGACCAGCCGCTCGATGCGCAGCAGGGGCGCGCGCGGTTCCACCTCCAGCGCCGCAGTCAGGGCGGCGTCGGCCGAGACCGCGGCGATGGTCTGCCGGGCGTGGCCGATGCCGATGCCTGCGCCGCGCAATAGGACCAGCATGGGCTTGGTGGTCAGGTTCTCCCGCGTCATCAACGGTCCCAGGCGGGCGGGCACATAACTGACGACCTCGCCCAGCGGCGCCCCATCCAGAGAGCGGACGCGCACGGCGCGCACCAGGGCGGCCCCGGTGGGCAGGCCGAAACGCTGGGCCACGGTGGGGCCGGCCGCTTCCTCCGCGATGTCGATCACGCGGACCTGGGTGTTCTGGCCAAAGGCCACCAGCGAATCCACCGCTTGGTCGATGTTGGCTTCCAGTGGCCGCACGGGGGTCTGGAAGATCACGCGGGTGCCGATGCGCCGCCGACGTTCCACCAGCCCGCTGTTCGCCAGTTCGTCCAGGCAGCGCCGGGCCGTGATGCGCGACACGCCGTAGATCTGCACCAGGTCCAGTTCCGTGGGCACGGTGCTGCCATAGGCGCGCTGGCCGCTGGTGATCTCGTCCCGCAAGGTCAGGAACAGTTGATGGTACAGCGGCACGGCCCCCTGCCGGTCCACGACCCCCTTGGCTTCCTTCACCACCGCCCTCCATCCGTCCTGCGCGCCCTTGCGGGTTATAGCGGTTTTTTACCGGCTGGCGCGCTCTCGCAATTTGTTATAGAGATATAACAAATAAAGTGATCCCTGGCAGGCGGCGTTGACAGGCATGCGGACCATCTTCGAAAAAATCTGGGCGGAGCATCAGGTGGCCGACCTGGGCGGCGGGACGGAACTGCTGCTGATCGACCGCGTGCTGTTGCATGAGCGCACGGGCGGCGTGGCGCTGGAAAGCCTGGCGGCGGCGGGACGGAAGGTCATGGCGCCCGGCCAGGTCTTCGCCACCATGGACCATGTCGTCGATACGCTGCCGGGCCGGGGCGACCGTACCATCATGCCCACCGGCACCGCCTTCATCACCGCCACCCGGGCGGCGGCGCAGGCGGCCGGCATCACCCTGTTCGACCTAGGCGACCCGCGCCAGGGCATCGTCCACGTCATCTCCCCGGAACAGGGCATCGTCCTGCCCGGCCTGACCCTGGTCTGCCCCGACAGCCACACCTGCAGCCAGGGGGCGCTGGGCGCGCTGGCCTGGGGCATCGGCTCGACGGAGGCGGAACACGCGCTGGCCACGGGCACCCTGCGGGTGCGCCGGCCGCGCACCATGCGGGTGACGGTCAATGGCCGTCTGGCCCAGGGCGTCACACCCAAGGACCTGGCGCTGCACATCCTGGCCCGCCACGGCGCCGGCGGCGCCAAGGGCCATGTCGTGGAATATGCCGGGGAGGCGGTGCGGGCACTGAGTGTCGAGGGACGGCTGACCCTGTGCAACCTGGCGACGGAATTCGCCGCCTTCACCGCCATCGTCGCCCCGGATGATGTGGTGTTCGACTATCTCCAGGGCCGCCCCTATGCGCCCAAAGCGGCCCGGTGGGACCAGGCGGTGGCCGCCTGGCGGCAGCTGTACAGCGATGACGGTGCCGTGTTCGACCGCACCATCACCATCGATGCCGGGGCGGTGGCGCCCATGATCACCTGGGGCAACAGCCCCCAGCACGCCGTGCCCCTGGACCAGCCGGTGCCCGCTTTCCAGGACGTGGCCGACCACAACACGCGGGAGGCCTATGACCGCGCCCTGTCCTACATGGCGGTGACGCCCGGCGCGCCGCTGGTGGGCCTGCCCATCGACGCCGCCTTCATCGGCTCATGCACCAACAGCCGGCTGGAGGACCTGCGCCGGGCGGCGGCTCTGCTGCGCGGGCGCAAGGTGGCGGCGGGGGTGCGGGCCATCTGCGTGCCCGGCTCCAGCCGGGTGAAGGCCGAGGCGGAGGCCGAGGGGCTGGACCGCGTCTTCCTGGACGCGGGTTTCGAATGGCGGGAGGCCGGCTGCTCCATGTGCTTCTTCGCCGGGGGGGAAAGCTTCGGTCATCGCCAGCGCGTGGTCACCTCCACCAATCGCAATTTCGAAAGCCGGCAGGGGCCGGAGACCCGCTCCCACCTGGCATCGTCGGAAACGGTGGCGGCGTCGGCCGTGGCCGGCCGCCTGGCCGATCCCCGCCGGCTGGAGGTTTGATATGACGCCGTTCACCATCCTGACCGCCGTTGCCGTGCCGCTGCTGCGGCCCAACATCGACACCGACGCCATCATCCCCTCGCGCGAGATGACGTCCGTCTCCAAGAAGGGCCTGGCCGACGGGCTGTTCGCCGGCTGGCGCTACACCGCCGTGGGCGGCCGCGACCCCAACCCGGATTTCGTGCTGAACGACCCGGTCTACCGGGGGGCGGCTATCCTGCTGGCGGGGGAGAATTTCGGCTGCGGCTCCAGCCGGGAACACGCCGCCTGGGCGCTGGCCGAGTATGGCTTCCGCGCCATTCTGGCCCCGTCCTTCAACCCCATCTTCCGCGGCAACTGCGTGCGCAATGGCATCGTGCCGGTGGAACTGCCCACGGACGCGATCACCTGGATCGCGTCAACGGTGGCCCAGGCGCCGCGCACCCGGCTGGTGACGGTGGACCTGCGGCACCAGATGGTGACCGCGCCGGACGGCGGCACCCATTCCTTCAGCATCGAGCCGGAGGCGCGGGAGATGCTGTTGCACGGCCTGGATGCCATCGACCTGACGCTGCTGCGCCAGGCGGAGATCCAGGCGAAGCGCCAGGCTGACAGGGAACGTCGCCCCTGGGTCTATCTTTAAGGGGAGCCAGCGAGCTCAGCATGGACCTTCTTCCATGCTGAGCTGCGCCCCCGGCGGCCTCAGTACCGGTAGGAGACCGTGACCCCATAGGTGGTCGGCTGACCCTGGAAGCGGACGACGGAATCGCCCACGCGGGTGGTCTGGATGGCGTAGAAGGTGTTGGTCAGGTTCCGGACGAAGCCTTCGAAGCGCCAGGTGCCGCTGACCGACGACAGGCCGGCCCGCAGGTCGATGACGCCGTAGTCGGCGTTATAGGTTGAGGGATAGCCCTGGACGATGGCGCTCTGGGTGCCGAACAGCCCCTGTGTCTTGGTCTGATAGCGGGCGCTCGCGCCGACGAAGGCGGTATAGGCGCTGCTGACGCTCCAGTCATACTGGGCATCCACCAGGAAAGACCATCGGGGCGTATTGGGGAAGGCCTGGCCCTTGAAATTGACCGGGGTGGTGGTGAAGGCGTTGTAGCCGAAATAATCGCTCTCGACCCAGGAATGCAGGTACGTCGTCTTGGCGGTGACGGTCAGATTGTCCAGGGGCTTGGCGCGCAGGCTGAGCTCGGCGCCGTCTTCCTTCGACTTGGGAACGTTGACCAGGACGCTCAGCAGCCCGAACACGCCATTCGGATCCAGGCTGCGGGCCTCCAGCTGCTTGTTTGTGTAGTCGTAGTGGAACAAGGCGCCGTCGATTTCCAGGCGGTTGTTCAGCAGGCGGGTCTTCACCCCCAGCTCATAGGCCAGCAACTCCTCCTGGGTGACCGGCCGCAATTGCAGGTAGGAGGAGGCGGACAGCGTCGGGAAGCTGCCGGCCTTGAAGCCGCGGCTGACCGTGCCGTAGATCAGGGTCCGTTCCACCGGGGTCCAGTTGAGGCCGACCCGCCAGGAGACATTGTCCTCGCTCAGCCGCTGGTTGATGTAGGCCGGCGTGGAGCTGGCGTCCAGCGTCGTGCAGCCGCCGCGCACTGCGGGGACGACGCCGACCCCGTGCTTCAGGATGGTCTCGATCACCGTGGCGCCGGCGGCGGTGTTGCCGTCGGTGTCACGCGTGCACCCGCCATGGCTGATGGCCGTCGTCGTGTACCGGGCGCCGGCGGTGATGCCCAACTCTTCCAGCGGGTGGTATTCGACGTTGCCGAACGCCGCGCGGCTGATCGAATCGTCATCGGAATCGCTGCGGTTGCCGCTGAAGGGCGGAATGGCCGGCTTGCCGATCAGCAACGGCACGTTGGTCAGCGCGAAGGAGGAGGAAGAGCCGGCGAGATCGTACAACTGGGTTTCGCGCGTGTAGGCCTTGGCGTAGTCGGCGCCCACCAGCCAGTTCAGGCGGTCGTCGAACTCCTTGCCGCTCAAGCGCAGTTCCTGCGACGTGGCGTTGACGATGCCGCTCTGCAGCTGGCTGAAATGATAGTCGGCGCCCTGCGGCTCGTTCAGGTCGTTCTGGGTGAAGTGCTGGAAGGAGCCAAGATAGGTGAGGGTCATGCCGTGGGGCAGCGCATAGTCGGCGCGCAGCGACGCCTGCTCGGTGGACTCGTCCACCCGGGGCGTGGTCCCGGCCAGCCAGTCCGCCGCCTCCGGATCATCCGGGCCGGGTTTGGCCTTGGTCGTGTTCGGGACCAGGGCGGCCGAGGATTGCCGCTGCAGCACGATCTTGACCAGGTTGGCGGCGGGCAGGTCGGACCGGTCGATGAAGCCGTTGAAGTTGGCCTGGACCTGCAGCGCGTCCGTGGGGTTCCAGTCCAGCAGGGCGCGCAGCTTCACGCTGTTCTGCTGGCCCAAGGTGTCGTCGCGCGTATTGCTCTGCTGCCAGTCGCCGCCCTCGCGGACGCTGAAGGCGAAGCGGCCGGCCAGGGTGTCGCTGATCGGGCCGCTGACAAAGCCGTCCAGCCCGGCGGCGGCGAAGCGGCCCAAGGTGCCGTCCAGCCCGGCCTCGAACTGGTTGGTGGGCTTGGCGGCGATGTAGTTGACGGCGCCACCGGTCGCGTTCTGGCCGTACAGCGTGCCCTGTGGCCCCTTCAGCACCTCCACCCGTTCCAGGTCGAACGTCGCCCCCTTGGACAGCGCCGGATAGGCGTAGGGCACTTCGTCGGTATAGACGCTGACGGTGGGCGTCGCGGCGATGGAGAAGTCGTTATAGCTGACGCCGCGGATGCTGTAGACCGGCGAGCTGTAGTTGGTCTGGGACACGACGAAGCTGGGATCGACGCGGGCCAGGTCGCCGACGCTGTCCACCCCCTGCCGCTGCAGATCGGCGCCGCTCAGCGTGGTGATGGACATGCCGACGCTGTCGGCCGACTGCGCCCGCTTTTGCGCGGTGACGATGATTTCGTCCAACTGGCCGACGTCCGGCCCCGCCTCCTGCGCGGCGGCGGCCCAGACCGGGCCCAGCACCAACGCGACGGCGCCGATGCCACAACGAAGACGATAGCTTCCTTTTATCAATTTACACCCTCCCTGAGCCCGACCGTTCGTGCGGCGGGTTTTTGTTTGTCAGCCATGATGGGAACATCGCCGGCGGGATGGGTGCCCGCGGCTTAAGGCGCTTAACAGAACCTGGAAATCGCTCAGCTACGCTAAGCCAAGGCTGAATATTGTCAATCTTGATTGATATAGTTAAGTAGTCTGTCTGTGATGGTGTCTTAATCTTGACAGACTGGGAGGCGCCGCCTCATGTTCGTCGCCCATCAATCAATGAGCCTATCGGTCAATGAACGGCGCGTCGCGGCGGCGTGGGGAGGGATGTCATGGCAGGAAACCGTCGGGTCCTTATCAGTCAGAAGTTTTTCGATCAGGCGTCGCTGGATTATCTGCGCGACCAAGGCTGTGAGGCCGAGGTGTTGGCCCTGCCGCCGGGTCGGGCCGATGCCGATTTGACGGAAGACGAATTGCGGGCCTGCCTGGCCGGGGCGGCCGGCTGGATCGTCGGGCATGCGCGCGTCACCCGCTCGCTGCTGGCGGCCCTACCGGACCTGGCGGTGGTGTCCCGGCGGGGGGTGGGGTATGAGCGGGTCGATTTGGCCGCGGCGCGGGATCTGGGCCGGGTGGTCACCATCGCCGCCGGCGGCAACGATGCCGCCGTGGCCGACCACACCATCGGCCTGATGCTGGCGGTTGGGCGCCGATTCCGGCGGTCCCAGGCGGACATGGCCGCAGGCAAATGGGCCATTCAGATCAGCACGGATCTGTATCGCAAGACCGTCGGCATCATCGGATACGGCCGCATCGGGCGGAGCGTGATCAGGCGCCTGAGCGGCTTCGACGCCACGGTGCTGGTCTGCACACCGGGGCCTGTTCCCCCCGATGCCCCCGAGGGTGTGGAGTTCGTTTCGCTACCGGAACTGCTGCGGCGCAGCGACTATGTTTCCGTGCATGCGCCGCTGACGCCCGCGACACGCTTCATGATCGACGCGGCGGCGCTGGCGGCGATGAAGCCGGGCGCCATCCTGGTCAATGCCGCGCGGGGCGGCCTGGTGGATGACCGCGCCCTGCTTGCCGCGCTGGAGGTCGGGCACTTGGCGGGTGCCGGGCTCGACGTCTTCGTCAGCGAAAGCGATCCGGACTACCGCGAGGTCACCGCCGCCCTGCTGGCGCGCGACGACGTGGTGGCGACGCCGCATGCCGCCGCCTCCTCCCGCGAGGGGCTGGACCGCACCAACATGATCGCCGCGCGGTCGGTCGTGGCTGTGCTGGATGGCGACGATCCGCCCGCCGACTGTGTTGTCGCGGATGGACGGTCCCGCTCACAGGCCGGGTAGGGGCCCGCGATAGTGCGGCTCATGGCGCTCGCGCTCGCCACCCAGGCTCTGCTCGATGGCGTGGGCGATCCAGCCGGCGGCGCGGGCCAGGAAAAAGGTGGCCTCGCGCGAGCGTAAGCCGAGCTTCAGTCCGGCGAATCCGCCCAGCAGGGCGAAGCTCGGCTCGTAGCCGCCGATGTCCCGCGCCGCGCCGATGGCCGCCATCAGGCGCTGGAAGTCGGCGTCGCGCGCATAGTCGGCTTCCAGCAGGTCCAGCAGGACGGTGGCACGTACGTCGCGGCCGCTGGTGACGGGCAGGAAGCCCGCGATGGCGTCGCCTTCCTGGACGCGGCGGGTGATGGGTTCGAAAGGCCGTTCCGTTTCAACGATTTCCTTGACCAGCCGGCCGATGGCGGCGAACTGGACCGGGCGTGTCTTGCGGCCAATGGCGATGGTCAGGCCGGTGGACACCGCCCGCCAGGGCGAGACACCGGTGCTGGCGATCGCCCGCACGGCGAAGGTCGCGGGCTCCAGCCCATGGTCGGCGGCCAGGATCATGACGCGCCGCAACAGCGTCGCCTGGCGGTCGGTGAGGCCGAAGGCCTCGGCGATGCTCACATGGATGGCCCTGCGGTCAGGGCGGTCATGCCCGGCGATCAGCGCCGTGAAGGCGCGGAGCACGTCGCCACCCGTGCGGGCCATACCGGCTGGCGAGAAATCCTGCGAGCGCGGATTCACCTTTTCAATCAGGGGGAAAAGGGCGATGGCCTGATCCAGGGGCGATTCATCCGCCAGCGCGCGGCGCACCGCCTTGACCGTGTCGGGAAACGCCGGCAGCGACTCGCCGAACACCGCGTCGGCGTCCACATCCCACAACAGGGCGGCCACGCTTTCGAAGGTGGGGCGGTTCACCAGTTCCCGGACGCTCTGCCCCCGATAGAACAGATTGTCCTCGGTCAGCAGGGTGATGGAGCTTTCGGCGTCCAGGTCCGTCGGGCTGGCCGGCGGCTTGCGGCCGCGGCCGCGCAGCTGTTCCACGTCGGCGCGCCAATAGCGGCGCTTGCGTGAGTTGGGAATGCCCGTGGACCGCAAATTCTTGCGCGTCACATAGACGTAGAAGGTGTCGATGGTGACACCCAGCAGCGCCGCGGCCTCTTCGGCCGATATGTAGTCGTCGTCGACCATTTCTAAACTTTTATAATCAAGATTGACGACTTATCCCTTACTCCGTAGCGTCGGTCAAGTTTGTTATGCATCTTGCTAAGAATAAACGGACGGGACACCAGGAAATGTCGGAGTTGGAACGGACGGTGACCAAGGTCATCGTGCCGAGCGGAATGCTCGGTGCGGGAGTGAAACGGGAACACATCGCCTATGGCCTGGCCCAGGGCGCCCACGCCATCGCCATCGACGCCGGTTCGACGGACAGCGGGCCCTCTTATCTGGCGCGCGGCGTCTCCAAGATGAACAGGGAGTCGATCAAGCAGGATCTCCTCGTCCTGCTGCAGATGGCCAATGATGCCGGCATTCCGGTGCTGGTGGGCACCTGCGGCACCTGCGGCGCGGACTCCAGCGTGGACTGGACCCGCGACATCGCCATCGAGGCGGCGCGGGAACTGGGCATAGGCCTGCGCATCGCCTGCCTGTACAGCGAACAGCCGGCGGCGGTGCTGAAGCGCAAGCTGGCGCAGGGGAAGATCCGGCCGCTGGCGCCACTGGAACAGGCCACCGATGAGCTGTTCGACGCCTGCGACCACATCGTGGCCCTGATGGGGCCGGAGCCATATATCGATGCCGTCCAGCGCGGCGCCAACCTGGTGCTGGGCGGCAGGACCACGGACACCGCCGTGCTGTCGGCCGTGCCCCTGATGCGGGGCGCCGGTGTGGCCCAGACTTGGCATGCGGCCAAGATCGCCGAATGCGGCGGGCAGTGCACGACCAACCTGCGACGGGGCGGCGTGCTGATGCATGTCGGGGCCGACCACTTCGACATGGAGCCCTTGGATCTCGGCAACCGCTGCACGCCCGAAAGCGTCTCGGCCCACCTGCTGTATGAGAACAGCGATCCCTTCCTGCTGGTGGAACCGGGCGGCATCCTGGATGCCAAGGAGGCGGTCTACACCCAGGTCGAGCCGCGCATCACCCGGGTCGTCGGTTCCATCTGGCGGCCCATGCCCTACACCATGAAGCTGGAGGGGGCCCGCGGCGGCGACTACCAGACCATCATGCTGATCGGCATCGAGGATCCGGAAGTCCTGGCCAACCTCGATGAATTCCACGATCGCATGCACAAGACGCTGGTGGACCGCATTGCCGCCACCTTTGGCGATGAGGCGGGCAATTTCGAGGTCTCGCTACGCCTCTACGGCTGGAACGGCACGTCCGGCCGGCCCGTGCCCGCCGATACCCCGCCACCGCGTGACGTGGGCGTGCTGTTTGTGGTCACGGCGCGCACCCAGGACTTGGCCGACCGTATGGCGCGATCCTGCAACCCCTATTTCTTCCACATGCCGATACGCTTCGACATGGAACTGCCCAGCTACGCCTTCCCCTTCACGCCAGCCGAGATCCCGCGCGGGCGTGTCTATGAATTCTTGCTCAACCATGTCGTCGAGACCGAGGACGGGTTCGAACTGGTCAGGACGGAATGGGTGGACGTGTCGTCGACCGGCACCGTTGAGCATCTGGAGACGCCGAATGCCTAAGATCGCTGAAGTGTGCCGGCATGTCCGGTCGAAGAACGCCGGTCCTTTCTGGATCACCGTGGATTTCTTTTTCGCCGACGACGACAGTTTCGCGCGCTATCGTGACGCGCCGGAACTGGGGCCGGACCTGTTCGCCCGGCTGTTCGGCACGGACCCGGGCGGCGTGAAGCGGGTGCCGGTGGACGCGCTGCGTATGATCAAGATCTCCTACCCCCGGCCGCATCCCCAAGGCTGGCGGCATGAGCGCGACATGCATGGTGGTCAGCAGTTCGCCCGCCTGCTGTCGGTCGAGCTTGCCTGACGCCGTCGCGGCACCCGTATTTCGCTTAAGCGCACAATAATAAAATCGGGAGGACGCAAATGGGCAGGCAGGCCGCCCTGCATCGCCGGGACACCGCGTATTCCTGGTATGTCGCCGTTGTGATGTGCCTATGTTTCACCTTCAGCTACATGGATCGGGCCCTGTTGCAGCTTCTGGTCGGCCCGATCCAGAAGAGCTTTGACCTCAACGACACACAGCTTGGTCTGCTGCAGGGCGCGGCCTTCGCCGTCTTCTACACGCTGTTCGGCTTTCCCCTGGCGCGTGTCGCGGATACACGGCACCGCCGCAACCTGACGCTGGTTGGCCTGGTCGTCTGGTGCGCCGCCACGGCGGCCTGCGGCCTGGCGCAAAGCATGCCGCAATTGTTCGGCGCGCGGATTTGCGTCGCCATCGGCGAGGCGGCCCTGGCGCCGGCCGCCGTGTCCCTGATCGCCGATTATTTCTCGCCGGGTGCGCGCACGCGGGCGCTCAGCATCTATTCCATGGGCGTCTTTTTCGGCAGCGGGCTGGCGCTCGGCCTTGGCGGCACGCTGCTGAAATATTTCGGCCACGACGGCGCCGGCCAGACGGAGCCGTGGCGGATGGTCTTCATCATCCTGGGTGCCGCCGGGCTTCTGATGGTGCCGCTGCTGCTGTCCGTGCGGGAACCGGCGCGCCTGACGGACGACGGCCGGCGGTCGGAGGCCACCGCCAGCCTGCGCCAGGTGCTGGCGGAATTCGCCCGCAAGAAGGCGGCCCTGCTGACCACGGTCGGCGGCTTCGCCACCACCAGCATGGCGGCCTCGACCCTGGCGTCCTGGGCCCCCACCTTTTTCGTCCGCGTCCACGGCTGGGCACTGGGGCCCACGGGCCAGAAGCTGGGGGGCATGACCCTGGTGCTGAGCCCGCTCGGCGCCATCGTCGGCGCCATGCTGGCCGACGCCCTGACCCGGGCGGGCCGGAAGGACGGCAAGCTGATCGTCGGCACCGGCTCGGCGGCCTTCTGCGCGGTCGCCAGCCTGGTCATGGCGGTCACCGACCAGGCCGTGGCCCTGGTCGCCATCGGTTCCATCCAGTTCGTGGTCGGTTTCAATTTCGGCCTGGTCCAGGCCTGCCTGGCCGAACTGGTGCCCAACCGCATGCGCGCCATCGCGTCGGCCTGCTACATCGCCAGCTCCAACCTGCTGGCGGCGACCTTCGGGCCGCTGCTGGTCGGCGTGCTGAACGATCACGTCTTCCATGATCCGATGATGATCGGCCGGTCCATCGCCATCGTCGCCCCCGGCGGCTTCGCCGTGGCGGCGCTTATCCTCGCCGCCGGCCGGCGACCCTATCGTTCGACCCTGTCCTTGGTGGCGGCGGATGGCGCGGCGGCGCAGCGCGCGCCCGATCCCGCCCCCCTCTCTCGTGTGAAGGACCCAGCATGATCGACAGCGAGATCAACCCCATTACCCTGGAAATCTGGTGGAGCCGGCTGATCGCCATCGCCGATGAGGCCGCAGCGACGCTGCTGCGCACCTCCTTCTCCACCGTCATCCGTGAATCCAACGACTACGTCACCGTGCTCATGGATACGGACGGCGAGACCATCGGCGAGTGCACCCTGGGGATCCCGGCCTTCGCCGCCCTGGTCGGGCGTGCCACCCGCGCCATGCTGGACCGCTTTCCGGCATCGACATGGCGCCAGGGCGACGTGGTCATGACCAACGATCCCTGGATCGGCACGGGCCATCTGCCGGACATCGTCGTGGTCGCCCCCATCTTCCACCACGGCGCGTTGGTCGGCTTCTCCGGTTCCGCCGCCCATGCGCCCGATATCGGCGGCACCTTCAAGGAGGGGCCGACCGAGCTGATCGAGGAAGGCGTGCTGATTCCCCCGGTACGGCTTTACCGCGCGGGGGAGCTGAATGACGACCTGGTGCAGCTGCTGCTGGCCAACATCCGCCTCAAGGACATCGTGTTCGGCGACATTGAGGCGCAGGTCAACGCGAACGAGGTGTGCCGGCGCCGGGCGGTGGAGTTCCTGGAGGACACGGGCGAGCCCGATTTCAAACGGTTGGGCCGCGCCGTGACCGGCCTGGCGGAGCGGGCCATGCGCGCGGCCATCGCCGGCTTGCCCGACGGCGTCTATCGCGGCGCCATCGAGGCCGATGGCGTGGGGGACCAGCCGACGCGCATCGCCTGTGCCGTGACCATCGCCGGTGACGACATCACCGTTGATTACGACGGTTCCTCCCCCCAGGTGGCGTACGCGATCAATTCGACGCTCAACTATACGCGCGCCTACACCATCTATCCGCTGAAGTGCCTGCTGGACCCGTTCACGCGACGCAATGAGGGCTCCTACCGGCCCATCCGGGTGACGGCGCCGGCCGGAACCATCCTGAATCCCACCGCACCGGCGCCGGTCATGGCGCGCCACCTGACGGGCCACCTGCTGTCCTGCGCCCTGTTCCAGGCGCTGTCGCCGCTGATGCCGGACCGGGTGGTGGCCGACAGCGGCGGGGCGCCGGCCTTGCGCGCGCATTTCAGTGGTCGCACCGCCGACGGGGGACGCTTCGGCCAGCTGTTGTTCGCCAGCGCCGGCATGGGCGCCTCGGCGGAGCGGGATGGCCTGTCCACCACCGCCTTCCCCACCAATTCCGGTGCGGGCAGCGTCGAGGCGATGGAGACGGTGTCGCCGCTGCTGTTCCTGCGCAAGGCGTTTCGGCCGGACTCCGGTGGGGCGGGCCGCCAGCGCGGCGGCCTGGGCCAGGACTGCGAAATCCTGAACGCCGCCGCGACACCCATCCAGATGGTGCTGCTGGGGGATCGTGAGCGCCACCCGGCGCTGGGCATCATGGGGGGCGGTGCCGGGGCGCCCGCGCTGGCCGCCCATCGGGATGGGCGCACCGTGCCCATGAAGTCACGCTCCCTCATCCAGCCGGGCGAAAGCGTGACGCTGTCCTTCCCCGGGGGCGGTGGCTATGGACCGCCGGCCGACCGGCCGGTTGCGGCCGTCGAAACCGATCTGAAGCGGGGCGTGGTGACCACCGACGCCGTACGCCGCGACTACCCCACGCAAGCTCTGGCCCTTGGACTGAAGTGATGAAGCAAAAGACCATCCGCATCGGCGTCGATATCGGCGGCACGTTCACCGACTTCGTCCTGCATGACGAGGCCCGCGGCCTCAGTGCCACGGGCAAGCGCCTGACCACCCCCGACCAGCCGGGCCGGGCCATCGTCGAAGGCATCGTCCGTCTGCTGGCGGAGACCAACTCGACCATCGATCAAATCCACAGCATCGTTCACGGGACGACCCTGATCACCAACACGGTGCTGGAGCGGACCGGCGCCAAGATCGGCCTGCTGGCCTCGGCGGGATTCCGCGATATCCTGGAGATGGGGCGGGAGATCCGGTACGACGTGGACGATCTGGCCCTGGAACCCGTGCCCGTCCTGGTGCCGCGTCACCTGCGCCTGGACATCCCGGGGCGGTTGAAGGCCGATGGTGGCGAGTTCACGCCGCTGGACGAGCAGGCGGTGTGCGACGCCGTCCGCCACCTGGTGGACGAGGAAGGCATCGAGGCCCTGGCCATCGCCTTCCTGCATTCCTATCGCAATCCGGCGCACGAACTGGCGGCGCGCCAGGTGGTGCGGGCGCTTTATCCCGACTTGCTGGTCTCGTTGTCCGCCGAGGTCGCGCCGGAGATCCGCGAGTACGAACGGACCAACACCACCTGCGTCAACGCCTATGTCCAGCCCCGCGTGCATGGCTATCTGGACCGGCTGGTCGATGATCTACGCGCCCTGGGCTTCGCGGGCGAGTTGTACATCATGCTGTCCAGCGGTGGCATCACCACCATAGAGGACGCCAAGAATTTCCCGGTGCGCCTCATCGAGTCAGGGCCGGCCGCCGGCGCCATGGCGGCCGCGCACATCGCCCGCGAGACGGGACAGCGGCGGGTGATCTCATTCGACATGGGCGGGACCACGGCCAAGATGTGCCTGGTGGAGGATTACGCCCCCCACATCAAGCATGACTTCGAGGCGGGCCGCCTGCACCGTTTCAAGCAGGGGTCGGGGCTGCCGCTGAAGGTCACGGTCGTCGATATGATCGAAATCGGCGCCGGCGGCGGCTCCATCGCGGGGCTGGACGCCCTGGGCCTGCTCAAGGTTGGGCCGCGCAGCGCCGGTTCCGTGCCCGGCCCGGTCTGCTATGGACGCGGCGGGACGGAGCCGACGGTAACCGACGCCGACCTGATGCTGGGGTATCTTGATCCCGCCTATTTCCTGGGGGGCGAGATGGGCCTGCGCGACACGGCGGCCGGCGACGCGATGGAAAGCCGGCTGGGCCGGCCGCTGGGTATCGACGCCCCGGGGGCCGCGCGTGGCATCCAGGCCGTCGTCAACGAAAGCATGGCGGGGGCCACCCGCATGCACCTCGCCGAGAACGGCAAGGATCCCCGCGACTACACCATGATCGCCTTCGGCGGCGCCGGCCCGGTCCATGCCTACGGCCTGGCCAAGCTGCTGAAGGTCAGGCAGCTGATCGTGCCGCCGGGGGCGGGGGTCATCTCGGCCTTCGGCTTCCTGGTGGCGCCGCCCACGGTCGACTTCGTGCGCGGGTACGTGTCGCCGGTGGCTCGGCTGGACTGGCCCCATGTGCGGGGACTGATCGCCGATATGGCGGACCAGGCCCGGCGTCTGCTGGATGCGGCCAGTGCCGCCACCGCGCCGATGCAGACCAGGCTCTATGCCGACATGCGCTATGTCGGCCAGGGCTTCGAGGTGTCGGTCGGCGTCCCGGCGGAGGCGATCGCCGCCGGTGACGGTGGGGCTCTCCACGAAGCCTTCGGCGCGGCCTATCGCGCCCGGTTCGGCCGGGCGGCCCAGGGCATGCCGGTCGAGGTGGTCGGATGGCGCCTCTCCGCCTCGCTGCCCATTCAGCAGATCAGCCTGACGCGGACGCGGGAGGAGGGGGCGGAGCCGCTGCGGGGCCACCGGCGGGTCGATTTCCCGGATTTCGGCCCGGTCGACACGGCGATCTACGACCGCTACGCCCTGGCGCCGGGCATGCGTATCGTCGGTGCCGCCCTGTTCGAGGAGCGGGAGTCGACTTTCGCGGTGGGACCGGATTGCGTGACGGAGGTGGATCCGCATGGCCATCTGATCACCACCATTGTCGCGGATGCCGGAACGGCGGCAGGCTGACAGGGCATCAGGGGCGTCCTTCCGGTGCTCCGTGGGGCGCGGGCAGGGGCGGAAGTCTGTTCACCGTGGTAGCTCGGGCTGGGTGGTGACCATGAATTTCCAATCCGCAAACGCCGCGTGCCGGTGTGGTGCGGCCTGCTCCGCGTAGGCCGGGTTCTCAAGAATCCGGCGCAGCGTGGCGAAGTTCGCATAACGGACGATGACGATGTCGTCCCAGGCTTCGCCAGCGACGCCCACCAGCACTCCACGGACATTGCCGACCCAGAAAACCGAATAGTCCTCGCCCCGTGCGATAGCCTGGAAGGCGGGGGCATACCGCTGGAAATAGGCCTCCCTGCCCGAGCAGGGTGGCAGGTCGGAGGCCGCTTCAAACGTGGCCTCATAGGTGGCCTGGTCCCGATAGCGCACCAGATTGATCATGTAGACGGGGCCCGCGTCGGCCAGCGTGCTGCCCGCCGCGTCCAGCGCCGCACGGGTATAGTCAATGATCGCCATATCTCTCGCCTTCTTGGATCGTCGCGCTGAGCACTTCCACGCGGGGGATCCCCGTAAGCGTTCAGAGGCCGCCGGCGGAACTGCGCTTGCCAAGAAATACGTCCAACTGTATTTATTAGCAATGGCCAGACCGTCCCTTCGCGAAAAAATCATCGAGTCCGGAGTGCGTACGCTGCACGAGCGCGGATACGCCGGTGCCGGCGTGCGCGAGATCACCAGTGACGCTGGCGTGCCCCAGGGCTGCTTCACCAACCATTTCCGATCGAAGGAGGCTTTCGCCGCCACCATCCTCGATCGCTACCATGAGCGCACACAGGCGATCATGGACGGCACGCTGCGTGATAAAGGCCGGCCGGCCGTCGAACGGCTGCGCGCCTATTTCGATGCCATCACCGAACGGCTGGAAGCGGCGGGCTGGCGATACGGCTGCCTTGTCGGCAACATGAGCCTTGAGGTGCCGGAACAGAGCGACGTGCTGCGCGCCCATCTGGTCGAGGTTTGCCGCGCCCTCACGGACGCGTTCGCCGAGGCTGTGCGTGCCGGCCAGGATGCGGGCGAGATCCGGGACGATCTCGATGCCGGCGACATCGCGACCTTCCTTCTCTCCGCCTGGGAGGGCGCTATGATGCGCATGAAAGTGGACCGGTCCCCCCAACCCATCGAGCAATTCAAGCGGGTGATCTTCGCCTCCATCCTTGCTCCAGGGGTGAAGGCCGGCTCCCCCCAATAACGCGGCCGGGCATGATGGGCATGGACTGGAACGACCTCAAATATTTCCTGGCCGTGGCGCGGACCGGAAGCCTCACCCGGACGTCCGCCGACCTTGGGGTGAGCCAGTCCACCGTCGGTCGCCGCATCGCCGAATTCGAGGAGAGCATCGGAATGGTTCTCTTCCAACGGCATCAGACCGGCTACTTCCTCACCGACGAGGGGCGCGAGTTGCTGGGGCACGCCGAGCGGGTCGAAGACGGCATCCTGGCGTTGGAACGCGGTGCCGCGGGCCTCGACAAGACGCCAGCGGGAACCGTGCGGCTCGCGACGTCCGAAAATCTGGCGACGGACCTCATCATCCCCGCCCTGCCGGCGTTCCGGGACCGCTACCCGGGCATCTGCCTTGAAATCATCACCAGCACCGTCACGGCTGAGCTTGGAAAACGCGAGGCGGACATAGCGCTCCGCGTCGTGCGGCCGACGCGCGGCAACCTGACGGTCAAGCGCGTGGGCCACATGACCTACTCGGTCTACGGCAGCAGGGATTACATTGAGCGGCACCCTCCCATAGCGGGCGAGCCGCTGGGCGGACGGCACTTCATCGCCTGGGATGACGGCCACGCGTTCATGCCGGCCGCGGCCTGGCTGGCGCGGGAATATCCCGGCTGCAAGATCGCGCTGGTCGCCAGCAGCCTGCCCGCCCAGATCGCCGCCGTACGCGCCGGCCTGGGCCTGGCCGTTATCCCGGACTTCCTGACCGTGAGGGAGGACTTCATCCGGGTCATTCCACCCGATCAGATGTTCAGTGCCGAGGTCTGGCTGGTGACCCATGCTGATCTTGTCGCATCCGCCCGGGTTCGGGCCGTCGGTGACTTTCTCACCGAGGAGGTGATGCGGGCCAATCCCGAGCTTTCGGGGCGCCAGGCGCCATCTCCAGCGCCTGGCGCGCGTTGATCACGACGTCTGGGATATCTTGTCGGCCCACAGATCGACAGGTCCCATCCGGTCGGAGCCCTGGGTGGCGAGCATCCAGCCGGGGTATTCCGGCGGCAACTCGCTGACGGCGTCGAGCGCCGCGATCTCGTCGTCGCTCAGCACGATGCCGGTCGCGGCGATATTGTCCTCCAACTGGCTGAGCCGCTTGGCGCCGACGATGACCGAGGTCACGACCGGCTTGGCCAGCAGCCACGCCAGCGCGATGCGGGCCGGGCTGCAACTATGCGCCGCCGCGATGGGCTTCAGCGCATCGATGACAGTCCAGGCCCGTTCCTTGTCGACGATCGGGAAGTCGAAGGAAGAGCGGCGCGACCCCTCCGGCGATTGGTTCTCGCGGCTGAACTTGCCGGACAGGAGGCCGCCGGCCAGCGGGCTCCACACCAGCAGGCCCATCTTCTCCGCCTCCAACAACGGCTTGAGTTCACGTTCCAGGTCACGCCCGGCGATGGAGTAGTAGGCCTGCAGCGTGTTGAACCGCTCCAGGTTGAGGCGCGCGGAGGCGCCCAGCGCCGTCGCGATCCGCCACGCCTGCCAGTTGGACACGCCCAGGTAACGGACCTTGCCCTGCCGGACCAAATCATCGAGCGCGCGCAGCGTCTCCTCCACCGGCGTCAGGGTGTCGGTGGCGTGGATCTGATACAGGTCGATGTGATCGGTCTGGAGGCGGCGCAGGCTGGCCTCGACGGCGTCCATGATGTGGCCGCGCGACGCGCCGACGTCATTCCGACCCTGGCCCATCCGGCTGTAGACCTTCGTCGCCAGCACGACCTCATTCCGAGGAATCCCGAGATTCTTGAACGACTGGCCCAGCGTCCGCTCGCTGGCGCCGGCCGAATAGACATCCGCCGTGTCGAAGAAGTTGATGCCGGCATCGATGCTTGCCTTCACCAGATCATCGGCGCCCGACTGGCCGACGTTGCCGATATGCTCGTAAACGCCGGTCCCGTCGCTGAACGTCATGGTTCCGAGACAGAGTTGCGAGACCAGAAGGCCGGTATTTCCCAATGTCTTGTATTTCATCTTCCTCTCCTGAAGACGCGACGGGGCATGCGGGCCGCGGGGGCGCGGGCGCCGTGTCGGTTGGTGGTGGTGATTTGTTGGCCGGCCTCGTGGCGACCGCGACACCTTGACGGGCGCGGGAGAACCGGAGGGCGGGCGTCATCTATGTCGTGACGCCAGATTGGCCCCGCCGATCTCAGAAAGAAATGCAAGAAAATGGCAGTTCGATTTCCAAATTTGGAAAACGTAGACGGGCTTCCGCTGTGGCTTCGATGATCAGCCCTGCACAGGCTGGGTCGCGTAAAGGCTCGACAGCGTCTCGCGAAACCAACGCTGGACCGGGTGGGCGTCGTTCCGGCGATGCCAGGACATGGCGAACGACACGGTGCCCAGCGCGACCGGCGGCGGCAGGATCAGCAGATCGTCGCGCGCCGCGGACGCACCAACCGCACCTTCCATGAGGGTGGCGATAAGGTCGGAGCGGGCCACCAGGGGAGGGGCCGCGTACATCTGCGGCAGCGACAGGGCGATGCGCCGCCGCAGGCCCATCGCCGCCAGCGCGGCGTCGACCTGGCCGAACCGCTCCCCCTCCGGCGAGACGAGAAGGTGGGACAGGCTGAGGAATGTCGGCAGATCCAGCGCCCCCGAGGCGGCCGGATGGCTACGCCGCATGATGCAGACGAAGCGCTCCTCAAACAGCGGCTGGCTGAGGATGCGGCCGCCCACCGGCTGGCGGGGCGGGACGCTGATCGTCAGGTCGGCGTCGCCGGCGTCCAGGATGGCGACGGCGTCGTCCCGATGGGTGAAGGCGTTGATGCGCAGCGTCACATTGGGCGCCCGTTGCCGCAGGGCTTCGGTCAGTCGCGGCAGCAACACCAGGGCCGGATGGTCGGACAGGGCCAGCGTGAACGCCTGCGACGACGTGGCGGGGTTGAAGCGCTGGGTGAACTCCAGTGTCCGGCTGATTTCGGCCAGCGCCCGGCCCAACGGTTCCGCCAGGTCGCTGGCGCGCTGGGTGGGTTGCAACCCCGACGGACTGCGGACGAACAGCTCATCCTCGAACAGCGCGCGCAACCGCGCCAGCGCGGCGCTCATGGCCGGCTGGGTACGTCCTATCCGCTTGCCCGCCCGAGTGACGCTCCGCTCCGCCATCAGCGCGTCGAAGGCGACCAGCAGGTTGAGATCGATGCCATGTAAATCCATACCGTGGATGTTTTCACATACGGACTATCGATTTCAAGAATGTTGGCCGGTTGCCTAGCTTTTGAGGGTGTCAACCAGGAGACAGTCCATGTCGCAAGACCCTATCGTCACATCCAATGGGCTCGCCGAGCGGGATCGCATCGCGATCGAAACGCTCTACCGCGCCTTTTCCGACCATAATCCCGACCTTCTGGAGGAGGTGCTGGCCACGGACTGGCAGGACATTCCCCTCGCCCCCGGCCAGGCCCCCGGCCGCGAGGGTATGAAGCCGCTGGTCCGCGCCTTCAGCGCCGCCTTCCCCGACGTGCGTATCATCATCCACGAACTGATCGGCGCACCGGGCAAGGCGGCCGTGCGCGCCGAGATAACGGGCACCCACCAGGGCGAATGGTTCGGCGTGGCGCCGACCGGCGTCCGGTTCACCATCCCGATCCACGAGTTCCATTATGTGCGGGACGGGCGCGTCACCCATACCTGGCACCTGGAGGACTGGTTCGGCTGGTTGCATCAGGTGGGCGCCATGGGTGTCGGGGAGAAGTGACGATGAAGGCGTTTCGTATTCATGGCTACGGGGCGGATCCGGTCATCGACACCGTCGATGTGCCCCGGCCCGTGGCGGGCGACGTGCTGGTACGCGTTGCGGCCGCCAGCCTGAACCCGCTCGATGTGAAGCTGCAGCGCGGCTATATGGAGGCCTTCTTCCCGTTGACCTTCTCCTACACGCTGGGAAGCGACCTCAGCGGCACCATCGAGGCCGTGGGCGATGGCGTGTCGGGCTGGCGCGCCGGTGACCGGGTCGTGGCGCGAACGGCGCCGACCAGCGGTGGCGCGCTGGCGGAGTTCGCAGTGGTTCCCGCCGACCAACTGGTACGCCTGCCCGATACCATCAGCTTCGAGCGGGCCGCCGGCATCCCGACGGCCGCAGGCACGGCCTGGCAGGCTCTGTTCGAGGTCGCCGGACTAGGTGCGGGGCAGACAGTGCTTATCCATGCTGGTGCCGGCGGGGTCGGCAGCTTCGCCATCCAGTTCGCCCGCCAGGCCGGCGCGCGGGTGGCGGCGACCGCCTCCGGCGACGGCATCGCCATCGCGGAACGCTTAGGCGCCGATCTCGTGATCGACTACCGCAACCAGGATTTCACCAAACGCGTCTCAGACGTGGACGTGGTCCTGGACACCATCGGTGGCGACACGCAGGCCCGGTCCTATGAGGTGCTGCGCGCCGGCGGTTTCCTGGCCTCCATCGCCGCCCCGCCGGACGGGGCTTTCGCGAAAGCGCATGGCGTGGAGGCGGCGTTCGTCTTCCACAGTTCGGACGCCGTCCGGTTGGCGGCCGTCATGGACAAGGTCGCTGCCGGGGTCGAGGTGCTGGTCGACCGGACGGTGCCGGGCCGCGATGCCGTGGCGGCGTTCCATCACCAGGCGTCCGGCCGCGCGCGCGGCAAGATCGTCCTGACCAACGGATGGTGACGGGCGGGCGAGTTCCGGCCCAGGGAACCTTCCGGGCGCCACCCGGCGTCCGGAGGGTTCCGGTGTCTTACGCCTGGTGCACGTACTCCCCGGGTGCCGGACACAGCGTTGTCGATGGCCGTGGCGGCGCGACCTGGGCCGTCTGACCAATACTGCGCAACCACTCCTCCCACGCCGGCCACCAGGAGCCGCCGTGGCTGGGTGCCGAGGCCGCCCAGGTGTCGGGATCGACGTACCGCTGATCATGCTGCCGGGTGAGGATCTGATAGCTGCCCCGCTCCGCCGCCGGCGGGTTGACGATGCCCACATTGTGCCCGCCAGATACCAGGGTGAAGGTGACGGTGGTGTCGCTGAACAGGTTGATCTTGTAGACCGAACGCCAGGGGGCGACATGGTCGCGCGCGGTGCCCAGGGCGAAGATCGGCACCTTGATGTCGCGCAGCGCGACCACCCGCCCTTCCACGGCGAAGCGGCCGGCGGACAGGCGGTTTTCCAGGAACAGGCCGCGCAGGTATTCGCCGTGCATGCGCGCCGGCATGCGCGTGGCGTCGGCGTTCCAGGCCATCAGGTCGGTCATAGGCTCGCGGTCGCCCAGCAGATAGTCGCGGATGAAGCGCGACCAGATCAGGTCGTTGGGGCGCAGCAACTGGAAGGCGCCGGACATTTGGCCGCCGCTGAGATAGCCCTGCGTCCACATCAGGTCCTCCAGCAGGCTGACCTGGCGTTCATCCAGGAACAGCATCAGCTCGCCGGCTTCGGCGAAATCGGTCTGGGCCGCGAGCAGGGACAGGCTGGCCAGCCTGTCGTCCCCGTCGCGGGCCATGGTGGCGGCGGCGATGGACAGGATGGTGCCGCCCAGGCAATAGCCGCAGGCGTGGATCCGCTGGCCGGGGACGGCGGCGGTGACCGCGTCCAGGGCCGCCATGACTCCCAGGCGGCGGTAATCATCCAGGCTCAAATCCCGGTCGCCGGCATCGGGGTTCTTCCATGACACCATGAAGACGGTGTGGCCGCGCCCCACCAGCCAGCGCACCAGCGAATTCTCCGGCCGCAGATCCAGGATGTAGTATTTCATGATCCAGGCGGGGACGATCAGCACCGGCTCCGCATGGACGGTGGGTGTGGCCGGCGCATATTGGATCACCTCCATCAACCGGTTGCGGTAGATGACCGCGCCCGGGGTCAGCGCCACGTCGCGGCCCACCTGGAACTCTTCCGCGCCGGCCGGCGGTGCGCCTTTCATCAGGCGGCCGGCATCCTCCATCCAATTCAGCCAGCCGCGCGCCAAGTTCGCACCCCCTTCCTGCAGCGTGTGCCCCATGATGACGGGGTTCAGCCAGGGCACGTTGGTGGGCGACAGGACGTCGGCCCACTGGCTGAAGAGAAAGGCCAATTCGTTCTCATGCTGGCGCGCCACCCCGGGCACGCGTCGGGCGGCGTCCAGCAGCAGCCTTTCCCCCAGCAGATAGGCCTGGGCCACGGCCACGTGGGGCCACTGCCGCCAGACGGGGTCGGCGAAGCGATGGTCCCCGGGTTGCGGCTCGACCAGGGGCGCGGCATCGCCCGCGGCGGACGCTTCCGCCAGCCACACGGCGAATTGCCCGGCGGCGTCCGCTGCCGCCAGTGTCCAGCCCAGACGGCGTCCGGGGCTGGCCGACAGGTGCAAGGCCCAGTCCGTCCATGCCTCCAGCAGCACCGAAGGCGAAAGTCCCTGCGTCATCCGTGCCGCCGTGGCGCGCAGGGCACGGTCGAGGGCGCGAAAATCCGGATCGGCATCCGCTGCGGGTGGTGGTGGCGGCAGCGTCACGGCCGCCTTTGGCCGGGGCGCCGGACGGCGCGCGCGCCGGGGCGTGGCCTGGGGCAGGGTGGTGGCGGGGACGGCGGCGGTCATGGGGGTGCCTCCTATCGCCGGTCCGCGGCATGGGGCCGGCCATACCCATCATGGCAGCCGTGGTGACGGCGGCCTTGATGCATCGCAAGGCGCCCGCACCGGCATGGGCGCATAGTGCCGTCACGGCCCGCGAGGGGCCTTCCCCATCGGCGGGCCGGGAAGGGGAGGAGTCATGACCTCAGCTCGCCTCAAACTGCCGCAGGTGCTCGGCATTCCCATTTTCGTGGACCTGTCCTGGTTCTTCGTGGCGGCCTTGATCGGGTGGTCGCTGGCGGCGGGGGTCTTCCCCGCGCTGCTTCCCGGCATGCCGAGGCCGGTCTATCTGTGGATGGCGGTGGCGGGGACGCTGGGCCTGTTCGTCTGCGTCCTGTTGCATGAACTGGCGCACAGCGTGGTGGCGCGCGCTTTCGGCATGCGGATCAACGGCATCACCCTGTTCGTCTTCGGCGGCGTGGCCGAAATCGCGGACGAGCCCGGCAAGCCGTCGCACGAGTTCCTGGTGGCGATCGCGGGGCCCGCCGCCAGCGGAGTCATCGCTCTCGCCTGCTGGGCGGTGTCGCAGCCGTTTCCGGTTCTGGGCGGCTGGCCGGCGGCCGCCGCGACCCTCGCCTATCTGGGCCAGCTCAACGCCTATCTGGCGCTGTTCAACCTGGTGCCCGCCTTCCCGCTGGACGGCGGCAGGGTGCTGCGGGCGGCGCTGTGGCGGCTGCGGGGCGACTATGCCTGGGCCACCCACGTCTCGGCGGCCTGCGGCGATCTGTTCGGCTTGTTCCTCATCGCGCTGGGCTTCTGGAACACCGCGACCGGCGATGTTATGGGCGGCTTGTGGGGGGTGGTCATCGGCATGTTTCTTCGGAACGCCGCCGCGAGCGGCTACCGGGACATGCAGGTGCGCACGGTCCTGGGCGGGATGCGCGTGGCCGATATCATGACGCCGGATCCCATTTTCGTCAGCCCGCAGGCCGTCGTCGGCGATTTCCTCACCCGCTATGTCTACCGCTATCACCACCGCAGCTTTCCGGTGGTCTGGGATGGTCGCGTCATGGGCGTCGTCGGCATACCGCAGGTGGCCACCCTGACGCCCGACGAATGGGCCGCGACCCCGGTCCGCGACATCATGGTGCCGTGCGGGGAGCTGGACTTCATCGCCGCCGACGCCGGCGTGGTCGACGCCTTCCGCCGGCTGGGCGAGGCCGGGCGCCACCGGCTGTGGGTGCTGGACCACGGCCGCCTGGTGGGCGTCCTCGCCGCCCGGGATCTGGTGGTCCTGGCCTCGCTGGCCACCGACCTGCCGGCCTTGGCCCGGCACGGCGGCACGGCACCATCCGCCCGGGACGCGTCAAGCCCGCCGCATTTCACAGGGCCCAATCCGCTCGACATCCACACCTGAAGAAATGGAGGTCATCATGCCTGATGCTACGCAACCCCTGAACCCGGCCGGGACCTTGGCGAAAGGCGTCATGGAGGAGGTTTTGACCGGCAACGTCGCCTGGCTGGACGACGTCCACAACGTCTACGGACGCTGGACCCAAGGCATGCTGGGCACCGTCCAGGAACTGGTGCGGCTTTGGGAGGGCCGCTTTCATGAGGACTGCGAGGCGTGCAAAGCCCTGTCGGCATGCCATACACCGCTGGATCTGCAGCGCTTCGGCCAGGCTTTCGCGGTCAAGGCCAGCCGGGATTACGCCGAAGGCGTCGGGCGGCTGCTGCACGTGGCGGTGGAAGCGTTGGGGCCCCGGGCCGGACGCGGTCCCCACGGCTGAAAAGCGATGGGGCGGCCCCCGCGCCGCCCCATCCGATCGGGCCCGCATGCCCTTATTGGCCCGCCCTTATTGCATGTATTTGCCGCCGTTCACCGACAAGGTCTCGCCGGTGATGAAGCCGGCGTCGTCGGCGGCCAGGAAGGCCACGGCGCGGGCGATCTCCTCCGGCTGGGCCAGGCGCTTGGCCGGGATGCCGTTGACGATGGTCTGCAGGATGTCGGCGGGCACCGCCTCGACCATGGCGGTCTTAGTGTAGCCCGGCGCCACGGCGTTGACGGTGATGTTGCGCGAGGCCCCCTCCAGCGCCAGCGCCTTGGTGAAACCGATCAGGCCGGCCTTGGCTGCGGCGTAATTGGTCTGCCCGGCCTGGCCCGACAGGGCGTTAACCGAAGTGATGTTGATGATGCGGCCATAGCGGCGCTCGCGCATGCTTTCGATGACGGCGCGGCACATGTTGAAGCAGCCGCCCAGATCGACATCAATGACGGCCCGCCATTGCTCGGGCGTCATCTTGTGCAGCATGGCGTCGCGGGTGATGCCGGCGTTGTTGACCAGGATGTCAATGGGGCCGTGCGCTGCGGTGACCCGCGCCACGCCGTCGGCGCAGGCGGCATAGTCGGCGACGTCCCAGAAGACCGTCGGCAGGCCCGTCGCCTGCTGAAAGGTCGCTGCCATCGCCTCGTCCGCGGGCGGGCAGGTGGCCACCACGGTGTGGCCGGCGGCCTTCAAGGCAAGACAGACGGCGGCCCCTATGCCGGTGACCCCGCCTGTGACCAAAGCGACGCGTACCATCAGAACCTCCATCCCTATGTGTCGGTTGCTGGCCCATGGGACCATGCGAAGGCCCAGGCCTCCTTGTGATGCGTCAAGACAGCGACGATTCCGGCCCGGATTGCGGCCGATCAATGCGGGGATCCGGGAATTGGCGTCCACTGGGGATTGGCCGGGGAGCCGTCCAGACGGAGGGCCAGACGGAGGAAACGTCATGCGTGCCATGGTTTGGGAAGGGACGGGGGCGCTGAAGGAACGGGACTTGCCCGATCCGGAACCGGGGCCGGGCGAAGTCCGCCTCGTCGTTCGGGCCTGCGGCGTCTGCCGCACCGACCTTCACCTGATTGACGGCGACCTGCCGCCGGGCGGCCTGCCCCGCATTCCAGGCCATGAGATCGTGGGCGTCGTCGACCGGCTGGGGCCGGGGGTCGTCGACCTCAGCCTGGGCCAGCGCGTGGGCTTGGGCTGGCTGGGCCACAGCTGCCAGCGCTGCCCTTATTGCCTGGCGGGTCATGAGAACCTCTGCGATCAGCCCGCCTTCACCGGCTACACCCGCGACGGCGGCTTCGCCACGCTGGCCGTGGCGGAGGCGCGCTACGTCTATCCTTTGGACGGCATCGACCTGGCCGACGCCATGGTGGCCCCGCTGCTGTGCGCCGGTCTCATTGGCTGGCGGTCGCTGGTGATGGCCGGCCCGCATCGCAAGTTGGGCCTGTATGGTTTCGGCGCCGCCGGCCATATCATCCTCCAGGCCGCCCGCTGGCAGGGGGCCGAGGTGTTCGTCTTCACCCGGCCCGGCGACTTGGCCGCGCAAGAGTTCGCGCTGACCCTGGGCGCTGTCTGGGCCGGCTCGTCGGAGGAGCCGCCGCCCGAGCCCCTGGACGCGGCTATCCTCTACGCCCCGGTGGGCGCGCTGGTGCCGGCGGCGCTGGCGGCGGTGCGCAAGGGCGGGCGGGTGGTCTGCGCCGGCATCCACATGAGCGACATCCCCGCCTTTCCCTACAGCCTGCTGTGGGGGGAACGCCAGCTGGTCTCGGTCGCCAATCTGACGCGGGCCGACGCGCTGGATTTCCTGCGCGTCGTGCCGCTGGCGGGCATCCGGCCGGCGGTGACATCCTATCCGCTGTCCCAGGCCAACCGGGCGATCCAGGATCTGCGGGCTGGACAGGTGCGCGGGGCCGCGGTCTTGGTGCCGTGACGGTCAGCGCGCCGCCGCCAGGTGGCGGCGGAAGCGCCACAGGCTGAGGCAGAAGAACAGCGCGCCCGTGCCGGCGACGGCGGCGAAGTGGCGCCAGACCAGGGTGATGTCCGCCCCCCGGTACAGGATGGCCTGGGCGAAGGCCACGAACTGGGTGGCGGGGGAGAACTGCATGACCCGCTGCAGCCAGACGGGCATGCTCTCCAGCGGCGTGTTGCCGCCCGACAGCAGGTTCAGGGGCAGGACGATCAGGATGAACAGCAGGCCCAGCTGCGGCATGGACCGCGCCACCGTGGCCAGGAAGATGCCCAGGGCGGTGGTGAAGAACAGATAGACGGCGGTGCCGGCCATGAACAGGGGCAGGGACCCGGCCAGGTGGATGCCCAGGGCCCAGCGGATGATCAGCGCCAGGGAAAGCGCCGTCATGCCCAGCACCACCAGGCCGTTGGCCAGCACCTTGGCCCCCATGATCTCCAACGGGCGCACGGGCATGACCAGCAGATGCTCCAGCGTGCCGTGCTCCCGCTCCCGGATGACGGCGGCGCCGGTCAGCAGGACCGACAGCATGGTGACGTTGAACAGGATGGCCATCAGGCCGGTGAAGCGCGTCGTTTCCAGCGTCTGGTTGAAGGCGAAGCGCAGCTGGGCGCTGACCGCGTCGGGGACGGTGGTGGTCTTGTCGCGCGCCAGGAAGCGTGTAACCTCGTCGCTCAGCACCGATTGGATCTGGGCGGCCCCGATACCGGCCTGCATCATGGCGGTGGCGTCCACCAGGATCTGCAGCTCCGCTCCGCGGCCGGCCAGCAGGTCGGCCTGGAAGTCCGGCGGCACATCCAGCACGAAGGTGTAGCGCGCGTCGGCCATGGCGCGGTCGACCTCGCCCTTGCCGATGAGGGCGGGGGCCTGGAAGTCCGGCGCGCGGAAAGCGGACCGGAACCGCAGCGCCAGGGGCGACTGGTCCTCATCCACGATGGCGATGGAGGCGTTGCGCAGCTCGTGGCTGATGCCCGTGGCCTGCAGGTAGATCATGCCGGTGAAGGCGTAGAGCACGAAGAACAGCATGAAGCGGTCGCGCAGCAGGCCGGCCAGTTCCTTGCGCGCCAGGGTCAGCAGATTGCGGATGGCCGCCATGGGCTCAGGCCTCCTGCTTGCGCAGCAGCACGGCCGCCGTCACCACCAGGACGGGGAAGAAGGCCAGCAGCGACAGGATGAAGGGCGTCAGCTCCGCCAGCGACAGCCCCTTGGTGAAGGCGCCCACCACTGTCTTCACGAAGTATGTCGTGGGAAAGATGGCGCCCAGCAGATGGGGCATGCCCGACAGGGTGGAGACGGGCTGCATCATGCCGGAGAACTGGATGGCCGGCAGCATGGTGACGATGGCGGTGCCGAAGACGGCGGCCGTCTGCGTGCTGACGAAGCAGGATACCAGCAGGCCCAGCGCGGTGGTGGCCATGACGTAGGCCAGCGCCCCCAGGCTGAGGCCCAACAGGCTGCCCTTCAAGGGCACGTGGAAGATGACCAGCGCCATCATGACCATGATGGCGTAGTTGAAGAAGGCGATGGCGATGTAGGGCAGCTGCTTGCCCAACAGGAATTCCAGGCGCGATACCGGCGTGACGTAGAGGTTGGTGATGGACCCCAGCTCCTTCTCCCGCACCACGCCGAGAGCCGTCAGGATGGACGGGATGAAGACCAGCAGCAGGCCGATGACGCAGGGCACCATGGCGTCGGCGGAACGGAAGGCCTGATTGTAGCGGAAGCGCGGAATGAGGTTCAGTCCGGGCGCGTCCTCGACACCGGCCTCCGTCGCCAGATCCTGCTGCAGCCGGACGAACAGGCCGGCGACATAGCCCTGGATGGTCTCCGCCCGGAAGGGCATGGCGCCGTCGATGCGCACCGCCACCTCCGTCGGCGTGCCCTTCTTCACGTCGCGGCCGAAGTCCGGCGGGATATCGACCACCAGGGCGACGTCATTGGCCTGCAGGCGCTTCAAAGCCTGGGCCGCGTCGGCGGCGGGTGGCGTTCCCTGGAAGTAGCGGGAACTGGAGAACGCCTCCACCACCGTGCGCGACAGGGGGCTGTGGTCGCGGTCCAGCACGGTGTAGCGCAGGTTCTCGACATCGAAGTTGATGCCGAAGCCGAAGACCAGCATCAGCATCAGGGTGCCCAGCAGGGCGACGGTCAGGCGGACGGGGTCGCGACGCAGTTCCAACCCCTCGCGCAGGGCATAGGCTGACAGCCGCCGCAGGGAAAAGGCGCCGGTGTCCGCCAAGGCGTTCGGCGTCGGCGATGCCGCTGCCGGGCCGGGTGCCGGCGCCTCGTCCGGGGCGCTCTCCCGCATGTAGGCGACGAAGGCGTCGTCCAGGCTGGCGGCGTCCTTGGCCCGGCGCAGGTCATCCGGCGCGCCCACCGCCAGCACGCGGCCGGCCTGCATGAAGGCGACGCGGTCGCAGCGCGCCGCCTCGTTCATGTAGTGGGTGGAGACGAAGATGGTGACGCCCTGGTCGCGCGATAGGGTGGTCAGCTGCCGCCAGAAGGCGTCGCGGGCCACCGGGTCGACGCCTGAGGTGGGTTCGTCCAGGATCAGGACTTCGGGCTTGTGCAGCACCGACACGGCCAGCGACAGGCGCTGGCGCACGCCCAGCGGCAGGCTGTCCGCCAGGGCCGTCAGGTAGGGGGCCAGGCCGAAGTCCGCCACCACCTCGGCGATGCGCGCCTGCGCCGCGCCACTCGTGAGGCCGAACAGGGTGGCGTGCAGATCCAGGTTCTGCGCCACCGACAGGTCACCGTAGAGCGAGAAGGACTGGGCCATGTAGCCCACCCGGCGGCGGGTGGCCAGGTCGCCGGGATCGACCGGCCGGCCGAACAGCAGGGGCGTGCCGGCGCTGGCCGGCAGCAGGCCGGTCAGCATCTTCATGGTGGTGGTCTTCCCGCAGCCGTTGGACCCCAGGAAGCCGAAGATCTCCCCCTTGGGAATGGCGAAGCTGACCCGGTCCACCGCGACGAAATCGCCGAAGCGGCAGGTCAGCTCCCGCGCCTCGATGGCGATGGGCTGGCCGGACGGCAGGGTGGTGGTGGCCGCGGCTTCGTCCGGCCCCCGCCGGTCCGGCGGTAGCAGCGCAACGAAGGCCGCTTCCAGGGTGGCCGTGCCGGTGCGGCTCATAAGCTCGACCGGCGTGCCGTCGGCCAGGATGCGGCCGCCATCCATCATCACTGCCCGGTCGAAGCGCTGGGCTTCGTCCATGTAGGAGGTGGCGACCAGCAGGGTCATGCCCGGCCGCTCCGCCCGTATGCCATCGATCAGGTCCCAGAACTGCCGGCGGGACAGCGGGTCGACGCCGGTGGTGGGCTCATCCAGAATCAGCAGGTCGGGATCGTGGATCAGGGCGCAGCACAGCCCCAGCTTCTGGCGCATGCCGCCCGATAGCTTGCCCGCCGGCCGGTCGGGAAAGGGGGCGAGGCCGGTGGCGGCCAGCAGATGGTCGATGCGCCGGCGGCGTTCTCCCGGGCCCTGCCCGAACAGCTTGCCGAAGAACTCCAGGTTTTCCCGCACCGACAGGTCGGGATAGAGGTTGCGGCCCAGGCCCTGGGGCATGAAGGCGACGCGGGGTTGCAGGCGCCGGCGGTCCCGCCCGCGTGCCATGTCCCCGCCCAAGACCTCCAAGCCGCCCCGCTGCAGCCGCTTGGCGCCGGCGATCAGGCCCAGCAGGGTGGACTTGCCCACGCCATCCGGGCCGATCAAGGCCAGGGTACCGCCGGGCGGCACCGCCAGGGTCACGGCATCCAGCGCCGGGATGCGGCCATACTGGTGGCTGATGCCCGTGGCGCGGACGGCTGGGGGCGATGTCATTGCGCCGCCGTCGTGGTCAGACGTGACTGCAGCCAGGCGGGCCAGGCGGCCGTCGCGTCCAGGCGGACATAGGCCGTGCCGCTGACACCCGTCTTCACCTGCTCGATATGGCTGGTCACCAGGGCCTGCGGCACCCGGGCCTTCAGGCGGAACATCATGCGGTCGCGCTCCGCCCGGGTTTCCACCTGCTTGGGCGTGAACTGGGCCTTGGGCGCCACGAAGCTGACCTTGGCCGGAATGGCCAGGCCGGGCAGGGCATCCAGCAGCAGCCGCACGTCGGCGCCCAGCGCCACGCGGTTGGCGTAGTCGGTGGGCAGGAAGAAGGTCATGTAGACATCGGACAGGTCAAGCAGGGTGGCGACCTTGCCGCCGGCGCCCAGCATCTCCCCCGGTTGCGCCAGCTTGTACAGGATGCGGCCGGTCACCGGTGCCTTGAGGATGCCGTCGTCCGCCAGGTCGCGCAGCCGGTCGGCATCAGCCTCCGCCGCGCGGATCGCCTCCTCGGCAGCGCTCAGTCCGCTCTTGGCCGATCGCAGGGCGGCTGCGGCGCTTTTCAGCTGATTGCGGTTGGTGTCCACCCGCTGCTGCGAAACGTTGCCTCGGGAAAACAATTCGTTGGCCCGATTCATCTCCTTGGTGGCGAACTCCAGGTCGCTTTGCCGCTGCACCACCAGGCTGGCGGACTGGTCACGGGTTTTCTGCGCCTGCGCCAGGGTGGCGGTGGCGGCGCGGTACTGGGCCTGGACGTCCCGCACGTCCAGTCGCGCCAGCACGGTGCCGGCCTGCACCAGCTGCCCCTCCTCGAATTCTATGGTCAGGACGCGGGCCGCGTACTTGGCGGCGATGTCCACCTCCTGCGCCTCAATGCGGCCGTCGGCGGAGACGAAGCCCGCCGGCAGCACGTTGCCACGCGTGCGCAGCCACAGCAGGTAGCCGCCGCCGCCAGCGCCGGCCAACAGGATCAACACCAGCAGGAATTTGAGGAAACGCATGGGGCCGGTGCTCCTTCAGGGGTTGGCCGGGGGCGCCGGGATGGGGGCCTGGGGTTTCAGCAGCGCGGCGATGCGGTCCAGCAGGGCCAGGCGCTGGGCGTCGCTGTCGGCATGACGCAGCGTTTCCGCCAGGTCGAGGATCGTCGCGGCATAGATGTTGTGCCAATCCTGTTCGGGCACGGTGGCCAGACGCGGCTGGTCGGCCGGCTTCCGCTCCGCATGGCCGGGCCGCAGGACGATGGTTTCATCCAGTTCAGGCTGATGGACCGGGACGGACAGGCCCCGGGTGGCCAGCGCGTCCGCGAGGGCCTGCCGCGGCGTGGTCTCCCCGTGCATCAGGGCGATGCCGTTGCGGATGGGACCGCGCGCCGCCAGCCATGCCAATAAGGCCGCCTGGTCGGCGTGGCCGGAGTAGCTGTCCAGGGTGCGGATGCGGGCGTGCACCTCCACCTCTTCGCCATGGATGCGGACGTGGCTGGTTCCCTGGGTCAGGATGCGGCCCAGCGTGCCCGGCGCCTGATAGCCGACGAACAGGACCGTGGCGTTGCGTTGCCACAAATGATTTTTCAGGTGGTGGCGGATGCGGCCCGCGTCGCACATGCCGCTGGCCGCCATGATGATGGCGCCGCCGCCCAGACGGTTCAGGCGCTTGCTGTTCTCCACCGCCGTGATGGGGTGGAAATAGGGCCGGTCGAAGGGATCGGCCACGGCGGCGTGGTTGATGTCCGGCAGGTGCTGGCGGAAGACTTCCGTCACGTTCACCGCCAGCGGGCTGTCCAGGAAAATGTCCGTGCGCGGCAGGGCCCCGTCGTCCATCAGCCGGGCCAGGTCGTACAGCAGCTCCTGCGTCCGCTCCACCGCGAACACGGGGATCAGCAGCACGCCGCCCGCCTTCAGCGCCGCGGCCACCTCCTCTCCCAATTGGCGCCGCCGTTCCTCATTGTCCATGGGCGGGCGCAGCGTGCCGCCGTAGGTCGATTCACAAAACACCCAGTCCACGCCCGACGGGCCCTCGGGCAGGCCGTGGAAGGGTTTGTCGCCCGGGCCCAGGTCGCCGGAGAACAGCAGTGTCTGTTCCCCACCGTCGCCCGCCACCTTGACCTCAACCGAGGCCGAGCCCAGCAGGTGCCCCGCATCCCAGAAGCGGATCCGCACGCCGGGCATGACGTCGATCCAGACGCCGTATTCCCCCGGTTCCAGCTGGTCCAGGCAGGCCTCCGCGTCCTTGCGGGTGTAGATGGGCTGCACCTCCGCCCGGCCGCGCTGGCGGTTGCGGTGGTTCAGGTGCTGAACCTCGCTTTCCTGGATGAAGCCGCTGTCGGGCAGCATGAAGGTCAACAGGTCCCGCGTGCCCCCCGTGCAGTGGATGCGGCCTTTGAATCCCTGGCGGCACAGCTTGGGCACCAGGCCGCTGTGATCGATGTGGGCATGGGTCAGCACCAGCGCCGCCGGCTCGCGGGGGTCGAAGGGGAAGTCGCGGTAATTCAGCTCCTTGACCGTCTTGGGACCCTGGAACAGGCCGCAGTCGATCAGCAGCGCCCCGCCATCGTGGCGGATCAGGGTGCAGGACCCGGTGACGGTGCCGGCGGCGCCGTGGAAGGTGATGGTGGGGATCATGGGAACAGGCCTTTGAATGGTCAGGCGTAGGGTCAGGCTTCGGAAGGCGGCGCGGCGGGGGCCGCCGGCACCTTCAGGCCATGGGCCAGCAGGGCGCGCCATACGCCCACGGCGTCGTCGGCGAAGCTGAACAGTTCCAAATCGGCCGGGGAGATCATGCCGGTCTTGGCCAGCACGTCGAAATTCACCACCCGTTTCCAGTAGGCCCTGTCCATCAGCACCACGGGAATGGCCGGGGACTTGCCCGCCTGGCGCAGGGTCAGGATCTCGAACATCTCGTCCAAGGTGCCAAAGCCGCCGGGGAAGATGACCAGGCCCGCCGCCCGCATGGCGAAGTGCAGCTTGCGCATGGCGAAGTAATGGAACTGAAAGGTCAGCTCCGGCGTGGTGTAGGGGTTGGGTTCCTGCTCATGCGGCAGGGCGATGTTGAAGCCGATGCTGGGCGCGCCCGCCTCCCATGCGCCGCGGTTGACCGCCGCCATCAGGCCGCCGCCGCCGCCGGTGGCGATGACGTTGTCGCGGTAGCCGCCAGGAATGCCGTCCAGCGCCCCGCCCTGTTGTGAGGCGAGCCGGCCGAAGGCCAGCGCTTCGCCATACCAGCGGTGGGAATTGGGAAATTCCGCGGCGCGCGCCACCTCCTCCGCCGTGGCCGGTGGCCCATCCGGGTCGCGAACCCGCGCGCTGCCGAAGGCGACCAGGGTGGAGCGCACGCCCCAGGCCCTCAGCCGCTCCTCGGCCTTCTCATACTCCAGCATCAGGCGGGCCCCCCGCATGCTGTCGCTCAGCAGGAAACTCTGATCCAGTGCCGGCAGGCGATAGGCGGGGGACGCCAGTTGCGCCCGGTTGTCGGGCCTCGAAGCATCGCGCGACATGATGGGAAGCGTCCTTGTCATGACCGCCGGATGCGCGGCCGGATCTCGTCCGGCCGCGCATCCGTTCATGACCCAACCATTCACCATCCCGGCTGTTGGCAAAATGATCCACCTCAATCTCCGATCGCGTCGCGGCGGGCGTGGGATCAAGGGCTGATGACCACCTTCAGGGCGTGGCTGTCGGCGGCGTGGCCGAAGGTGTCATAGGCGGACAGGATGCCGTCCAACGTGAACCGGTGGGTGATCAGCACCGACGGGTCCAGTTTCCGCGACTGCACGGTCTTCAACAGCATGGGTGTGCTGACGGTATCCACCAGCCGCGTGGTGATGGCGATGTTCTGTGCCCACAGCCGGTCCAGGTGCAGATCGGCCTTGTGTCCGTGCACGCCCACGTTGGCGATGATCCCGCCAGGCGCCACCAGATCCTGGCACAGCTCGAACGTGGCCGGGATGCCCACCGCCTCGATCACCGTGTCGGCGCCCAGGCCGCCGGTCCAGGCCTTGACCGCCTCCGGCACGTTGGTTTGCGCGCTGTTTAGGGTGCGGGTGGCGCCGAAACGGCGCGCGACCTCCAGCCGGTTGTCGTCCACGTCGATCATGATGATCTCGGCCGGGGAATAGAACTGGGCCGTCAGCAGCGCGGCCAGGCCGATGGGGCCCGAGCCCACGATGGCCACGGTGGCCCCCGGCGCCACCTTGCCGTTCAGCACCCCGCATTCGAAGCCGGTGGGCAGGATGTCGCTCAGCATGGCCAGCGCCTCTTCATCCGCCCCGTCGGGGATGGGATAGAGGCTGGTGGCGGCGTGGGGGATGCGCACGTATTCCGCCTGGGTGCCATCAATGACGTTGCCCAGGATCCAGCCGCCGGTGCGGCAGTGGGAATACATGCCGCGGCGGCAGTAGTCGCAGGTGCCGCAGGCGGTGATGCAGGAAATCAGCACGCGGTCGCCTGGCCTGAACGTCGTGACGCCCGGGCCAACCGCATCGATCACGCCCACGCCCTCATGGCCCAGGATGCGGCCCGGCGCGCAGGTGGGGACGTCGCCCTTCAGGATGTGCAGGTCGGTGCCGCAGATGGTCGTCTTGGTGATGCGGACGATGGCGTCGCCGGGGTCCTTGATCTCCGGCTTGGGCCGCTGCTCCAGTGCCTTGCGGCCGGGGCCTTGGTAGACAAGCGCCTTCATGACGGTTTTCCCTTATCTCAGGTTAGTGACGTCTCAGGTTGATGGCGTCTCAGATTGATGGGTCGGGTCAGCGGGGCGCCGGCGTCAGTGGGCCAGCAGCGCCGGGACCGGGGTCTTGGTCAGGATGTCCCGGGTCACGCCGCCCAGCGCCCATTCCCGTAGGCGGGAATGGCCATAGGCTCCCGCCACGATCAGGCCGGCGCCCGAAAGCTCGGCCTCGTTGAACAGCCCAGCGGCGATGTTGTCCCACTTGCCCAGCCGCCGGATTTCGGTGGCCACGCCGTGCCGTTCCAGATAGCGGGCCAAGTTGCGGTCGCCCGGCGCGTCCTTGGACCCGCCGTTGTCGATCGTGGCGATGATCACCTGGCTGGCGCGGCGCAGGAAGGGCATGGCCTGGGTCACGGCGTTCGCCGCCTCGCGGCTATCCTTCCACCCGACCAGCACGGTGTCGAACGGCCGCAGGCGCAACGGATCCTCTTCCGGGATGACGAACACGCCGCGGCCCGATCCGAACAGCGCCGCCTCCACCACATCGCTGGCGCGATTGGGTTCGGCGATACGATAGGGTGTGCGCACCACCAGCAGATCCGCCGTGCGGGCCTGGGTGGCGACCAGCCCCTGGACATTCGCCGCTCGGCAATCGATGCGATGCAGATCGTGGGGGCCGGCCAGTTTCCCCAGGCGCTCTTCCAGTGCATGTTCCACCAGCCGGCACTGGGTCTTGGCGTCGTCCAGATGCTGGGACAGCAGGCTGCGGCTGACGGCGTAATGCGATATGCTCTCCGGCGGTTCGGGCAGGATGTTGATGTACAGGCCCTGGACATGGGCCTGATACACGATCGCCAGATGGTCGGCATGCAGGATGCGGCTTTCGTCGTCGTCGCCGCCATCCAGGTGAACCAGAATTTCCTTGATCATCGCGCCGGCCCTCCTTCGGTGAAGCGGCCTGTCCATGGGGGCATGGAGGCGGTCGCCAGCTCTGGAACACAGCTTGCCGCAGGCGGGCTGGTGGGACCTTGACCTGGCTCAACGGGTCACGGGATGAAGGCGCGATCCCGAAGCATTCAGACCAAGGTCCCCTTCAGCTTGGCCGTCACACGCGCCATCGCGTCTCGCCCTAATGGGCGATCGGGATCGTCCGTTCCGGCTTGGCGCCGGTGCCGGCTTTGGGCAGTGTCACGGTCAGGATGCCCTTGTCGAAGGCTGCGGAGATTTTCTCCACATCCGTGTCGCTGGGCATATGGAAGGACCGGCGGAAGCTACCGTAGCGACGCTCGGTCAGGTGCACATCCCCCCGCTTCTCATCGACATTGATGGTCTTCTCCCCCTTCAGCGTCAGGACGTTGTCGGCAAGGGACACGCTGATGTCCTTGGTTTCGATCCCGGGCAATTCCGCGGTGATCTGGTAGTCCGCCTCCCGCTCGGTGATATCGACGGCGGGAATGGTCATGCCGAACGCCCCCTCGAAATGGCGCAAGGGGTCGGTGTCCGGCGACCGCCACAGGGCGGGCACGTTGAGCAGCGAGCGCGAGAAGCGGCCGAAGGCGCTGTCCAGCTCGTCACGAAACGAGTTCCAGAAGTGGAAGGGCGAAGCGGCGGGTGCGGCATCGGTGTTGACCGGAACGGATTGCGGCGCCGTGGCTTTGGCCGGTTCAGTCGGGGTGGTTGCTTCAGGCATGGCATGTCTCCTTTCACGGGTGGTGAACAGGGAAGGGCGGTTGCGCGGCTGCCCCGCGGCCAGCCGCTTGGGGGTGCCGGAACGGGCCGGATGGCCGCGTCTTTCGCGTCAGTGGGCCAACAGGGCCGGGAGGGGTGTTTTCGTCAGGATGTCCCGGGTGACGCCCCCCAGAATCCATTCCCGCAGGCGGGAATGGCCGTAGGCGCCGGCCACCAGCAAACCGGCGTCCAGACGCCTCGCTTCATTGAACAGGGCCTCGGAAACGGTGTTCCATTCCCGCAGGTGGCGCAGTTCGACGGTCACGCCGTGGCGGTCCAGGTACCGGGCCACATCGGCGCCGGGTTCCGTGCCGCCGGCCTCCGCCGGCTTGTCGCCTTCCACCATGGCGACCACCACCTGGGTCGCCTTTTTCAGGAAAGGCATGGCCTGGGCTACGGCGTTCGCCGCCTCTTTACTGTCGGTCCAGGCGACCAGGACGGTGTCCAGGGGCCGGAGCCGGGCCGGATCTTCCTCCGGCACGACGAACACGCCACGCCCGGATCCGAACAGGGCGGCTTCCACGAATTCGGGCGCCCGGCCCGGCAGGGCGAAGCCAGGCTGGTAGGGGGTGCGCACCACGGTCAGGTCGGTCGTGCGCGCCTGGCTGGCCACGACGCGATCCACGCCGTCCACCAGGACATCGAACCGGCGGAAATCATAAGGAATGCTCAGCTTGTCGAGCCGAAGGCGGATGTCCTTCTCCGTCCTGTCCGCCTGGGCCTTGAGCTCGGTCATCTGTTCGGATGCCGCGCTGCGGCTGACGGCGTACTGCGGCAGCGTCAGGACGATCTCGGGTAGGCTTTCACAGTAAAGCCCCCGGATGTGGGCCCTGTGCGCGGTCGCCAGATGCTCGGCGTGCAGCAACCGGAACTCGTCGTCGGAACTTCCGTCCAGATGAACCAGTATTTCCGTGATCATGACACCCGCCCTCGTCACAGGGGAGCGGCCTGTCCGTGCCTTAGCACGATGCCGGGTCGCCAGCTCTGATCGCAGTCTGTCATGCCGGGCCGGCGCCGCATTGACCCAGGTCAAGGGCGCTCCTGCCGGAGGGGATACGCACAACAGGCGTCGTCATTCCCAATGGAAATGGGGACGACCCGCAGGCTTCAGGGCACGGTGACAGCCGCCGTGGCCGGCTGGGTGTTCCAACCGCGTAAGCCCACCTTGGGCTGGCCCTGCGCCAGGGCCGCAGGGTAGGCGATGGTGACCTCGCGCCGGTCTCCCGGCAGGAGGGAGACGTAGTTGTCGCTGGCATAGGCCGGCAGCAGGCGGCTGCCGTCGGCGTTCTGCAGGGTCAGCTTGTTCATCAGGGACGCGGCGGTCCCGGTGTTGGTCAGGGTCACGTGCACCTTGACCTCGTCACCCGCCCGTTCCGTGCGCGTGGCCAGGGTCACGGGCTGCGGCGCCAGGTCGTTCAGGCGGCGGGTGGCGGCCTCGTCCGCCGCGCGCCAGTAGACGTTCTGCGACAGCGTGCCGGTGGCATCCGACAGCTCCAGTTCCACCAGCACCAGGCCATTGGCCTGGATGGCGGCGGCCAGGTCCAGTTTCCGCGCAGGCGTGGCGGCGTCGGCCTGGGCATCGACCTTCTGCGTCTGGTCGCTGATGACCTGGCCCGCCACGGTCAGCACGCGGGCCCGGATGGTCAGGCCCTTCTTGGCCTCGCGGGTATTGTTGACCACGCTGATCCCGTCGTCCGGCGCGTTCAGCTGCACGTGCAGGGGCTCCGCCGCCTTCTGCAAGCCGTAGAAGGCGCCATGGGTGTCGTAGTCGTGGCTCATGATCTGCCAGTTGGTGCTGGGCCAGGCCGGCTGGGTCATCCACAGCAGGCGGCCGCTGTTCACCGTCCACAGGCCGGCATTCATGCCCTCGAAGATGGCCCGGTGGCTTTCATAGTTCATCAGCTGGGCCTTGCGCTCGAAGTCGGCCAGGCTGGTGGCCGCCCCCAGCTTGCGGTCCATGGCGGCCATGAAGCCGTGGGTGTCGCCGTTCCCGGTCTGGTGCCAGTCGTGATAGGCCCAGGTGTCGCTGACCGGCCAGCGGTCGGCGGCGGGCACGGCGGCCTCGAACGCCTCCAGCGTGGGGAAGCTGGGCGTGCCCACCTCCACCGCGAAGCCACGGGACAGCGTGGTGAAATACTGCGACGGGTCGCGGTAGTCGTAGGGGCCGCTGTCCTGCAGGTTCACGCGGTTGGAACTGCCGCTGTAATAGCGGGTACCGTCCAGGGTGGCGACCAGGGATTCCAGCCCCTCGTTCAGCACCGGCTGGGGCACGCCCTCGTTGCGGCCGAACCACAGCACGATGGAGGGATGGTTGCGATAACGGCGGATGACGTCGGCGGCGTTGTCCAGGAACAGGGGCACGTCCTGGGCTTCGATGTTGTAGTCCTGGGTGCTTTCCCAGAAATCGTTCAGCACCATCAGGCCATATTCATCGGCCAGGTCGAAGAACACGTCCTCGGTATTCTGGCCTACCCAGTTGCGGATGATGTTGACGTGGGCCTCGCGGTGCAGGCGGAAGAACGGCTCCAGCCGGTCGCGCGACACGCGCTTGCGCCAGTCGTCGGTGCCCCAGCTGCCGCCGCGCGCCGGCACGCGCACGCCGTTGACCTTCAGGATCAGATAGGGGGCCAGGCTGGCATCCTCCAGCGGTTTCACCGCCGGGGATTTCTCCGCGCCCGGAACCAAGGAGGAAACCCAGCCGCCGGCGATCTTGTGGATGCCGGTGTGGCTGCCGTCGATCACGCGTTCGCCCCGCTGGAAGGCGGCCGTGGGGTCCACCTCCACCCGGCGCAGGTGGCCACCGCTGTCCATCAGGGACAGCTCATAGCTGACCTCGCGAATGCCGAAGCGGGTGTGCTTTTCATCCGACTTCATACTCCCCTGGGCCCCACCGACGGCGGCCGTCAGGGTCAGGTTGTGCAGGGCGGGATCGCCCAGGCCGTTGGGCCACCACAGCGTGGGGTTCCTGACCCTCAGCTGCGGGAATTCAGCGGGCGTAAGGGTGACGTTGCCGGCACCTGGCGCCAGCGTCACGGTCTTGGCCACCGTCACATCGTCGAAGGCGGCGCGGATCTCGGCCTGCACCGGCTGGCCGGTCAGGTTTTCCACCGGCACGGTGATGGTGATTTCCGCCTTGCTGGTATCAGGCAGGGGCAGCTTGGTCACCACCTGGCTGTCGCCGATGCGCACCGCGCCGGTGGCGGTCAGGGTCACGTCCTGCCACAGGCCGGTGTTGCGGTCGCGGACGGCGGGGATCCAGTCCCAGCCCTCGCTCGCGATGAAGGTGGGGCCGTCCAGCGCCTGCATGCCGCCGTTCTCGCCCACGCCGGCCGCGATGGATTGCTCATGTGGCAGTCCGGGATGGGGCGGCGGGGTGATCTTGACCGCCAGCACGTTCTTCTGGCCCGGGCGCAGAGGACCGGTGACGTCGAACTGCCCCCGGATGAAGGCGCCGCGCACGCTGCCCAGCCGTTCGCCGTTCAGCCACACCTCGGCGGCGTAGTTGATGCCCTTGAAGGTCAGCAGCGGATGGCGGCCCTGCAGGTCGGCGGGGGCGTCGAACTCCGTCCGGTACCAGTAATCCTGCCTGTTCAGGCTTTCCGGGATGGCCAGGTTGTCCAGGCCGTAATCCGGGTCGGGGTAGACGCCGCGGTCGACCAGGGTGGTCAGCACCGTGCCGGGCACCGTCGCCACATACCAGGACGCGGTGTCGAACCCCGGCTGGGAGATGCGGGCGCCGTCGCCCTGCACCTTGGGTGCCTCCGCCAGGCGCCAGCCGCCCACGGTCCAATTGTCGGCGCCATCGGGCTTCAACGCCGGGCCGGTGGGAAGAGGTTTCGCCACGGGCTTGGAAAACGGGGCGGTGCTCTTGGGCAGGGTCCACGGATCCTGCGGCGTTACCTGGCCCATCATCTGCCTGACTTGCACCGGCCAGGTCGGGCTGGCGGCCTCGAAATTGATCAGGTCGGCGGCGGGCTTGCCCTGGGCGGCGGCCTTGGCCTCCACCGCGCCCAGCGCTTGGGGGGTGACGGTGAAACCGGCGATGCGGCCGGCGAAGGCGCCCCCCAGACGCGGCGCCAGACTCACCACCGGGGTGACGTTGACCTGGGCGGGGATGCCGTGTGCCACCTCGGCGCCATCCAGGTACAGGCGGGCGGTCTTGCCGTCGGAACTGGCCAGGGCATGGTGCCACGTGCCGGCCTTCACGGCCGACCCGCCGGAGATGGTCTCACTGGAACCGGTGCGCAAGGCCAGGCGGCCGTCCTTCAGCGCCAGGTAGCGGCCCTGGGCCGGGTCGCCCACGCCGGCCAGCAGCACGATGCCGCCGGCCACGTCGTCGGCCTGGAACCAGGTGGACAGGGTCCAGGGGCCGGTGGCGGACAGGGTCGCGTCGCGCAAGGGCTTGGTCAGTCCATCACCGCCGGCCAGGAAGGCGGCATTGTAGGGGCCGTAGACGTCGTCGGCGGCCATCGGCGCCGCCATCGCGCCCAAGGGCGCGGTCCAGGCGGCCGACAGCATCAGGGTGGCCCACAGCAGGCCCTGGCCCGTCTTCTGGGCGCGGCTATGGTCTTTGGGCATCCGCATTTTAAGGCCTCCCTCCCAGGTCGACCCCGCCGGGCGGACCGTTATTCTTTGGTCACGGACGTTGGATGCCGAGCGGCATCCTATCCGGTTTCCCTGTCCCGGGGGCCGACGTGAAGGCCTACCGACAAACAGATGAGGGTTAATTTAATAAAACAACTTTTTTAAATAAAAAAGAGGGAAGGAAGCGGGGCCATGGGGTTATGCTTGTCGGTATTGCCACCGCGTATTGCTGGAGGAAAAAGCCGGCCGGCTGGGACCCTGAGGCGGATCAGGCGCCTGGGGAGGGGCCGGCGCCATAGCGCAGGCCGTCCAGCAGCAAATCCACCATGCGCCGCCCATGCTCCGGCCCCATCTCCTGCGACGGGGCGGCCAGCACGGCGACGGCCCGCAGAAGATCGGTGGCGGCGAAGCCGCCCCGCACCACCCCCGCCGCCGCCGCCGTTTCCAGCAGGGACTGCAGCGCCGGTACCAGGCGCTTCTGGAAATAGCTGGGCAGGATCTCATAGGCGGGGTCGCCGGAATGCAAGGCGGCTGCCAGCCCGCGCTTGGCGGCGATGAAATCCAGGTACCGGCGCATCCAGCGGCTCAGCGCCTCTCCCGGGTCATGCGCCGCCGCCAGGGCGGGGGCGGCGTCGGCGCAGGCGTCCACCTCCTGCCGGAAGACGGCGATGATCAGGTCCGACCGCTGGGGGAAGTGGCGGTAAACGGTGCCGATGCCCACGCCGGCCTTCTCCGCGATCTCCCGTACCGGGGCGTCGACGCCGGACGTGGCGAACACCGCCATGGCCGCGCGCAGCAGGGCATCCAGGTTGCGCTGCGCATCCGCACGCACCCGCCGCGGCTTGCCGTCATCTTCAGGACGGATCTCTCCCGCCGTGTCGTCCACCATATCCTCACTTGAAAAACGGAACAGTGTTCCGTATATGTGACCGGAACGCTGTTCCGTTTATATATAGCATCCATCGACGCTAGAGAGAAGGAGAGGGCGATGCAGTATCGCACCCTGGGCCGCACCGGCATGAAGGTCAGCCCCTATTGCCTGGGCGCCATGATGTTCGGGGCCATGGCCAACCCCGACCATGACGAGGCCATCCGCATCATCCACAAGGCGCTTGATGCCGGGATCAACTTCATCGACACGGCCGACTTCTACAGCCGGGGTGAGTCTGAGGAGATTGTGGGCAAGGCCCTGAAGGGCCGGCGCGACCATGTGGTGCTGACCACCAAGGCCCACCTGCCCATGGGTGAAGATCCCAACCAGCAAGGCAATTCCCGCCGCTGGATCACCCGCGCGCTGGAGAATTCGCTGCGCCGGCTGGGGACCGACCATGTCGACCTCTACCTCATCCACCGGCCTGCCCCCGACACGGATATCGAGGAGACGCTGTCCGTCCTGACCGACCTGATGCGCGCGGGTAAGGTGCGCGCCATCGGCACCTCCACCTTCCCGGCGTCTGACATCGTGGAGGCGCAATGGGTGGCGGAGCGGCGGGGCCAGGCCCGTTTCCGCGCCGAACAGCCGCCCTATTCCATCCTGAACCGCGGCATCGAGCGCGAGGTGCTGCCGGTATGCGAGCGGTACGGCATGGGCGCCATGGTGTGGAGCCCGCTGGCCATGGGTATGCTGACCGGCCGCTACCGCAAGGGCCAGGCCATGCCCGACAGCCTGCGTGCGCGCCGCTTTCCCAAGCAGATGGCGGATGAACGCCGGCTGGACGCGGTGGAGCAGCTGATGGGCGTGGCGGCGGAGGCGGGCCTGTCCCTGACCCACCTGGCCATGGCCTTCGCCATCGCGCACCGGGGCGTGACCGCCGCCATCCTGGGGCCGCGCACGCCGGCGCAGTTCGACGACCTGCTGGCCGGGGCCGAAGTGTCGCTGTCAGATGAGATCCTGGACCGCATCGACGCCATCGTGCCGCCCGGCATCGACCTGGGCGTGCTGACCGCCATGTATGACCCGCCGGCAATCCAGAAGGCGGACCTGCGCCGCCGGCCGGCCGACGAGCGCGCGGCGGCCTAGGCGAAGCGGTGCTGCCCGCTTCCGACCGGCAGGACAGGACGCCCGCCGGTTTCACCGGCTGGACAGCACGAAAATGTTGCCATCCGGGTCCTGGAAGCGGGCGTAGCTGCCCCAGGGCTGCTTCTCGATGCCGGAAACGAAGACTACGCCCCGCTCGCTGAGCTTGGCAAAGGTGTACTCCAGGTCATCGCAATGAAAGCTGCCGTTGAAGAAGGTGCCTACCCTGTCTTCTTGGCCCGGCGGGGTGAACAGCACCACGCTGGTCTGGGCGCCGGGAATGGTCAGCTCGATCCAGCGCTGATTGCCCATGGGCTGATCGGTCGCGACCTTGAAACCCATTTTTCCCGTCCAGAATGCCAGCGCCCGGTCCTGATCCTTGGTGGGAATGCCGACGAATTTCAGATGCCTGATCATGCCCGCTGTCTCCCGGCTTCTTGGGTGCCCACGACTAGCATGGACCCTTGAAGGTCGGTAGATAAGCAGGCATTGCTATAGCAATGATTGCCAAGATAGAGATCGACAGCTACGTCCTGGATACGCTGATGCGCGACCTGGTGGGGCACGATCACCGGCCGTCCGCCTACCTGGTCTATCTGGCGCTGGTGGCGGACACGGTGAACGGCCGCGCCATGCTGAGTCATGCCGAGCTGGCGGAGCGCACCGGCTTGTCCAAGCGCGCGGTGCAGGATGCCCTGCGTCATCTGGCGGGGCGCGACCTGGTGACCATCACCCGCAGCCGCCGGACGGAGCCGGCGGTGGTGGAGCCCCGTTTCCCCTGGCGCGGCCGCCGCGGCACCTCCGCCGGTTAGGGCGTCGATGCCGCGGCGTGTGGTGGTTAGAGGTCCGGGTGCAGGCCGCGCACCGGGCTCACCCCCTCAAGCAATGACGCCAGGTGCAGGATGGTCGATTCCGCCATCCAGCCGGACACCAGCTGTACGCTGATGGGCAGGCCATCGCGGCTGGTGCCGAAGCGCAAGGACAGACCGGGCAAGCCGGTCACGTTCAGCGGTGACGTGGCTGCCATGACGTTCAGCGCGCTCACCGTCTGGCCGTTGATCGTGACTTCCGTGACGTCGTGCCCATGGGCCGGCAGGGGCAGCACGGGGCACAGCAGGGCGTCATAGCGGCTGAAATAGTCGGCGAAGCCGTCCTTCAACCGCTCCGCCGCCTGCTCCGCCTCGATAAAGTCCGCCATGGACGTCTCGGGCGCCCCCAGCATGGCCTGGGCGATGTGGAATAGGTTCTCCGGTGGCTGACCGGCGGTGGCCTCCACGAAGGCCGGCTTCATCTCCATGATGTGCAGGCGCAGGAACACGTCCAGGGCGAAGTCACGTTCCAGCGCCGGGATGCGCACCGGTTCCACGACGCAGCCGCTGCCCTTCAGCGCTTCGGCGGCGGCCTGCACGGTCGCAGCCACCTCCGTGTCAACGGGCCCGAAACCCGGCTCAACCAGCCAGCCCACCCGCAACGGCCGGATGGGGGCTGCGCCGATGCCGGTGTCGACCGGCCCCGTGATGCTCGAAAAGGCGTCGGCGCCATCCGGGCCGGCCAGCAGCGCATAAGCCAGGGCGATGTCACGGACGCTGCGCGCCATGGGCCCCACGTGCCAGAAACGGCGCGGGGCGCGTGGCCAGATGCCGGTCATGGGCACGCGGCCGTGTGTAGCCTTCAGGCCGATGATGCCGGTCTGCGCCGCTGGGCCCCGGACGGAGATGGCAAGGTCGGTGCCCAGGCCCAGGGGCGACATGCCGGCGGCGATCGCGGCGGACTCACCGCCGCTGGACCCACCGGGGGTGCGGTCCAGGTTCCAGGGATTGTTGGACCGGCCGGTCAATAAATTGTCGGACTCGATCGAGTACGAAAACTCCGGCAGGTTGGTCTTGGCCAGCAGGATGCCGCCGGCAGCCTTCAGCCGCGCGACGCTGACGGCGTCGGTGTCCGGTACGCGGTCCTTGAAGATGGGCGACCCGCGCTGGGTCGCGACACCGGCAGTATCGATGGAATCCTTGGCGGTGAAGGGCACGCCGTGCAGTGGGCCCAGCTCCTCGCCCTTCAGCACGGCCGCTTCCGCCGTCTTGGCCGCGTCCAGCGCGCCGTCGGCCACGGTGACGATGGCGTTGACTTTGGGATCCACGGTGGCGATGCGGTCCAGGTGTGCCTGCACCACCTCCACCGGTGAAATCTCGCGGGTGCGGATCAGTTGAGCCAGCGTGGTGGCATCGGAAAACAGGATGTCGGATGTCATGTCGGTATATCCTACCTAACGTTTGGTAGGGAAACCGAATAGACCTTTCCTTTTTGGGCGTCAAGGCCTATCTAACAGTTGTTAGGTTGGTGGGGCGAGAGAATGAGCACGAACTCCAAGGAAGCGATTCTGGCCGCCGCCCGGCAGATCGCGCAGGCGCACGGTTATGGCGGGCTGAACTTCCGCGATCTGGCGGCGGCGGTGGGTATCAAGGCCGCCAGCATCTATCACCACTTCCCCAGCAAGGCCGACCTGGCCGCTGCGGTGGCCAAGCGCTATTGGGAGGATACGGCGGTGGAGCTGGAGGCCATGGCGGCCCAGGCGCCCAATGCGGCAGCTGCCCTGCGGCGGTATCCGCAGGCTTTTCGCCGCGCGCTGGAAAACGACAACCGTATTTGCCTGTGCAGCTTCATGTCCGCCGAAGTCGATGACCTGCCGGATATCGTCAAGGCGGAGGTGCGGGCCTTCGCCGACGTCAACGTCGCCTGGCTGGCCAAGGGGCTGGTGGCTGCCGGCATTGTGGCACCCGATAAGGCGGAGGCGCGGGCGCGCGCGATCTTCGCCGCCATTTCGGGCGCGCAGCTGATGGCGCGCAGCCGCGCGGACATCACCCTGTACGATACCCTGGTCGACAGCTATCGCGCGGCGGGCCTGCTGCCCGCGTGATCCGCGCCTATGGTGTGGGCGGGCGCAGGCCGCACAGAGGCCCGCGCAGCGCTGTCATGGCCTGCGGCCCGGCATCGGTGAAGGCCAGGTAAGCGCCCCTGGCGTCGTAGGTGGGCCAGCGGGCCAGGCCTTGGCCGGTGGGATCGCCGTTGCGCGCGAAGTTGACCCAATAGCGTTGCAGGGTGGGCGTGTCGTCGCCGGGGGCGCCGGCGGGCCGCCCGTCGAAGACGTAGGGCAGGTCGCTGCCGTGGGTGACACTCCCCTGCGCGGGGCTGCGGTCGAAATGATAGACCCAGGTGGGATGCCCGCCGGCGGCGTGCACCGCCGCCACATGCAGGGCGGGACAGCGGAACGTCAGGTCATCGGCCAGCTGCGTCGCCATGTCGCCCAGGCGCGGGTCCGGTATGGGCAGGGCCGTGCCTTGGATGCCGTAAAAGGCCAGCGCCTTCGCCGCGTTGGGGCCGAACGCCTGGCGGATGGTGGGCACCACGGCGTCCGGCCCGCCGTAGAGCGTCAGCTCGCGGGCGTTGCTGCCGATCATCAGCGGCACGGATGCGGCGCCGGCCAGCAGGTCCTCCGGTGCCTGAGGCAGGATCCAGCCGTCGATGACGGCCTGCAGCCAGATGAAGCTGTCGTCGGCGATGGTGGTGGGTTTCAGCCTGTCCGTGGCCGCCAGGATGTCCGCCCCGGACAGGGTGCGCAACTGCGCCAGGCTTTTCACCCCCGCCTGGTCCAGCAGCTGTTGGCCCAGGGCCTCATTCTCGGCCAGGGTGCGGGGCGGAACGCCGAAGCCGGCGGTGCCGCTCTGTTCGATGGCCTTGGCGAACAGGCCGCGGGCATGGGGCGCCAGCATCAACTGGCCCACGTCCTGGCCGCCGGCGGACTCACCGAAGATGGTGATGTTGCCGGGATCGCCGCCGAACACGCCGATGTTCTGGCGGATCCAGGCCAATGCCGCCATCTGGTCCATCAGGCCGTAATTGCCCGAGGCGTGGTGCGGGGACTCCGCCGTCAGTTCCGGCAGCGACAGGAAGCCGAAGGTACCCAGCCGGTACTGGATGGCTACCAGCACCACCCCCTGACCCGCCAAATTGGACAGCACGGTGCCATCTGCCGCCCCGGCGCGGTTGGCGCCGCCATGGATCCACACCATGACGGGCAGGGCGGCGCGTGGCAGCAGGGCCGGGGTGCGGATGTCCAGGTACAGGCAATCCTCCTGGCTGCGCGCAGCCAGGGCGTCGTTCCAGCCATAGCCGCGTTGCAGACAGGGCGGTGAGGGCCGGGTGGCGTCGCGTGTCTGCTGTACCCAGCCGACGGGCTGCGGCGGCTGCCAGCGCAGCGGACCCACGGGCGGCTGGGCGAAGGGGATGCCCCGGAACAAGGCGCCGCCCTTGCCATCATCCGTGCCGAGTAGGGCGCCGATGCTGGTGAAGACTTCCACCGTGGCGGCGTAAGCTTGCGTCGCACCACCCAGCAATAGGGCCAGCGCCAAAAGCGTCTGGATTATCCGTTGGATCACCGGGCCGCCCTCCCCAGGCGCTGTGGTTACGGCCCAATTAAAGGAAGTCGTTTTACTTGATCAAGCGCGGCTTTCTGTCCGACAGGACAGAAGGCGGCCTCAATTGTCCGCCGTCTTCATCAGGGCGGCGCGGCTGGGCAGCAGGCGGTCGGTGAAGGGCAGCATGCCGGCACCCACGGCGGGCGCGTCCGCTGCCATTGCGGCGCGCAGCACGGGTGCCACCTGGGGGATGTCCCGCAGTTCGCCCAGGCGGTGGTTCAACGCGGCGGCCAGCTTGTCCACCAGCGGGGCGGGCAGGCGCCCGCCCAGGAAGATGGCCTCGGGGTTGACCAGACAGTTGGTGGCCACCAGCGGGTCAGTCATCAGGTCGGCCGCCAGCTCTATCCACTCTTCCACCACCGCTTCAGCCGGGGTGCCGGCCAACCGGCACAGCTGTTCGGGTTCGTCCACGGTGTAGCCGGCGGCGGCCAGGCGGTCGTACAGGGCGGACAGGGACACGGCTTCCTGCAGGGTGCGGGCGGTGGTGCGGTCCGACCGCACGGGCAGGAAGCCGATCTCTCCGCTGCGGCCCCGCGCGCCGCGGAACTGGCTGCCGTCCACGACGATGCCGCCGCCCAGGCCGCCGCTGATAAGGATGTAGAAGAAGCTGCGATGGCGCAGGCCGTGGCCGAACTGCAACTCTCCCAACGCGGCGGCGGTGGCGTCGTTTTCCACGAACACGGGCAGGGGCAGCACGTCGGCGAACAGGCGGGCCACGTCCACGTCGCGCCAGGCGGCATAGGCCTGGGGCCAACGCGCCAGGCTGACGCGGCCGATATCATCCGGCATGGCGACCCCGATGCCGATGAAACGCGACAGAGGCAGGCGCGTGGTTGCCAGAATGGCGGAGATTTCCGTCCGGAAGAACTGGGCCACCACCTCCGGCGGGGCCAGGTCGATCTCGCGCGAAGCCCGCGCCCGCACCGTGCCCAGCAGGTCCAGCACCACCAGGGTGATGTGGTCGCGGTCGATGGTGACGCCGATGGAAAAGCAGCCGTCCGGGTTCATCTCCAGCAGGATGGCGGGCTGTCCCCGGCCGCCGTGCTGGCGCCCGGCCTCCACGATCAGCCCCTCGGCCAACAGTCGCTTGGTGATGTTGGCGATGGCCGGCAGCGTCAGGCCCGTCAGTTCCACCAGTTCGGCGCGGGTGATCTGGCCGCTGACGCGGATGGCCTGCAGGGTGACGCGCTGGTTATGGTCGCTGGCCCGCTCCAGGTTGGTGCCGGACAGGCTGGCGGCAATGGCGTGGAGGGCGTCAACGTGACTGTGGCCGTCGAGCATGGCCTATTGCCTGTCCTGGTGATGACATCGCTGTCGGATTACACCCCAGTCTGGCCTGTGACAATCGGCAAGTCACAAGAAAAGTCGCATCTGTCCTGGCGAGACAGATGCGGTGCCGGAACGATGGCCGGAAACCCTCACGCCGCCGCTTTGGCCGTCCGGTCGGCGCCCACCAGATCATGGATGAAACCCAGCTTGGCGATGACGGCCGGGGTCAGGATGAAGGGATAGAAGTCCACCTGTCCCATGCTGCGGTTGATATTGTTGACGGCGAAGGCGATGGGCAGCCAAGCCTCCACGATGTCGGCGATGGTGCCGTGGCGATAGGGGTTGAAGTCGACCTTGGCGGACAGGTCGCCGGTGCGGTCCACCGCGGGGCGCACCCGTACACCAAAGGCGTGGGCCGTTTCCAGCGTGTCGATGATATGCAGGTAGTGCGCCCAGGTCTCGGCAAAATCCTCCCACGGGTGGCTGGCGGCATAGGCGCTGATGAAATTCTGCTGCCAGTCGGCCGGGGCGCCCTGGTCGTAGTGGCGTTGCAGGGCGGCGCCGTAATCCTGCCGGTCATCGCCGAACAGGGCGCGGCAGGCGTCCAGCCTGTCCTCATCACGCACCAGCCGGTCCCAATAGTAATGGCCGATCTCATGCCGGAAATGGCCCAGCAGGGTGCGGTAGGGCTCATGCAGCTGGGTGCGGCGCGTCTCTCGCTCCGCATCGTCGGCCTCCTTCAAGGCCAATGTTATCAGGCCGTTGTCATGTCCGGTCATGATCGCGCCTTCGGATGCCCCCTGGGGTGGGTCCTCCAGGAAGTCGAAGGCCAAGCCGCCCTCCGGGTCGTCCGTCCGGTTGGCCAGGGGCAGGCCCAGCCTGATCAGGGTGTAGAACAGGCGGTGCTTGGCCAGCTCGATCTTGCGCCACTGGGCCAGTGCCGTGGGGCAGGACACGTCGGGGATGGTGCGGTTGTGGCGACAGGCGACGCACAAGGTTTCCTCCGACCCCGCCGGCAGCAGCCAATTGCAGGCGTCGAACTCCGCGTTGGCGCAAAACTTGTAAAGCTGCTCAGGCGCGCCCAGGGCGTGCCAGGCGTCCCCTGCCGCCTCGACCGCATGCATTTTGTCGTCATCGGGCAGATAGCCCAGCCGGTGGCCGCAGCGCTCGCAGACGCGGTTCTCGAAATACAGCATCTGGCCGCAAGACTGGCAGTTGAACAGCTTCACGCTCGGATCTCCCCCGCTGATGGCCCCGCTGATGGCGCGCGTTAAACCGTCCCCCGCCGCCCAAGGTTCCCGGAACCCGCACGCCGCCGCCGGCGTTGAGTCGTCATTCTAACGTGGAAGGCGGCGGCCATGGCACCCAGGGCGAACTGGAAGGGGTTCCTGAAGATCGGGGAGGTCAGCTGCCCGGTGGCGCTCTACACCGCCGCCTCTTCCTCCGAACGGATCGCCTTCCATACGGTCAACCGGGCCACGGGGCACCGCGTGCACCGGCAGTTCGTGGACAGCGAGACGGGCAAGCCGGTGGACCGCGAGGACCAGGTGAAGGGGTATGAGGTCGCCCGCGGCGACTATGTGGTGCTGGAGCCGGATGAGGTGGCGGCCGTCGTGCCGGAAAGCGACAAGACCTTGTCCGTCCTGGCCTTCATCCCCTGCGCCGACATCGACGACGTCTATTTCGACAAACCCTATTACCTGGCGCCCAGCGACCGGCACGCGGACGAGGCCTTCGCCCTGATCCGTGAGGGCATGCGCGCCAAAAAGGTGGCGGCGCTGGCGCAGACGGTGCTGTTCCGCCGGGTGCGCACCGTGCTGGTCCGCGCCCATGGCGCCGGCCTGATCGCCACCACCCTGAACTTCGATTATGAGGTGCGGTCGGCCGCCCAGGCCTTCGATGAGATCGCCGACATCAAGATCGAGGGCGAGATGCTGGACCTGGCCAGGCACATCATCGAGACCAAGAAGGGTGTCTTCAAGCCGGCGGACTTCGACGACCGGTACGAGGCGGCGTTGGCCGACCTGGTGAAGGCCAAGCTGGAGGGCAAGGCGCCGCCGGCGCGGAAACGGGCGCCGCCGGCCAAGACCACCGACCTCATGGCGGCCTTGCGGGAAAGCGCGGGGCTGGCCGGCAAGCCGGTGGCCAAGAAGGAGGCATCCAACGCCAACCGCAGCAAACCGCGCTCCACCCGGGCGGCGGCCCCCGCCCGACGGAAGGCCAGCTGAGCCATGGCGCTGGAAACCTACCACAAGAAGCGCGACTTCACCGCCACGCCTGAGCCCCGGGGACGCGAGGGCGGGCGCAAAGGCCGCAAGGCGGGCCACAGCTTCGTCATCCAGAAGCATGACGCCACCCGCCTGCATTATGATTTTCGGCTGGAGATGGACGGCGTGCTGAAAAGCTGGGCCGTCACCCGCGGGCCCAGCCTGGTGCCCGGCGAAAAGCGCCTGGCCGTCCATGTCGAGGACCACCCGCTGGACTATGGCGACTTCGAAGGCACCATCCCCAAGGGCGAATACGGCGGCGGGACGGTCATCGTCTGGGACCGGGGGGAGTGGTCCCCCATCGGCGACGCCCACAAGGGCTATGCCAAAGGCCATCTGGATTTCGAGCTGCACGGGGAAAAGCTGGGCGGCCACTGGCACCTGGTGCGCATGCACAAGCGGCCGGGGGAGAAGCGCGAGAATTGGCTGCTGATCAAGGGCGAGGATGAGGCCGCGCGCGGCGAGGGCGACCCCGACATCCTGGAGGAGCGCCCGGAATCGGTGAAGACGGGCCGCGTCATCAATGAGGTGGCGGGGGAGGAACCGGGCTGGTCCTCCAAAACGGGCAAGATCGAGAAGAAGGCCCGCGTGCCGACCCGTAAGGCCGTGCCCAAGAGCGCGCAAACGCCGGCGGCGCCCACCCTGAAGGGGGCCAAAGCCGGCCCGCTGCCGGATTTCGTGGAGCCAGCTCTGGCCACGCTGCAGGCCAAGCCCCCGGTGGGGGAGCGCTGGGTGCATGAGATCAAGTTCGACGGCTACCGCCTGCAGGCGCGCGTCGAGGCGGGGCGGGTGAAGCTGCTGACCCGGGGCGGCCTGGACTGGACCAAGAAGTTCGGCAAGGCAGTGCCGGAGGCGCTGGCGGCGCTGCCGGTGGGCAAGGCACTGATCGATGGCGAACTGGTGGTGGAAAACGCGGCCGGCGCCTCCGACTTCTCCGCTTTGCAGGCCGACCTCAGCGAGGGCCGCAGCGACCGCTTCCTGTTCTACGCCTTCGACCTTCTCTATCTGGAGGACCGGGATCTGCGCGGCGTAGGGCTGGAACGGCGCAAGGCGGCCCTGAAGGACCTGCTGGCGGAAGCCGGCGATCCCCTGCGGTACAGCGAGCATTTCGATGAGTCCGGCGGCCTGGTGCTGAACCACGCCTGCCGCCTGAGCCTGGAAGGCATCGTCTCCAAGGTGCGAGACGCCGCCTACAGGCCGGGTCGGGGCAAGGGCTGGATCAAGTCCAAGTGCGGCAACCGGCAGGAATTCGTGGTGGCGGGCTATGTCCCCTCCACCACCGCCCGCCGCGCCATCGGCTCCCTGGTCATGGGGGTCTATGACGAGGGCAAATTGCGCCACGTCGGTCGCGTCGGCACCGGCTATACCGTTTCGGTAGCGGAAGAATTGTTCCGCCGGCTGGAACGCATGCGGGTGCAGGACAGCCCCTTCGACGACACCCTGACGGCGGAGGAACGGCGGCTGGTGCGCTACGTCCGGCCGGAGTTGGTGGCGGAGGTGGACTTCCGCACCTGGACGGGCGACGGTAACATCCGGCATGCCGCTTTCCGCGGCCTGCGGGAAGACAAGGACCCGAAAGACGTCGTGCGTGAACCAGCCGCCAATGCGCCGGCAGGAACCGCCCGCGCGGCGGGCGGCGCGGAGCCCAAGCCCCTGCTGAAGCTGAGCCATCCCGACCGCCTCTATTGGCCGGACGAGGGGGTGACCAAGGCCGGCCTGGCCGACTATTACACGGAGATATGGCGGTCCATCGCCCCGTTCATCGTCGGCCGGCCGCTGGCTCTGCTGCGCTGCCCCAACGGCATCGCCGGTGAGAAATTCTTTCAGAAGCATGCCTGGAAGGGGCTGAGCAAAGCCATCGTCCAGGTGCCCGACCCGACCGAGCCAGCGGAGGGGCCGCTGATAGCCATCAACGACCTGGATGGCCTGCTGGGCCTGGTGCAGGCGGCGGTGCTGGAAATCCACCCTTGGGGTTCGACGCTCAAGGACTGGGAGCGGCCGGACACCATAACCCTGGACCTGGACCCGGGGGAGGGCGTGGTATGGCAGGCGGTCATCGACGCCGCGCGCGAGGTCAAGGACAGGCTGGAGCAGGCGGGCCTGGCGGCCTTCGTCAAGACCACGGGCGGCAAGGGCCTGCATGTGGTGGCGCCGTTGAAGCCCCAGGCTGACTGGCCGGCCGTGAAGGCCTTCACCAAGGGCATCGCCGACGCCATGGCCGCCGACAGCCCGGACCGTTTCGTGGCCACCATCACCAAGGCCAAGCGCACCGGCAAGATCCTGGTCGACTATCTGCGCAACCAGCGGGGTGCCACGGCGGTTGCGGCGTATTCCACCCGCGCGCGGCCCGGTGCTGCCGTCTCCATGCCCCTGGCGTGGGAGGAACTGAGCCCGGCCGTCGGCCCCGCCTATTTCACGGTAATGACGGCGCCCACGCGGCTGGCCGCCCTCTCCGCCGACCCCTGGGCGGATTTCCGGGCGGCGGCCCGGCCCCTGGAGGGGGCGAAAAGGCCGGCGCGCAAGCGGGCCGGTTAGGGGCGGCGGGTCAAGGGGCTGGCGCCGCGCCCGGTTTCAGGCAGAATGCGCCTCCCAATAGCCTCAGGAGACCCCCGCCATGCGCCTGATCGGAATGCCGGATTCACCCTATGTCCGCCGTGTCGGGATCTCGCTGGTGGCCATGGGCCTGCCTTTCGAGCATGAGCGCGTGTCCGTCTTCCGCCACTACGACACCTTCGCCGCCATCAACCCCGTGGTGAAGGCACCGACCCTGGTGCTGGACGACGGCACGGTACTGATGGACAGCACATTGATCCTGGACGCGCTGGAACGACTGGTGCCAGCGGACAAGCGTCTCATGCCCGCCGACTCCGCCGCCTTCATCCGGGCCCAGCGCCTTATCGGCCTGGCGCTGGTGGCGTGCGAGAAGACCGTGCAGGTGGTCTATGAGCTGGAACTGCGCCCCGAGGACAAGCAGCACCAACCCTGGCTGGAGCGGGTGCGCGCCCAGGCCATCACCGCCTTCGACCTGCTGGAGCGCGAGGTGGGGGATGGCGGTGCCTGGATGGGCGGCGACCGTCCCAACCAGGCCGACATCACCACCGCCGTCGCCTGGTATTTCGCCCAGAACATGGCCCCGGGCCTGATCGACCCGGCCAAGCATCCCGGCCTGGTCTGCTTGTCCGACCGGGCCGAGGCATTGCCCGAATTCCAGGCCGTGCCGTACGCCTGAGCGGACGGGCCTACCGTCGCTTGGGCGCGCCCTTGCCCTCGGCGGCCAGGCTTTTCTTCAGCGCGTCCATGATGTTGATGACGTTGCTGGGCGTGTCGGTCTCGGGCGCCTTGGCCTTGGCGGGGCGCTTGCGGCCCTTCTTCTTGGCGGCGATCAGGTCCAGCAGGCGGTCCTGCACGGGGTCGCCCACCAGCGAAGGGTTCCATGGCCGCGTGCGCTCCTCGATCAGGGTCTTGACCAGGGACATGAGCTTGGGCTCGGGCTTCTCCTCGCGGATGCCGCCGAAGTAGGCTTCCGCGTCGCGCACCTCATCGCCGTAGCGCAGGGTCCACACGATGATGCCCTTGCCTTGCGGCTCCAGCATCACGGCCCGTTCCCGCCGGTACATCACCAGACGGGAGATGCCGACCTTGCCGGTGGCGGCCATGGCCTCGCGGATGACGGAGAACGCCTCCTCCCCCACCGGATCGCTGGGCGTCAGGTAGTGGGGGGTGTCGTACCAAATCCATTCGATGCTGTCGCGCGGCACGAACATCTCGATGTCGATGGTGCGGGTGCTTTCCAGCGCCACCGCGTCCAGTTCGTCATCCTCCAGAATCAGGTAATCATCCTCGCCCCTGGGGTAGCCCTTGGCCTCATCGTCCTCGTCCACCGGCTTGCCGGTGACGGCGTCGACATAATGGCTGATCACCCGGTTGCCCGTCTCGCGGTTCAGGGTGTGGAAGCGGACCTTCTCGTTCTCCGACGTGGCCGGCGTCATGGCCACCTGGCAGGTGACCAGGGACAGCTTGAGATAGCCCTTCCAGAACGAACGCGGCGCCATCCGGCGATCTCCTGCGGCGTTAGACCCCAGGAAACCGCCGGAGGGGACGCCGGGTTCCCTTACTCCGCCGGCGTCGGGACCGCCGTCACCGTTCCCAGCTCACGGGGCACGGCGAAGCGGCGGTAGAGGGCGGGCAGGACGACCAGGGTCAGCGCCGTGGCGCTGATCAGGCCGCCGATGACGACCGTGGCCAGCGGCCGCTGCACCTCCGCCCCCGGGCCGGTGGCCAGGGCCATGGGCACGAACCCCAGCGAGGCCACCAGCGCCGTCATCAGCACCGGCCGCAGGCGGGTCAGCGCTCCGTCGCGGATGGCGGCCAGGGGATCGTCGCCATCGGCGATGGCCTGGCGGATGAAGGACACCATGACCAGGCCGTTCAGCACCGCGATGCCGGACAGGGCGATGAAGCCCACGGCGGCGGAGATGGAGAAGGGCATGCCGCGCAGCCACAGGGCCGCGATGCCGCCGGTCAGGGCCAGCGGCACGCCGCTGAACACCAGCCCGGCGTCTCGGGCCGAGCCCAAGGCGCCGTAAAGCAGCAGGAAGATGGCGGCGAAGCAGGCCGGCACCACCACCGCCAGCCGGTCGCGCGCCGCCGCCAGATTCTCGAACTGCCCACCCCATGCCACCCAATAGCCGGGCGGCAGAGACACCGTGGCCAGCCGCGCCTGCGCCTCGGTAACGAAGCTGCCGATATCCCGGCCGCGCACATTGGCCTGGATGACAATGCGCCGCTTGCCGTCCTCCCGCCCGATCTGGTTGGGCCCTTCCGCCAAGGTGAAGCTGGCGATGGTGCCCAGCGGCACGAAGCGCGGGCCCTCCTTGCCCTGGCCGGGCAAGGGCACCGGCAGGGCGCGCAAGGTGTCCAGGTCGTTGCGCAAGGGGTCGGCCAACCGCACGGTGACGTCGAAGCGGCGGTCGCCCTCGAACACCTGGCCGGCGGCCCGCCCGCCCACGGCCATGGCCACGACGTCCTGCACGTCCTGGGCACTGAGGCCGAAGCGGGCGGCGGTCTGGCGGTCGATACGGATGTCCAGGGTGGGCAGGCCTGCCGCCTGGTCCACCCGCACGTCGGCCGCGCCGGCGATGCCCTGCAGCACGCCGGCGATGCGGTTGGCCGAGGCCTGCAGGGCCTCGAAGTCATCGCCGTACAGCTTCACCGCCACGTCGCTGCGCACGCCGGAGATCAGCTCGTTGAAGCGCATCTGGATGGGCTGCGTGAACTCATAGGCGTTGCCGGGCAATTGGCCCAACGCCGCCTCGACGCGGGCCACCAGCGCGGCCTTGGGCAAGGCCGGGTCGGGCCATTGCGCGCGCGGCTTCAGGATGATGAAGGTGTCGGACGCGTTGGGCGGCATGGGGTCCGCCGCCATCTCCGCCGTGCCCGTCTTGGAAAAGACGAAGGCCACCTCCGGCATCGCGCCCACCGCCTGCTCCACCTCCCTTTGCATGGCGGTGGATTGGGACAGCGAGGTGCTGGGGATGCGCACCGCCTGCACGGCGATGTCCTGCTCATCCAGCGTGGGGATGAATTCCTGCCCCATGCGGGTGAACAGGCCCACGCTGGCCAGGAACAGGCAGGCGGCACCGAAGATCCAGGGCGAGGGTGCCGCCAAGGCCCTTTCCAGGATGGGCGCGTACCAGCCCTTGGCCTGCGCCACCACGCGGTTCTCCTTCTCATTGACCGGCCCCGTGATGACCAGGGCGATCAGCGCCGGCACCAGGGTCAGGGACAGGACGAAGGCGGCCACGAGGGCGGTGATGACCGTCAGGGCCATGGGCTGGAACATCTTGCCCTCCACCCCGGTGAAGGTCAGCAGCGGCACATAGACCAGGATGATGATGGCCTGGCCGTATACGGACGGGCGGATCATTTCCGTCGAGGCGGCCACCACCTCCGCCAGCCGCTCCGGTGTCGCCAGGGGGCGGCCCAGGGCCTGCTGGCGGTGGCCCAGGCGGCGCAGGCAATTCTCCGCGATGATGACGGCGCCGTCGACGATCAGGCCGAAGTCCAGCGCGCCCAGGCTCATCAGGTTGGCGCTGATGCCGGCCTCCACCATGCCCATGGCCGTCAGCAGCATGGTCACGGGGATGATGGCGGCGGTGATCAAGGCGGCGCGGACATTACCCAGCAGGGCGAACAGCACCACGATCACCAGCAGGGCGCCCTCCGCCAGGTTCTTGCCCACGGTGTGGATGGTGGCATCCACCAGCTTGGTGCGGTTCAGCACCACCTCCGCCTTGATGTCGGGGGGCAGGGTGCGGGCGACGTCGGCCAGCTTGGCCGTCACGGCCGCGGCCGCCGTGCGGCTGTTGCCCCCCACTCGCATCAGGGCGGTGCCCACCACCACCTCACGGCCATTTTCGCTGGCGCTGCCGCTGCGCAGTTCATGGCCCAGGGTCACGGCGGCCACGTCGCGCAGCAGGACGGGGGTTCCGTCACGGGTCGCGATGGGCACGGCGGCGATGTCCTCCGTATCGCGCAGGCGGCCATCAGCCCGCACCACGTAGGCCTCCCCCCGCCGTTCCAGATAGCCCGCGCCGGCGCTGGTGTTGTTGCGCTCCAGCGCCTGTGCGACATCCGTCAGGGTCAGGCCCCGGGCGGCCAGCCGCTGCGGATCCGGCGCCACCTGGTACTGCTTCACGTACCCGCCGATGGCGTCCACCCCGGCGATGCCGGGCACGCCCTTCACCTGCGGGCGGATGATCCAGTCCTGCACGGTGCGCAGGTAGGTCGCCCGTTGCGCCTCCGTGGCCAGCACCTCACCCTCCGGCGTGCGGTAGCTGCCGTCCGCCTGCCAGCCGGCGGCGCCCGGCTTGATCTTGGCGGAATCAAAGGGGGTCAGGGACACGGTCCACATGGCGACCTCGCCCAGGCCCGTGGACAGCGCCCCCATATGGGGTTCCGCCCCCTCGGGCAGGGCCGCCTTGGCCTCGCCCAGTCGTTCCCCGACCTGCTGGCGGGCGAAGTAGATGTCCACGTTCTCGGCGAACAGGGCGGTGACCTGGGAGAAGCCGTTGCGCGACAGCGAGCGGGTGCCCTCCAACCCTGGGATGCCCGCCAGCGCCGTCTCGATGGGGAAGGTCACCTGCTTCTCCACCTCCACCGGCGACAGGGCCGGGGCGGTGGTGTTGATCTGCACCTGCTTGTTGGTGATGTCGGGCACGGCGTCGATGGGCAAGCGCAGGGCCGTCCAGCCGCCCACGGCCATTGCCAGCAGGGCCAGCGCCACCACCATCCAGCGGTGGCGCACGGACAGGGTGAGGATGTACTCAAGCATGGATAATCCTTTATACGTGCGGCGTCCGACCGTGGCCGGTCAGCCGCCCCCTCAGGCGCCGGGCGTCGCCATCCGGCGACTTGGCTTTCCTCGCATTCCGGTCCACTGCGTTTCCCGGAATGCTGCGGCGGACGCAGTCGCGTCCTACAGCGGCATGCATGCCGCTGGGCTCACTCGTCGTGGCCGGCGTCGCCCTTGCCAGCTTCCGCCTTTAGGATGAAGGCGTTGCCGGCGGCGACGCTGTCGCCGGGCTTAAGGCCGGCCAGCACTTCCACGCGGGTGCCATCGCCCCGGCCCAGGGTGACAGGGCGCCGCTCATAGCCGCCGGGGACGGGCACGAACACCTGGGTCCGGCCCTCCAGCGTCACCACCGCGTCCTCCGGCACCAGCAGGGCGGCCGCTTGCGCGTCCGCCGCCAGGGTGCCGGTGGCGAAATCGCCGGGCCGCCAGGACCCGTCCGGATTTTCCAGGGTCGCCACCACGGGGGCGGCGCCGGTGGCCGGATCCAGCACGGGACCGACATGGGTGACGCGGGCGGTGGCCGTGCGGCCGTCCGCGCCGCTGACACCCAGTTCCTTGCCCACCGCCACGAAGGGCAGGTCGCGGGCATAGACGGGGAAGGTCAGGGACAGGCTGGCCAGGTCGGCCACGACATAGGCGTCGGCGTCGGCCGCCAGGCGGTCGCCCCGGGTGGCGCCCCGGGCGATGACGTGCCCGGCGATGGGGCTGCGCAGGTCCAGCCTCTGCAGATTGGCACTCTTGGACCTCACGCTGGTTTCATCCAGCCCCAAGGCTTGCAGGCTGTGGCGGGCGCGGCCGGTGCGGATGCCGGCTTCCGCCGCCGCCGCCTTGGCCTGGAGGTAATCGCGCTCGGGCGAGATGCGCTGGCGCCACAGCGCCTCCTCCCGCGCCGCCGTGGTGCGGGCCAGCTCTTCGTTTTCCCGTGCCGCCAGATACTCGGCGCGGGCGTCCGCGACCTCCGTACTGTCGATCAGGGCCAGCACTTCGCCGGCCGCGACGGCGTCGCCCAGCTTCTTGCGCGCCTCCGCCACCACACCGGCGATGCGGGGGGCGATATGGACGATGTGGTCCTGGTCGGCCGTCACCGTGGCGGTGACGCGCACCTGGCGGACCAGGCGGCCGGGGCCGGCGATGGCGGTGGTGATGCCGGCGGCCTTGGCTTGCTCCGCCGTCAGGCGCACCAGCCCGTCGTCATGCGCCTCATGGGCGGCGGGTTCCTGACCTTTGGGCGCCTCGCCGGTGGCGATCCAGATGGCCAGCCCGCCCAGGGCCAGCGCACCGGCGCCCAGGCGTGCCAGGGTCTGCGTGGAGATACGGATCATGGCTGGGCCTCCTCGGCGCCGGTCAGCCGGTCCAGGTCGGCACGGCTCTGGTGATAGTCCTGGTAGGCGGCGACCAGGGTCAGGCGGGCGGCCAGCAGGGTGCGCTGGGCGTCCAGCACATCCAGGTAGGGGAACTTGCCCTGGCGGTAGCCTTCTCGGGTCGCGGCGGCGGCCTGCTCCGCCCCGGGGACGACCTGCCCTGCCAGGGTCTCGGCCTCGGCCCTGGCCACCGCCACGCGGTCCCGCGCGATGGCCAGGGCGGTGTCCTGGTCACGGGTGGCGCGGTCCAATTCCATCTCCGCCTCGGTGCTCTCCTGATAGGCGCGATGGATTCCGCCCCGGTTTGTGTCGAAGGCCGGGATGGGGATCGTGACGCCCAGCACCAGGGCGGTGTCGCGCCCATCGTTGAAGCGGCGCACGCCGGCGCCCACGGTCACATCAGGCACGGCCCGTGCCTGCTCCACGGCGATGGCGGCGCGGGTGCGGCCCACCTCCGCCCGCCAGCGGGCCACGTCGGGGGTGGTCCCGCCGGCAGCGACGGGCAACGCGGCGCCCAAGTCGCGCAAGGCGGCCGGATCCAGCGGCGGCACCGGGCCGCCCACCAGTAGTGCCAGGCTGCGGCGGGCGGCGGTCTCGTCCCGCACGGCGCGGGCCGCCTCGATCTCCGCCTGGCGCAGGTCGGTGGCGGCGCGGTCCTCCTGGATGGCGCTGTCGTGGCCGGACCGCACCCGGGCCGCGACCGCGCGGGCGGTTTCCGCCGCCAGGCCGCGCTGTTCCTCCACGATGGCGCGGCGAGCCGTGGCGGCCAACAGGGCGGCATGGGCCACGCGCACGTCACGAACCAGGTCCAGGCGCACGATGTCGGCGTCCAGGCGGGCGCGGCTCTCGGCCGCCGTGGCCACCGCCCGGCGGCTGCCGCGCTTGCCGCCCAGCTCCACCAGCTGGTTCAGGCCTATGGTGGTTTCCATGGCGCGGGTGCCACGATAGGGGCCGGACCCGGCCAGGTTTTCCGTTTGCAGCGAGAACTGCGGATTGGGCAGGACGCCGGCCTGCATCACGTCGCCCTGGGCGGCGGCCGCGCGGGCCTCGGCAGCCTTCAGGCGCGGGTTTGTGGCCAGCGCCTGGGCGATCAGGGCGGTGAGGGAGGTATCGTTTGGGGGTGTGGCCCAGGCGGGCCATAGGGGGATGGCCAGGCCCACGGCAAGCGCCGTGGCCAGCCCGAGGATCGGGATGCGCATAAAGGCTCCGGACAAGCAGGATCGATCGGGCCGCCCCTGGGGGCGGCGCTAGGACGCGAAAGCGCGCGGGGGATCGATCAGGCGGCCGGGGGGCGGTCCGGCGGGGCCAGGGCGCGGGTGGTATAGGGCTGGTCCAGCGGCGGAAGGGCCGCCAGGCGCACCGTGACGCTAGGCCCCGGCATAAACGTGGGCCCGACGGCGTCGGCCACATGGACATGGCCGCAGGGGCCCTGGCCGGCGTGGAAATGCACGGCGCTGTGGCGCAGGCCATCGGTGGGGTCGGGCGCCCCGTCCACGGCCACATGCTCCTGGACGATGCCGCACGTCGGCGCGCCGCCCGCCATCTCGGTCAGGGACGGGCCGTCGAACACCGCCGTGAACAGCAGCAGAAGGGCGAGCAACCAGCGCATGGCCGCCAATTTGGCGACTAAGCCCGCCGGCTTCAAGTCTTTCGGCGATTTATGGGGTGCGCCACAAAAAGTTGTGACGCCCCGTGTCGCGCCACGATAGAAAGGGGGAACAGGGAGAGACATCGCCGGGACCCAACGCATGGCCGCGCCGCATACTTCGCACCAACCTTCGGATGATACCGCTACCAACGCCCCCTTGCGCCGCATCGTCATCGTCGGCGGTGGGACCGCCGGATGGATGGCGGCCGCCAGTTTGGCCAGGTTCCTGCGCAATCTGAAGTGCGATATCCAGCTGGTGGAATCCGAACAGATCGGCACCGTGGGCGTGGGTGAGGCCACCATCCCACCCATCATGAACTTCATCCGCGTGCTGGGCATCGATGAGGACGACCTCATCCGCCAGACCAACGCCACCTTCAAGCTGGGCATCCGCTTCCAGGACTGGACCCGCCTGGGCCATTCCTATTTCCATCCCTTCGGCCACACCGGCTTCGAGATGGAGGGGATAGGCTTCCCCGCCTACTGGATGCGGCAGCGGCTGGCCGGTGCCGCCGCCCCGCTGGAGGAATATTCGCTGCAGGCCCAGGCGGCCGCGCACAATCGCTTCATGCGCCCCGTGAAGGCGCCGGGATCGCCGCTGGAGGGCATCACCTACGCCCTGCATTTCGATGCCGCCCTGTTCGCCCGATATCTGCGCACCTATTCCGAGGCGCGGGGCGTCACCCGGGTGGAGGGGAAGGTGGTGAAGGTCGACCTGCGGCCCGAAGATGGCTTCATCGACGCCCTGAGGCTGGAGGATGGCCGCCGGGTCGAAGGTGATTTCTTCATTGACTGCAGCGGCTTCCGTGGCCTGCTGATCGAGGAGGCGCTGCAGGCCGGCTATGAGAACTGGCAAAGCTACCTGCCGTGCGACAGTGCCGTCGCCGTACCCAGCGAGCGGGCGGGCGCGCCGCCCTCCTACACGCTGGCGACGGCGCGGGAGGCCGGCTGGCAATGGCGCATTCCGCTGCAGCACCGTGAAGGCAACGGCGTGGTCTACGCCCGCGATTTCCTGGACGATGAGGCGGCGCGGGAGACGCTACTGGCCAACCTGGTGGGCAAGCCCCTGGCCGACCCCCGCATCCTGCGCTTCGTCACCGGCCGCCGCCGTGAAACCTGGAAGCGCAACTGCCTGTCCCTGGGCCTGGCCAGCGGCTTTCTCGAACCCCTGGAGTCCACCAGCATTCACATGGTGCACCGGGGCTTGGCCCTGTTCATCCAGATGCTGCCCGACCGGCGGTGCGAGCCTGCGGACATTGCCCGCTACAACAGGATGGTGGCGTTCGAGTATGAGCGCATCCGCGACTTCCTGGTGCTGCACTACGCCACCAACGAACGGCGGGATACGGACTTCTGGCGCCATTGCGCCGGCATCGAGTGGCCGGACAGCCTGAAGTCCAAGATCGAGCTGTTCCAGAGCCATGGCCGTATCCAGCGCGAGGATACCGAGCTGTTTCCTGAGCAAAGCTGGCTTTACGTCTTCACCGGCCAGGGCCTGGTCCCGCGCCGCTATGACCCGCTGACCGACCTGCTGGATCCGGAGAAGATGCGCGGCGCCCTGGCCAACATCCACGACGTGATCGGCCGGGTGGTCCAGACCATGCCCCATCATCAGGCCTTCATCGACCGGTACTGCGCCGCCCAATCATGATGGGCATTGACATGATGGGTATTGATCGGCGCCGGCGGGGACCGTCCGGCGACCGAGGCGAATAAGGGCTATCCCCCGCGCAGCAATTGCATCACCCGCGCACGGATGCGGCCGTAGTTGCCTGCCTTCAGGGGTCCCAGCACGCCGTGCTGCTCCGCTGGCAGGTGGGCCAGGGGGTGGCCCTCGGGGCGAAAGACGTAGTGATCGAAGAAAGCGCGCCAGGCTTGGCGCTCGGCCGCCGGCCGCTCCGCCATCGTGATCATGGCCAGAAGCAGGCTGGTGAAGGGGGCGTCCGGGCCGGTGGCGAAGGCGTCCCACCAATAGTTGACCAGGCCGTTGAAGGGGGCGGTCGCCTCCACCTGGTGCCACCACAGCTTGGGCAGGAACAGGGCGTCGCCAGGCTCGAGATCCGCCACCAGCGCTTGGTCGCGGACTGCCTGGAAGCGCGGATAGGCGGGGTTGTCAGGGTCGGATGCGGCCAGGCTGATGGGCTGGCCCGACAGGGTGTTGTCGATGGGGCCGACGTAAAGGTCGCCTACGGCCGCCGGTGGGTACAACGTGAAACGCCGTTGGCCGGCCACCACGCAAGCCAGGTTCTCGAACGCGTCGTAATGGGTGGCGACGGTGGAGGCGTGGCCCAGCCAGATGCGTCCCGCCACACCGGGCGGCAGCAGGGGCATGGCATTCTCCGCCGCGAAGCCCGGCAGATGCTCGTCCAGGGTCAGCGACCCGGCGTAGAGGGTGGGGGAGGCTGGGTCATCCAGGGTCCTCACCATCTGGTCCAGCGCCTCACCCAGGCGCAGGGTGCGGCGCTCGAAATTGTTGCCCTTGAGGTCCGCGCCATAGAAATACTTGCCCCGGATCTCCGGCGGGCCGACGAAGGTCTCCATGACGGTGCCGGGTCCGAAGCCGCTGAGATAGTCGCGCAGGGCGGCGGGCGTGGCCTTCGCCACCACCGGCCAATGCGCCACCAGGCCGCGCAGGATCAGGGGCTGGCCCGCCGCCACCACCTCACCCAGGAACTGCCCCGGCGAGGTGATGGTGCGGCCGTCGCGGTCGGCGACTTCGGTCGTCATGGGGTACGCCGCCGTCAGCCCCAGGCCGGAGCCGGGCCGGAGCTGAGCTGCTTGTTCTTGCGCTCCGCCATCAGGGGCACGTGCTTCAGCGACGCGATCATCAGGTAGATCAGCTGCATATAGCCGCGGCGGAACAGGTCCAGCACAGCGGCGTCGGGCAGGGCGCGCAGGGCCTCGCGATCGATGGTGTACAGGTTGGCCAGCTCATGCCGGCTGCCGTCGTCGAAGCTGAGGCTGATGTCGATGGGCTCGATCAGCTTCAGGTTCATCAGCGTCTCGATGAAGCGCTTGGTGCGCTCCAGCCCTGGCCGTAATTCCTGCATGGCGTTGATGATGCCCCGCAGATAGGGGGTCATTTCCCCGTTCGGCGCGAACAGCGGCTCGCCGGCGTCGGTGCCAACCCGGGCGTCGTCCAGGTCGATGGCCAGATCCTCCCCCACCGTGTAGAAGGGGCCGCGCTGCAGGGTCAGGGGGCGGTAGCCCTGCCAGCCGTCCGGGGTCAGGAACAGGTTTTCATTCTGGGCGAAACCCAGCACGGCGCCACAGACGAAGGCGCCGGTTTCCGCGTCCTTGGACAGCAGGATGGGGCACTGGACGGCCAGCAGGGGGAACTCGGCCACAATGACGGTGACGAAATGCTTGGCGTCGAAGGCGGGGTTGGCCTTAGCCTTCACCTGCAGGTCGCGGTGGGCGTGGGCGTTCACGATGGCGATATTGGTCATGGGTCCCATCCGGGCTCAGATCGATTGCATGCCGTGGTCGCGGATCTTGCGCACCAGGTCGCGGTTCTTGGGCAGGTTCGCCCTCATCTTCTGGGCCATGGCCGCGTTCTCCTCCATGATGCGGCTGGCCAGGAGGGCGTCGGCGCTGTTTTCGACGGGGTCCACCTCGGTGCGGAAGCCCATGCCATACAGCACGTATTGGTAGCTGGCGGCGGGGAACACTTCCTCCAGCCGGTCGAACTCATCCAGGAACCAGGGCGCGCGGTATTTCCACAGGCGCAGCAGATCCTGCAGCCGTGCCGGTGTCGAGGCGGGGTCGATGTTGTCGCGCCAGAACGCCGTGTCCGTCCGCTGGGTCAGGACGTAGTGCAGCTTCAGGAAATCAATGATGCGGCCCCAGCGGTAGTGCGTCACCTCGTTGAAGCGGCGGGCGACCACATCCATGACGCTGCGGCGGGCCGGCAGCTGGTCGGCGATGATCTTGGCCGACAGCTCGATCAGCATGATGGCGGAAGCTTCCAGCGGTTCCAGGAAACCCGCCGCCAGGCCCACGGCCACGCAGTTGTTTTTCCAGAACATCTCGCGATGGCCGGAGCGGATGGGGATCTTGCGCGCCTCGGCCTGGGTGCCGGCGTAGCGCGCCAGCTCGGCCCGCGCCGCCTCCTCATCGATGTGGTTGCTGGAATAGACGTAGCCCAGGCCGCGCCGGGTGGGCAGGGCGATGTCCCAGATCCAGCCGGATGACTGCGCGGTGGCGATGGTCTGCGACGCCAGGGGGGCGTCGTCGCTCTCGTGCGGAACCTGCACGGCCAGCGCCGTGTCGCAGAACAGCACGTCGCGGCAGTCCTTGAAGCCCACCCCCAAGGTCTTTTCGATGAGCAGGGCACGGAAACCGGTGCAGTCCACGAACATGTCGCCGGTGATCTCACCCGCCTGCTCGGTCACCAGGCTGGTGATGTCGCCGCTTTCATCCTGCTTCACCTGGGTGACGTCGGCCAGGACATGGTGGACGCCCAGCTTTTCCGTGCAGTGCTTCTGCATGAAGCTGGCGAACTTGCCGGCGTCCAGGTGATAGGCGTAGTTGGCCAGGCCCCGGTATTCGGGGGTGGCGATGGTCTTGGGCGCCAGGCCTTCCTCGCAAATGGCTTCCTGCGGGCAGACGGCGGCGGAGAAGGTGCGGCCGCGCCCATCCTGCAGCCAATGGGGCACCAGGTTCACCTGGGACCAGCCGTGCGGCAGCATCAGCGGATGGTAATAGGCGTCATCCGGGGCGCCGGTGGTCCAGCCCACGAACTTGCCGCCCTGCTTGAAAGCAGTGTCGCAGTGGCGGAAGAACTCCGTCTCCGACACGCCCATCTTTTCCAGCGTGGTGCGCATGGTGGGCCAGGTGCCCTCGCCCACGCCGATGATGGCGACGTTGGGGGATTCCACCAAGGTGACCTTGAAACCCGAGGCCATGCGCGCCTTGTGCCGGGCGGCGATGACGCCCGCGGTCAGCCAGCCGGCGGTACCGCCGCCGACGACGACGATATGCTGGATGGGACGATCCATGAAGGCATCCTGGTTTTCGGGGACGCCGGCCCCCCTCCCTGGCGGGGACGTGCGGCATCCGGTATCGGTCCAGTGTAAGGCCTTTCTCCCGCTCCTTCAGAGGGAAAAAGGGGGCCGCCACGTGCCACGGCGGCCCCCCAGGAGTTTAGGAGGAAGGTACGCTCACAAACAAACCTTAGTACTTGAAGTGCGCGCCGACGGTGTACCGCTGCCCGTAGGCGACGGCGTCCAGCAGCTGCTCCTTGTACCGGCCATGGGTCGAGTAGGTCTCGTTGGTCAGGTTCAAGGCTTCGAAGTAGACGCTCACATACTCGTTCACGTCGTAGCTGGTGCTGAAGTCCACTTCCCAGGCCGGATCGACGAAGGTCGGCTCGGACCCGTAGATGGAACCGCCCTGCGCCTGGCCGAAGTGGTCCAGGTACTCATCGCGCCAGTTGACGGCGATACGCGCCTGGAACCCGTACTTGTCGTAGAAGCCGACGAAGTTGGCGGAGTTGGCCAGACCCGTGACCGCGAAGCCGCTGACCGACAGGTTGTTCGGATCATAGGGCTTGTCGGTGCCGACGACGGTGGCGTTGGCCTGGAAGCCGAAGCCGGTGTCATCGAACACGTGCTGGATGGACATTTCCAGACCATAGACCTGGGCCGACGGTCCGTTGAGGTAGGTGCTGTACGCGTACTGGACGTCCTTGCCCGTGGTCGGGTCGAGAACGCCGGCGAAGCTCTTCTGCGACGTGCCGCCGACCACGAAGTTCGTGACGCTCTTCATGAAGCCGTCGATCGCGACGTAGGAGTTGCGCTGGTAGTAGTACTCGGCGCCGATGTCCACGTTGTCGGACAGGTAGGGCATCAGCTGCGGATTGCCGCCCGACGCCGACACCGTGCCGACGCGCTGGGTGCTGATGCTGTAGACTGGGGTCATGTTGTTGAGCGGCGGACGGGTCAGGGTGCGCGACGCGTTGAAGCGCACCTGCAGGTCGTCCGTGACGCCCAAGGTCAAGTCCAGGTTGGGCAGCAGGAACTGGTAGTTGTTGGTGCCCGAGACGGTGGTGACGGGACCGTAGGCCACGGTGAACGCGGTCTTGTCGCCCGGCGTCACGGTGAAGGCGGTCGGCGTCTGGCCCAGGCCGGAAGACGTCACGTGGGTGATTTCCTCGCGGGCGCCCACGTTGACCTTCAGCGGCATATCCGCCACCTGGGTCTTGAAGGTCGCCGCGACATAGGGGGCGAAGGTCTCTTCCTCGATGTCGCGCTTGGAACCCGGGGACAGGATCAGGCGGTAGGTGCCGTCGAAGGGCGGGGTGCAACAGCCGTAGTTGAAGCCCGGAATGTTCTTCGTCTGCGGATTGCCCAGCGACTGCAGGTAGTTCAGGATCTGGCCCGGGTTGGCCATCAGGATCTGCGGCGGCAGGTTGCCGTTGTTGGCGAAGCCCGGGATGAAGTTGGACGTGCTGAAGGTCTTGGTGAACCAATCCTGCGGCAGCGCCACGCCCGTGGGCGAGCCCGATGCCGGACCGTAGCCGCTGTACGCCTGCCAATCGCTGTTGGTGAAGGTGTCGTAGCTGCTCAGGTCTTCCTTGTTATCGATGTACTGCATGCCGAAGCGGATGGTGGTGTCGCCACTCTTCCATTCAGCCTCGGCCTTGCCCTGGTCGATGACGTTGTAGTTGCGGGTCGAGCTCATCGGGAAGACGTGCGAGCCGATGAAGCCGTTGGTGAAGTGCGACGCGTCGCCGTTCGGCCCGTAGACGGTGGGGTAGGGCAGGGCGCCGGCCGCGACGCCGGTGATGCCCACATTGTTGGTGTTGATGCAGGTGCCGCTGGCGCAGGAGCCGTAACCCACGTCGGCGTCCAGGCTGGTCAGCTGATCGCCCGGGTTCTGCCAGGATTCCGACCGGGCGGCGTCGACCGTGATCTTCCAGTTGTTGGTCGGCGTCCACTTGACGTTCAGGCCGTACAGGTTGTTCTGCAGGACCTGGCTGTTGTACTGGGCCTGGAAATCGGTCGGCGTGTTGGGCTGAACGAAGTCGGTCACCGACCCGTTACTGTTCAGCTTCACATTCTGCAGGGCGCCCGAGTTGAACCAGATGCTGTAGCCGTATTGGTTCTGGTGGGCGTCCTCACGCTGGAAGTCGTCGTTCAGCGTGATTTCAAGCTGGTCGGACGGCTGCCACTGCAACGCCAGGCGGCCGGACTTGCGGATGGTGTCGCTGTGTTCCTGGTACAGGCCGTAGTCCTGGATGAACCAGGCTGGAACGCCGGACGGCGTGCCGGACGCCAGGCTGCCGAACTTGTCGCTGGTGGTACCGATCCAGCCCTGGCTGTTCACGTGGTTGCCCAGGGTCTGGGTCTCGTTGAAGCCAGCGGCCAGCAGGATGCCGAAGGTGTCGTGGGCGAAGGTGTCGCTGACCAGGAAAGCGCCGTTGGGTGAAGCGCCATCCGCGTCAGAGGCGTAGGAGCCCGAGACGGAACCCGCCGCCCGGAAACCCGAATGCTCCAGCGGCTTGGGGAACTTGATGTTGACGGTGGCGCCGATGGCGCCGGCCGACAGGGACGCGTCCGGCGACTTCAGGACGTCGATCTGCCCGACGAAATCGGAGCTGACGGAGCTGAAGTCGAAACCGCGGCCGGAACTGGCGGCCGAGGCGGACACACGGCCGTCGAACAATGTTTCGTTGAAGCTGGGACCGAAGCCGCGGACGGTGATGGCGGTGGCGTCACCGGTGGAGGTGGGCACGCCGCCCATGCTGCTGGTGCCGCGGCTGATGGACACGCCGGGAATGCGCTGCATCGAGGCCGCGACGTTGGAATCGGGGAACTTACCGATGTCCTCGGCCGAAATGGCATCGACGATGCCGTCCGCCTCGCGCTTGATGTCAAGGTTACGTTGCAGAGACCCGATGATGCCGGTGACGATGATATCTTCCATCGTATCGGAATTGGCGCCGCCCTTGCCTGTTCCTGTGCCGGGGCTGGGCTGAGTCGTTTGCGCAAATGCCGGCGTTGCCAGGCCCGCGATGGTCATCAGCGAAACACCGGCCAGAACGGCCGTGCGGAAATTCGCTGCCGGTGACTTGGACGCTCCCTTTTTTCTTTGGAAACTCACCATATTTTCCCTCCCTAGTTTTGAAGGCACTGATTTTGTTTGTGGTACCGGGCACGGGGCGCAGAAAAACGGAAGCACCAACAGCAGCTGTTAGCGCTATCATATTTATATGCAAAATCCCGTGTGTAGCTTATGGCTGGCGGCGAAGCGGCATGATTTGCCGGCCAGCGTTCATCCTCCCGTTCGCTAGAGTAATTCTAAGCCGCCACTGTCGTGGAAAGCCCCCAACCCTATGCAATGGTAACGCTACCACAGGGTGCGGGTAGGGGCGACAAAAATCTGAACATTGCGATTTTGAGAGGGTGAGTGTGTCATTTGTACCAACATTTCCGGCGGCAACGGGCCGGTGAGAGCGGTCTCAGCCAATGACGCGCGGCCCACAACGGCGGCGCGGCATGGGGACTCCGGCGTTTTTCGCGGGTGCAGCAACCAGAAGGGGAAATGCCCCGGTCGCCCGAAACGCCGCCGCAGGCCTGAGGCCATCTCATAGACCATGCGTGATCGCGCCCCCTGAATGCGCCCGGCCTCTGCTAAAGTGGCCGGCCTGTCACACGCCTGTTCAGCGGCCGCCTAAGGGCCGACCGCCTGATGGACCCCGACCTGTACGGAGCCGCCTGACCCATGCCCCACATCATCGTGAAGATGTACGCCGGCCGCAGTGAAACGCAGAAGGCCAAGCTGGCCGAGGAACTGACCCGGACCCTCATGACCCACATGGGCAGCAGCGAGGCATCGGTTTCCATCAGCATCGAGGACGTCGATCCCGCGGATTGGGTGGAGACGGTCTACAAGCCCGACATCGTGGACAAGCCCGCGATCCTTTATAAGAAGCCGGGCTACGATCCCCGGTAAAAGACCCCACCCAAGATGGTCCGTCGACGGATGCCGCGGCGGCGATGACTGGTGCCGTTGCCGCCGCGAATGTTACAACGGTGCTGGCGGTGGCCCATCGCGGGGCCGCCCTGTGGACGTCAGCGCCGGCGGATTGTCGTATGGATGAATTGATCGCCGGGCTGACTCGTCTGGGCCGGGGTTCCCCGATGGGTCGGCTGCACGGCTCCCTGGCCCGAAAGCTGGGCACCGACATCGTCACCGGCCGCTACCGGCCGGGCGATGTCCTGGAGAATGAGATCGTCAACGCCGGGCGATTCAAGGTCTCCCGCTCCGCCTATCGCGAGGCGTTGCGCATCCTGGCGGCCAAGGGGCTGGTGGAGAGCCGGCCCAAAAGCGGCACCCAGGTCTGCGCCCGGTCGCGCTGGAACCTGCTGGATCCCGATGTCCTGGCCTGGCATTTCGCGGCCGAGCCCAGCAAGGACTTCATCTACAGCCTGTTCGAACTGCGCATGATCGTGGAACCGGGCATAGCCGCCTTGGCGGCGGAGCGGCGCACCGAGGAACAGCTGGCCCGCATGACGGCGGCGCTGGACATCATGGATCGCCACACGCTGGCGGCGGAAAAGGGACAGACCGCCGACGCCGACTTCCACGATACCCTGCTCGAGGCCAGCGGCAATCCGCTCATCGGGTCGCTGGCCGTCAGCATCGGGGCGGCGGTGCGGTGGAGCACCATCCACAAGCTGCGCGAGGGGGTGGTGCTGCGCGACCCCATCCCCCTGCACCGCTACGTCCTGAACGCCGTCGCCGCCCGCGATGCCGAGGCGGCGCGCGACGCCATGCGCCTGCTGATCACCGAGGCGCTGCGCGACACGGCCCAGTCTTTCAAGGCATAGCCTGGCAAGGCGTAGACTGGGCCGCGCGCGGACTTGGGACTTGGGGCTTGGGGCTTACCGCTCGATGGACAGCGCCGCCGTGGTGGCGAACTGCCCCTGCTTCACGGGCACGCCGCTGTCCGGCTGGCCGGAACCGACGCTGACCTGGTAGGTGCCGGCCATGACCTGGCGGTCGCCGTCGCGGGTGACGAAGCTGAGGTCGCGGGGCGACAGCTCGAACGATACCGTGCGGCTTTCGCCCGGCGCCAGGGACAGGCGCTGGAAGCCACGCAGCGCCAGGCGCGGCGCCCCCTCGAACGCGGGCGGCTTCAGGTACAGCTGCGCCACCTCGTCGCCCGCGCGATCGCCGGTGTTGGTCACCGTGGCCGTCACGCGCACGCCGTTCTCGGCGCCGCCGTGCGTCGGCTCCACGGTCACGGGGCCGTAGTCGAAGCGGGTGTAGGACAGGCCATAGCCGAAGGGGTAGACCGCCTGGCCGGTGAAGTAGCGATAGGTGCGGCCCGTCATGGCGTAATCGTCGAAGGGCGGCAGGTCGGCCACGCTGCGGTAGAAGGTCAGCGGCAGGCGGCCGGCCGGGTTGGTCTTGCCCGACAGCACGTCGGCGACGGCCAGGCCCCCCGCCTGACCGGGGTACCAGGCCTCCACGATGGCGGCGGCGTTGTCCTTGGCCCATGACAGGTCCAGCGGGCTGCCGTTCAGCAGGACCACCACCACCGGCTTGCCCGTGGCCTTGGCCGCCTGCAACAGGCGGCGCTGCTCCGACGGCAGGTCGAGGGAGGTCTTGTCGCCGCCGGCGAAACCCTCGATCTGGCGCTTCATCTCTTCGCCCTCCAGATCGGCGCTCAGGCCCACGGCGGCGACGATGACGTCGGCATCGGCCACGGCCGCGGTTAGGTCACCGTCGGCGGCGGGTGCTACCCGCTTCCACAGGAATTCCACCCCGCCCATGCTGTGCACGTCGGTGGCGACGCGGATGGGATAGCGCTTGCCCTTTTCCAGGGTCACGGTTTCCAGCTTGGGCAGGTCACCCCACAGCGGCGTGCCCAGGTCCACGCGGCGGCCGTCGAACTCGAACTCCCCGCCGGAGAACCCGGTCATGCCCAGGCGATAGGTGCCGGATTCGGGCGGCACCAGGAAGCCCGTCCAGACCACGCGGTAATTCTCCGCCACCGTCTTCTGGTCATGGCCGCTGCCGCCTACGCCAGCCTCGACCCGCGTCAGCACGGGCTTGGACGTCACCTCCAGCGGCGGCATGGAGCCGAAGGGCGCGTCCGGCGCCGGGGCCTTCACCGGACCGTTGGCATTGAAATATTGCGCCCGCACGCCCGGCTTGCCGTCGGGCGTCACCAGGGCGGACGTGGGCACCGGGTCACCGTCCATGACGGTCTCATTGAAGGGGACGTGGGTGATGCGGGCGCCGGGCATCACCTGGCGCAGGCCGTCCAGCACCGACACGGGCGGGGCCGACAGGGCGGAGGAATAGTTGCCGCGCAGCACGCGGGTGGAATCGCCATGCGGGCCGATCACCGCCACCTTGACGCCGGGCTTCAGGGGCAGCACGCCGTCGTTCTTCAGCAGCACCATGCTTTCACCGGCCACCTTGCGCGCCAGCTGCTGGTGCTCCGCCGTGCCGATGGCCTGGACGGGCACGTCCTGCTTGGGACGGTCCAGGCCGGGCAGGTCGCCGTTGCGGTAGCGGGCGGAGAACAGGCGCACCAGCGCCAGGTCGATGTCGGCCGTGCCGATCAGGCCGCGTGTGTACGCCTCCTTGTAGCGCGCCGCCAGCCCGCCGCCCCCGCCGAACAGCGTGGCGACGTTGCACTCGTTGTCCACCCCGGCCTTCAGGGCGGCGGCCACCGCGGCGGCCTGGTCGGGCGCGTATTTATGATTGTCGGCGATGTCCTTCACGGCGTCGCAGTCCGACACGACATAGCCGGTGAAGTGCCACGCACCGCGCAGATGGTCCTTCAGCAGAAGGTCGCTGGCGCAGGCCGGCTGCCCGTCGATGCGGTTATAGGCGCACATGATGGACCCGGCGCGCGCCTCCACGATGGCGGCGCGGAAGGCGGGCAGGTAGGTGTCCTCAAGGTCGTGCGGCGAGACGTAGACGTTGGCGGCATGGCGGGTCGATTCCGGGCCGCTGTGCACGGCGAAATGCTTGGGTGTGGCCACCACGTCCGGCAGGTCGGGGTTGGGCCCCTGCATGCCGCCGACGAAGGCCACCGCCAGGCGCGCCGTCAGATAGGGATCCTCGCCATAGGTCTCCTGGCCGCGGCCCCAGCGCGGATCGCGGTAGATGTTGATGTTGGGCGACCAGGTGTCCAGCCCGGTGCCGATGCGGCCCAGGTGGCCGGTGGCGCGGCCCAGCGTGTGCAGGGCGCGCACCTCCACGCTGACGGTCCCCGCCACGTCGTGCACCAGCGGCGCGTCAAAGGTGGCGGCCAGGCCGATGGGCTCCGGGAAGTTGGTGGTGGGGACGGCGCCGATGGCACCGTGCAGCGATTCCGTCCACCAGTTGTAGGCGGGGATGTCCAGGCGGGGGATGGCGGGCGCCACGTTGACCAGCTGGCCCAGCTTCTCATCCAGGGTCATGCGGGCGACCAGGCCTTGCGCCTTTTGCCACGCCTCGCCGACGGCGGGGGAGGTGGGCTGGTCCGCGCGCACCTGGGTGCTGGCGGCGAAGAAGGCGGCGCCGAGCAGCAGCGCGCGTGTCAGGGGACGATAACGCATTCTTTTCCTTCCCATTCCTTGTTCTTTTCTCAGGTGTTTTCATGGTCGGCCGGGGCCGTCGTTACCAATCCAGCGCCAGTAGCGAGACCGACTGGCGCGGCATATCCAGGGTGAGGGTGGCGGTGCCGCCCGAGGGCGCCAGCCAACGGGGCGATTCCATGAGTTGCAGACCGGCCTGCCCCTTCAGCTCCGCCAGTTGCGCCGGGGTCGGGTTCTGCGGCGACCCCATGGCCTGCCAGGCGGTATAGGCGTTGGAGTGGCGGTCATCGATGCGGTAGTGGCTGAGCCGCACCCGCGCCGGCGTTTTGGGCAGGCCAGTGAGGGTGAGCGCCACGGGCGTACCGCCGGCCGGCTTCGCTTCGTCATGATAGTTCCACACCATCACGGCGGCGCCGCGCGCGTCGGCGGTGGCCAGGGCATCGATGTCCGGCGCGTCGCGCACGCCGTGGGCGATGATGTCGGCCGCTGTGTGGGAGTGGGGGCCGGTGGTGGCGACGCGGGTGCCGCGCAGCATCGCCGCCATCCGGAAGAAATTCAGGATGGGCTTATCGACGCCATTGGTCGACAGGTCACGGAAGCCTTCGAAATAGGCCCGGCCCTCGAACTCGAACGACCAGCTCAGCATGGCGAGCAGGTTGACGCCGTGCCGGTCGGCCAGCTCGAACAGGCGCTTGTAGGCGGCGGCGGTATAGGCGGGATAAAGGGCGCCGTTGCGATAGGCGTTGGCGGGGTTGACCGTCATGGAGCAGGCGGCGCAGCCCTCGGGGTCGGCCTCCGACAGGATGATGGGCAGGGAACGGAATTCCGGGTGGCCGGCGATCAGGGCGAAGCCCATGTCCACGTCTGTCAGTTCCTGCGCCAGGCCCATGGTGACCTGCCCGTCCTGGATGGTCGGCTGACCCTTGGCGTGGAAGGAGATGAAGTCCAGCGGCGCCCGCGTGGTGGCGACGTGGTCCAGGAAGTCCTTCAGGAACTGGGCGCCGCTGGCCCCGCCGGGCCCGGTGGTGGCGGGGCCGCCCACCTTGGCCTTTGGCAGCACGGACCGCACCGCGGCGACGGTGGCGTCGTACAGCTGGAAATACTGGGCGGGCGTGCCGTGCCAGTAGGGGATGTCCGGCTCGTTCCACACCTCGAAATACCAGCCGGCCACGGCCTGTCGGCCATAGCGGTCCGCCAGGTGGGCCACCACGGTGCGGATCAGCGCCCGCCACTTGGCGTAATCCTTCGGCGGGCTGTGCACGGTGCCGCCGATGGCGGCGTCGGGATAGACGTCCTCATAGGGTCCGGTGCCGCTGGCCAGGGCCTTGGGGGTGAAACCCAGTTCCACCATGGGCACCACGCCGGCGTCGCGGTAGGCGTCGAAAATCCCGTCCAGGATGCGGAAGTCGTAGATGGGGTTGCCGGCCGGGTCCTCGGAATAGACGTTGGTCGAACTCCATTTCAGGGCCGCCACGCCGTCGCCGGAACTCAGCAGGTGGTGGGTGCGGATGTGCACCGGCACCGGCGCCAGGTCGTGCAGCTCGGTCAGCAGGGCCCGGCCGTCCCGCATGGTGGTGTAGTTGGCCTCGTCATAGCCGAACCAGGCGTAGAGGGGATGGGCGGGGCCCACCGGATGGGCCAGGTCCACGGTGATGGACACCGGTGTCGGCATGGGCTGGCCCAGCCCCGGCCCGGACGAAAGGCTCAGCGCCAGCAGGCCGGCCGCCACGGTGCGCATCCGCCTCCCCCGCCAGGCCGCCCGGCCCCTCCGGCCGTCCTCGCTCCGCCAATCACCCGACGCCACCCGTTCCTCCCGCTTTTTTGTGGCTGCCCGTTTTTTGTGGCGCCACCCTGACACATCTTGACTCCAAATCAAATACTCAGACAATTAAATCATGTTAGCGCTCACATTGCGCAACATGCACACCTCCCGCCGTCACGGACGGGGGGCAAAAACCGGGCGACCCGTCAGGGCAGGGCCCACCTGGGAGGGAACAATGGCAGCCACGCACAGCCGCCTGGGGGCGGTCCTCGCGCTTTCGACAATATTGTTGGGTAGTGCCGCGCACGCGGCGGCGGAACCTGGGACCACGCGCCCCGTCATCGCGCGGCCCGTCGTCGCGCGGATCGACGCCACGCGGGCCAGCGCCGCCGTCACGCCCTACGCCTACGGCATGTTCATCGAACCCATCGGCGGCCTCATGAACCGTGCGCTGTGGGCGGAACTGCTGGACGACCGGAAATTCTACTTCCCCGTCGTCGCCGAGGGAAAGGACCCGCCGCAGCCCTTGTCGGTGGAGGGCAAGCCGGCCCTGGTCAATCGCAAATGGCGCCCCATCGGCGATGAGGCAGCGGTGACCATGGACCGGGCCCAGCCCTATGTCGGTGCGCAGAGCGTGCGCGTGGCGGTGGACGCGGCCGCAACCCATGGTTTCGGCCAGGGCGGGCTGGGCGTCGCGCAGGGGCGCGAATATGTCGGACATATCGTGGCCAACGGCACCCCGGGCACGGTGCTGACGGTGGCGCTGGTATGGGGGCCGGGTGCGGGCGATCGCCAGACGGTCACCCTGCCGCCGCTAACGGCGGAGTGGCAGAGCCTGGATTTCGCCTTCAAGCCGGGGGCCGACACGGCGGACGCGCGGTTCGAGGTGACAGGCACCGGCACGGGCTTCTTCCGCGTGGGCACCGTCACCCTCATGCCGGCGGACAATGTGGACGGCTGGCGGGCCGACACCATCGCCGTGCTGAAGTCGCTGCACTCCGGCTTCTGGCGCCTGCCGGGCGGTAACTTCCTGTCGAATTGGGATTGGCACCAGGCCCTGGGCCCGCGTGACCGGCGGCCGCCCGTCTACGACTACGCCTGGAGCGCCATGCAGCCCAATGACCTTGGCATGGACGAGTATATGGCGCTGACCCGCCTGCTGGGGGTGGACCCCTATGTGACGGTCAACGCCGGTCTGGGCGACGCCCATTCGGCCGCGGAGGAGGTGGAGTATCTGAACGGCCCGGCGACCAGCGAATGGGGCGCCAAGCGCGCGGCCAACGGCCATCCCGAGCCCTATGGCGTGCGCTATTGGAACATCGGGAACGAGCCTTACGGCTGGTGGCAGATCGGCCGCACCTCGCTGGACTACTTCATGATCAAACATCGCGAGTTCGCCGCCGCGATGCGGGCGGTGGATCCGACCATCACCCTGATCGGTTCCGGCGCCATGCCGGACCAGATGCATCCGCGTGACGCCAAGGAGAACGCCAGCCTGGAGAGCATACAGGCCAAGTTCGGGACCGAGAATGACTGGACCGGCGGGCTGCTGGCCAAGGCCTGGGGCGACTTCGACGGCCTGAGCGAGCATTGGTACGACACGGTGGAGAAGCGCCCCGATGCCCCGCCGGCGGATGAACTGATGGAATTCGCCCGCGCCCCCGCCAACCAGGTACGCATGAAGGCGGAGGAATGGGCCATCTACCAGCGGCGCTTCCCGGCGATGGCGCAGAAGCCCATTTTCCTGTCCATCGACGAGTACGCCTACATCGGGGCCGGCAACAAACCCACCCTGAAGCTGGCGCTGGCCTATTCCATGGTGATGCAGGAGATGCTGCGCCATTCGGACTTCATCCGCATGAGCGCCTTCACCTTCGGTATCTCCACCCTGGACGCGACCCCGGCGGGGGCCACCCTGAACGCGACCGGCCAGGTCTTCAAACTGTATGGGGAGCGGTTTGGCGCCGGTGTCATCCCCGTGGCGGTGACAGGCGACGCGCCGCCGCCGGACCCTAAGTTCGCGGTGGGCTACGATCATCCCCAGGTGAAGTCGGGCAGCCCGACCTATCCGCTGGACATTGTCGCCGGTCTCAGCCCCGACCGGCGCTCGCTGCGGGTTGCCGTGGTCAACGCCACCTTCCAGCCGCAACCGCTGTCGCTGGCGGTCCAGGGGGCGAAGGCCGACGGTGCCGGCCGCGTCTGGCGGCTGAGCGGGCCGGACCTGGACGCGCAGAACAAGGTGGGCGCCGCCCCACAGGTCACCATCATCGAGGCGCCGGCCCCGTCCTTGCGCGGGCCGCTGACGGTACCGGCGCTTTCCACCTCGATCTATGAGTTTCCGATCCGCATGGGCGGCTCCGCCCGTGTCGCCGGCCAATGATATTCTCAGGGAGGAACGAATGAGAAAAGCGGCGTATTGCCTGGCCATCGCGCTGGCGGTGGGGGCAGGCGCAGGCCCCGTCCGCGCCCAGGTGGCGACGGAGGCTCCCGCCCCCGTGCCCGGCGCCCGCGCGGTGACGGTGGAGCACATCACCGTGCATGCCCCCACGCTGGAAGGTAACCTGGAGGGCGATGCCGTGGACCGCGACGTCTACGTGGTTCTGCCCCCCGGCTATGCCGCCAATCCGAAGAAGCGTTACCCCGTGGTCTACGCCCTGCACGGCTATTCCATCGGTGCCGCCCAGTGGATGGCGGAAATCCATGTGCCCCAGACGATCGAGGGCGCCTACGCCCAGGGCGCGCGGGAAATGATCGTCGTCCTGCCGGACAGCAAGACGGTCCACAATGGCTCCATGTATTCCAGCTCGGTGACCACGGGCGATTTCGAGACCTTCATCTCCCGCGACCTTGTGGCTTATATCGACGGGCACTACCGCACCATCGCCAAGCGCGAGAGCCGGGGCTTGGCCGGCCATTCCATGGGTGGCTACGGCACCTCCCGCATCGGCATGAAGCATGCCGACGTCTTCGGCGCGCTCTACATGCTGAGCCCCTGCTGCCTCTCGCCCCGGGCCCTGGGTCCCATCGATCCCAAGACCTGGGAGACCCTGGAGGCGGTGAAGGCGCCGGCGGACTCCGGCACGCTGCCGTTCATGGCGCGGGCGCAGCTGGCCACCGCCGCCGCCTGGTCCCCCAACCCGCAGAACCCGCCGCTGTACTTGGATCTGCCTGTGAAGGACGGGCAGCAGCGGCCGGAGGTGTTGGCCAAATGGGCGGCCAACGCCCCGCTGGCCTTCATGGACCAATATGTCGGGGCGTTGCGCCGGTATCGCGCCATCGCCATCGACGTGGGCGACCAGGATGGGCTCAAGGTCGATGCCGGCAAGCTGCATGAGGCGCTGGACAGCTACCGCATCGCCAACAGCTTTGAGATTTACCCGGGCACCCACACCAGCCATGTGGCGTTCCGTATCCAGGAACAGGTCATTCCCTTCTTCAGCCGCAACCTGGATTTCGGAGAGGCGCCCTGATGGGCCAGCGGGTCCCGGTCGACCTCGACCGGGACCTTTGCTCTGGCCGTGTCAGCGTCCCCGGCCGTGTCAGGCCGCGCGAACCTGTTCCGCCGCCGTGTCGTTCACGGTGCGCGACGCCTTGTTCAGGATCTGGTCCGCGTTCTTTTCCTCTTCCAGCGTTTCGGACAGGATGTCGGCGGCCTCGTTGTACCCAAGCGCCAGGGCCCAGGCGATGGCGGAGCCGTAGCTGGCGATTTCATAATGCTCGACCTTTTGGGCCGCGGCGATGATGGCGCTGTCCAAGGCCTCTGGCGACAGGCCCAGGTCGAGCAGCTCATTGGCCTCCGACAGCATGCCCTCCATGGCCTCGCACTTCTTGCCGCGGCTGCGGCTGCTGGTGTCCAGCGTCTCGAACACCTTGTCCAGCCGCTCCACCTGGCCCCGGGTTTCCTCCAGGTGGGTCTCCAGCGCCTGCCTCAAATCGTCGGCCGACGCCGCCTTGGCCAGCTTCGGCAGGGCGCGGACGATCTGGCGTTCCGCGCTGTAGATGTCTCGCAATTCTTCGATGAACATGGTTTGCAGGGTCTTTTGCGCCATGGCGTCCTCTCCGGTCTGATGGGACGGTCCGGTATGGCCCCGCCCCAGGGTTTGCTGGCGGAAAAGCGCGGACACTGGCTTCCCGTTCCATGTGGAATGAAATCTTCATCGATGGGTCGCCGTGAAAGCGTGGGAGTGGACCGGGATTTCCGATCACGTACAAGTGGAAACATATGTTTATCTGGAATCTAAGCGCAGCTTTGACTTATCTATACTTCATTAAATGGTTTTAATAAGCAAAATCTGGAACCTTCCCGGACGCTTGGCCTTTATATGACACACCGCCAGAAAGATAAGACATCCGGGCCAGAGGCGCCTGGTACACCATTATGGAGACGGCGGTGCTTCCCCAGAATGGAGAGGACGTCATGAGCAAGGACAATGGAACTTCCAATCGCGGCTTCGCCTCGATGGATGAGGACAAGCAGCGGGATATCGCCAGCAAGGGCGGCTCCAGCGTTCCGGATGAGAAGCGCAGCTTCTCGCAGGATCACGAGCTGGCCGCGGAAGCCGGCCGCAAGGGCGGCGCCAGCGTTCCGGACGAGAAGCGCAGTTTCTCGCAGGACCGGGAACTGGCCGCCGAAGCCGGTCGCAAGGGCGGTGAGGCCTCCGGCGGCAACTTCGCCCATGACCGCGAACGGGCGGCCGAGGCCGGCCGTAAGGGTGGCGAGGCGTCGGGCGGTGGCAACCGGGGCGGTGGCGGCAACTTCGCCAACAATCCGGAACGCGCGTCGGAGGCGGGCCGCAAGGGCGGCGAAGCGTCCCACGGGCATCGTTAAGATGGACCGGCGTGAAACTGGGAACACTTTGATGCGTGGTTGACCCCAGGTTGAGAGCAGCGGTGGCTGTCCTTGTCGGATAGCCCCGCTGTTTTCCTGTGTCGGCGGCCTTTGCCCCCTTCCGGCGGACTAAAGGTTCCAGCCAGGTCGGCGGCGTGGACCAGCTCATCCGAGGTATTAAAACACGGCACGGCTGGGTGGATTCTGATGACTAAGAACTTAATAAAATTCAGTTTTTCATCCTTATAACCAAATAAATATCCAACATTTATTAATGAATTTCTCGCCCATGCCGTGATCTAAATGGCCTATGGACTGGACATCGGTGGCCCTGTTTCCGGCCATCGCATGATTGAGGGTTTGCCGTTGGAAACGGATATCGCGACCGGTGAAGCGCAAGGGGGCGACAGCCGGCGGTTTCAGCTTCTCGTGGACGCCATCGACGACTACGCGATCTACATGTTGGACGCGACCGGCGTGGTCAGCAGTTGGAACCCCGGCGCCCGGCGCTTCAAGGGCTATGAGGCCAGTGAGATACTGGGCCAGCACTTTTCCCGCTTCTACACCCAGGAAGATCGCGACGCCGGCGTGCCGCAGCGGGCCCTGGCCATCGCCACCAGCGAGGGCCGGTTCGAGGCTGAGGGCTGGCGCGTGCGCAAGGACGGAACGCGGTTCTGGGCCAGCGTCGTGATCGATCCCGTCAGGGATGAAACCGGCGCCCTGATCGGCTTCGCCAAGGTCACCCGGGACATCACGGAGCGGCGCGAGGCCCAGCAAGCCCTGCGGGAAAGCGAGGCGCGCTTCCGCCTGCTGGTCCAAAGCGTCACGGACTATGCGATCTACATGCTGGACCCCACCGGCCACGTGACCAACTGGAATGCCGGGGCCGAGCGGATCAAGGGGTATCGCAGCGAGGAAATTGTCGGCGAACATTTCTCGCGCTTCTATACCGAGGAGGATCTGGCCGCTGGGTTGCCTACCCGCGCGCTGGCCATCGCGGAAGCTGAGGGCCGTTACGAGAAGGAGGGGTGGCGTGTCCGCAAGGACGGCACCCGGTTCTGGGCGCATGTGATCATCGACGCCATCCGGGACGACACCGGCAAGCTGGTGGGCTTCGCCAAGATCACCCGCGACAACACCGAACGCCGGGAGCTGGAGGAACGGCTGCGCCACGCCCAGAAGATGGAGGCCATCGGCCAGCTGACCGGCGGCATGGCCCACGACTTCAACAATCTGCTGCAGGCCATTTCGGGGTGCCTGCAGATGATCGCCCGCGGCGGCGACAAACGACGCAACGCGCGCCTGGTGGAGGCCGGGATGCAGGCGGTGGACCGGGGCACCAAGCTGATACAGCAGCTCATGACCTTTTCGCGCCAGCGCCAGATGGATGTGGAGCCGGTGGACCTGCGGAATGCCCTGCTCAGCTGCATCGGGCTGATCAAGCAGGTGGTCCGCAGCGATATCGAGGTGACGCTGGCATTGCCCAGCGGTGTGTGGCCGGTGCAGACCGACCCGGTCCAGTTGGAGGTGGCGCTGCTGAACCTGGCGGCCAACGCCCGCGACGCCATGCCGGCGGGCGGCACTCTGGTGCTGGGTGCGGAAAACGTCAGCGGATGGGAGGGGCGGACCGACGCGGTGCGGGTTTATCTGTCCGACACCGGTGGCGGCATGCCGCCCGAGGTGGTGGCCCGAGCCTTCGACCCATTCTTCACCACCAAGGCGACGGGCAAGGGCACCGGATTGGGCTTGTCCCAGGTTTACGGTTTCGCCCACCAGTCGGGCGGCGCCGCCTGGATCGACAGCGCCGTGGGTGCCGGCACGACCGTGTCCTTGATTTTGCCCCGGGCGGCGGACGCGCCCAGGGCGCCGCTGGTTTCATCGCAGATCGCCGCCCCGCGCGGCACCGCCCGGCTCCTGGTGGCGGAGGACGATCCTATCCTGGCGCCGATCATCGGATCGGCGCTGGAAGATTTGGGCTACGACGTGACCCATGTCGCCAATGGCCAGGACGCGCTGGACCTCATCCTGGCCGGGCGGGACTTCGATCTGCTGTTCAGCGACATCGTCATGCCGGGCGCGATAAACGGGCTGGACTTGGCGCGGGAGGTCAGGCGCCTGCGTCCCAGCCTGCCGGTCATCCTGTCCACCGGGTACAGCGAGGAGCCCGCCGCCCAGGACGGATACCAGGTGCTCGCTAAGCCTTACCGCATCGAGGAATTGGCCCTGGCCATCGGCAACGCGATCGAGCCCGCCTGACCGGCCCTCATCCCACGCGCTTCAGCTCACAAGCGGCCGCGTCCGCGGTGCGGAAGCGGGGCAGGGCGTGCAGCCGGCAGTGTTCCAGATAGGCGCGTTCGTGGATGCCGAGCAGGTCCACGACGCTGGTCCACAGCCAACCGGGTGCATCCAGCCTGGCGGAGCGTGCGCGGGCCAGGTCCTTCATCCAGGCGGATCGGTCCTGAGGGTCCATCTGCCGACCATGGGCGGTGCCTACGACGCCGCCGAGGTAGGCGGCCAGGGGTTTGGCCTTGGCGGACGTCAGGCGGTCCACTTCCAGCTTCAGGTCTTGCGGCATCAGTTCGCGCAGCACCATGGCCTTGTCCAGTAGCCGCGTCGCCACCATGCGGCGGCCCAGCTTGGGTGACAGCGCCCGGGCGCCGGTCACGACCCGGAGCGCGTTGTCCCGGGGCATGCTCGCCTCCGGCGATCGGGGGGCGGCCGCTGTTACGCCCTCCTTGAGGTCGATCAGGCAGAAAGAGGCGCCCTTGCCGTCACCGATCTGAGCCATGGCGGCGAAGCGCAAGCGACCCAGGGAGCTGCAGCCCTTCCGCCAATAGGCGGCGTCTACCAGACGGACCACGTCACCACGGTCGCGAGATTGCAGGCCGGTGACCAGGTCCCGGACCGCCTCTTCCTGGAAAAGGGCGTGCAGGGAGACGCGTTCGGCGTCGGTCAGGGCCCAGAACCGCTTGCCCAGCGGTACCTCGGGCTTGACCGTTTCGAACCGCTCCCATGCCAGATGGCGCCACCGCCGGCGGACGGAGCGGTCCAGCAAATTCCGGATGCTGCCGGGCATCAGGGCCTTTTCGCGGTCGTCATCGAAGTTACCCGCCAAGGCCAGCTCATAGCCGGCCACCAGGTTTTCCAGGATGTGGGCGGTGACGACGCCCGGCAGGTCGGCGCCGCGTGCGACCGAGGCCAATGACAGGCCCAGCCGGATCAGGTCGTGGGCGGGGTTGCCGATGACGGTCTGGTCCAGATCGCGGATCTGGATGGCCACCCGCTCCTTATAGTCGGCCACCGGCCCCAGGTTGCCCACATGGCAGTCCCCACATATCCAGACGGGGGGGCCCTGGGGAAGATCGCCCGGCCCGGACTCCAGCCATTCGTAGAACTTGACGGTGCTGCCCCCGACGTAGGCATGGGCGGACTTGGCCATCTTCACGTTGCGGATCTTCCGTAGCCGCTCCGCCCTATCCTCAGGTCTGGTCATGCGGTGTCGCTTCCCCATCGGTCAACGCGCCGGACGCCACGAAGGCGCCCGGACCCTAACCATGTTGAACCGCGTCCGGTAGGCACTGGTTCCTGAGACGCCGCTTTATCGCGCCATCATCTTGGTAAGGCGCTGGGCCAGGACATCCATGGGGAACGGCTTGGTGATCAACTCCATGTCCTGTGCCAGGAAGTCCTGCGAAGGCATGGCGTTTTCGGCGTAGCCGGTCATGAACAGGACCTTGAGGCCGGGCCGCGCCGGGCGGGCGGCGTCGGCGATCTGCCGGCCATTAAGGCCCGGAAGCCCGACATCGGTGATCAGCAGGTCAACCTGCTGGTCCGATTGCAGGATGGCCAGGCCCGACGGCCCATCGTCCGCCTCCAGCACCCGATATCCCAGATCGCCCAACAGTTCGACGATCAGCTTGCGCACCACCGGCTCGTCCTCGACGACCAGGACAACCTCGTCAGAGCGCGCGCGATTGTCTGCCGGCAGCGTCGCCAGGTTCGCCTCGGAGGCATCCGCCTGCCCGCCATGGTGTGGAAGGTAGAGCTTGACCGTCGTGCCTTTGCCCAATTCGCTCTCGATCCGGGCGTACCCTTCGGACTGGCGCATAAAGCCGTAGATCATGGATAGGCCCAATCCCGTGCCCTGGCCCAGCGGCTTGGTGGTGAAAAAGGGATCGAAGGCCCGGCGGATCGTCTCCGGCGACATGCCCATGCCCGTGTCGGTCACGGAGATGCAGACATAGCGCCCCGGCCGCATGTCACCGGCCCCACCGGCGTGCTGGCCGTCCAGATGGGCGTTGCGGGTGCCGATGAAAAGCTTTCCGCCCTCCGGCATGGCGTCACGCGCGTTGATGCACAGGTTCAGGATGGCGTTCTCAAGCTGATTGGGGTCGCACAGCGTCGGCCACAGGCCATCCGCAGGCACGAGTTCTAGGTCGACGCGCTCTCCGAGGCTTCGGCGCAGCAGATCGGCCATGGAGGCGATGAGGCTGTTGGCATCCACCGGCGTCGGCTTCAGCGGCTGGCGGCGGGAGAATGCCAGCAGGCGGTGGGTCAGGGCGCCCGCGCGTTGGGCCGAGGCCATGGCCGCGGCGGTGAAGCGCTCCACATCGCTGGTCCGTCCTTGCGTCAGCCGGCGGTTGACGAGATCCAGTGAGCCGGTGATGCCCTGCAACAGGTTGTTGAAGTCATGGGCGATGCCGCCGGTGAGCTGGCCCACGGCCTCCATCTTCTGCGACTGGCGCAGTTGCTCTTCGATTTCACGCTGGGCCGTGATGTCACGCCCGACGGTGTAGAGCAGCCCGTCATCGGGTGATGCGGTCCAGGCGATCCTGCGGAAGCTTCCGTCCTCCGCGCGCAGTCGCCCTTCGAAGTTCGATATCGGATCGCCGCGTTTCAGCCGCCGCATCTGGTGCTTGATGCCGCCGGCATCCTCGGGGTGGACCAGATCGAACAGGTTGGTGACCCGCAGGTGCTCTTCCGGCCATCCCAGCGCGGCTGTCCAGGCATGGTTCACGGCCAGCAGCGCGCCCTCGGCGTCCAGGACCGCCATCAGGTCGTTTGACAGCCGCCACATCCGGTCGCGCTCGCGCGTGCGCTCCTCGACCCGCGCCTCCAGCGTCGCGTTGGCCTGCTGCACGTCCTGCAACAGGCGCGCGTTGTCCATGGCGACGCCCGCCTGGGCGGCCAAGCCGCTCGCCATCAGGGCCGCCCGGTCATCGAAAACGCTGGCGTCCGGATGGCCGAAGAACAGGCCGCCGAGCCTGTCGCCCGAGCGCGAGAGGACGGGCACCGCCAGGTAGCTGGCCATCCGGGGCGCGTCCTCCTCCGTATCGCTCCCGTCATGCACGGGATCCCGGGCGATGTCGTCGCGGCGGATGAGATCCCCTGGCATGGGAAACGCCGCGAAGATGTCCGTCTGCGTGCCCGACCAGGCATAGGATTGGCGGGACTCCCCGGCCTCGCTGGTGGTGGCGTGGAAGGCGCCATAGGCGGCGCCGGTCAATTCCACGCCGGCGTCGACGACGCGTTGTCCCACCATCCGCAGGTCAAGGCTGGCCGCGATCCGCATGGCTGTTTGATTTAGGAGTTCCAGCATGTGGGTTTGGCGGGCCAGCAGATCGCGGTTTTCGCGCAGCTCCTCGATGCGGCTGCGGGCCTCATACTGCCGCCGGCGCCCCCGGGCGGCGGACCGGATCACGCTGACCAGCGAGGTCGGATGGAACGGGCGCTCCACGAAGGTGACATTGCCCAATCCGTCGGCCATGACCTGGGCTACGGGCCCGTTGGCGGGGGCGGAGCGCAGGGTCAGTACGATGAAGGGCAGATCGGACCAGGACGGCTGCTCCGCCACCCAGCGGAACAGGGGGCCGGGGTCAGCTTTCAGCAACGCCTCCTCGGTCACCAGCACCATGCCGGCCCCGGCGAGGAGTTGCTGATGCAATTCGCCCGGGTCGGCGCAGATGAATGCCGGGAGACCCGCGTCGTCCAGGATGCCGGACGCGATTTTCGCATCACGCCCCATCGGCGTCAGGATCAGGGTGCGAAGGGAATGCAGCCCGGGGGTCACGCCCGGTTTCCGTCAAACAGGGCGGTTTGCGCGCCGGTATAGAGCGGGTTGCCCCGCAGCACACCCTGCAGATTGCGCAGGGGTTCGCCCAATTGAAGGCCATCGTCCGCGATGCGATATTCCCGAATGGTGCTTTCATGCGCGCCGGTCCGCTTCTTCACGACGGACATCGCCCTGCGGACATCGCCATCGGCCTCGAAATAGCGCAGCAGGATCACGGTGTCGGCAAGGTAGGTGATCTCCACCGGGCTCTGCATGCTGCCGAACAGCCCGTGCTGCGCCACCGTGACGAATGTCGCGACCCCCTGGCGATTGAGGTACAGCAGGACTTCGTGAAGGTGCAGGACCAGCGCCCGTTCCTCCGGCATGGCCGCCTCATAGCCCGTCAGGCTGTCGATGACGACAGTCTTGATCCCCTGTTCGTCGATGGCGGCGCGGACCCGGTGTGAGAATTCGCCGGGCGACAGTTCGGCCGCATCCACCTGTTCGACGAACACGTCACCCCTTTTGCGCAGCGCCTCCAGGTCGATGCCGAAGGCCTTCATTCGCTTGAAGAGAAGGCCGATCTCTTCATCGAATGCGAAGATCGCCGCCTTTTCGCCGCGCGCGACGGCGGCGGCGACGAACGTCAAGGCAAGCAGCGACTTCCCGGTTCCCGCCGGACCGATGACCAGCGTGCTGGAACCCGCTTCCACCCCGCCCCCCAGAAGCTGGTCAAGAGGGGGGTTGCCGCTCTTCAGCTCGTCGCGCGGGAAGCGTGTCTTGTGTTCAATGGCGACCAGGCGGGGGAAGACGCGGACACCCTCGGCGCTGATGACGAAGTCGTGGAAGCCGCCCCTGAACGCCGTTCCCCGGTATTTGAGCACCCTCAGACGCCGGCGCTCGGCGCCGTAGGCGGGGGCCAGCTGTTCAAGATGAACGACGCCGTGGGCGACGCTATGAACCGTCCTGTCCCAGGTGTCGGTGGTCAGGTCGTCCAGCATCAGGACGGTGGCACCCAAGCTGGCGAAGTAATGCTTCAGCGTCAGCACCTGGCGGCGATACCGCAGGGAGCTTTGGGCCAGAAGGCGCAGTTCCGACAGGCTGTCCAAGGCAATGCGGTCAGGCTTGATGCGTTCGACCTCTTTGACCAGGCGTTCCATGCTCTCGCCCAGCTCCAACTCCGATGCGTGGATCAAGGTCTGGCGTTGATCGGCGTCCAGAAGCGCCTCGGGCGGCACCAGTTCCAATATCTGGATGCTGGGCGGCAAATCCCATCCCCGCGCGGCGGCACCCTCGCGGAGTTCGGCCTCCGTCTCCGACATGGTGACATAAAGGGTGCGCTCCCCCTTGGCGGCGCCCTCAAGCAGGAACTGCAGGGCGATGGTCGTCTTTCCCGAACCAGGTTCGCCTTCCAGCAGGAACACGTGACGGCGCGTCAGCCCGCCGGCCAGAACATCGTCCAGGCCGGGAATACCGGTGGCGGCCCTGGGCGATAGGGTCTTCGTTTCAACCAAGGCGGCCCTCGTTCCGAATTGCAGGTTGCGGATGCTCCAAGGCTGCGACTTACAACCCGAAGATCCCGCCGATGGTTCCAGGGAACCCCACGGCCGTCGCGTTTGATATGCGGCGGCGTTTCCGGCGAACCGGTCTTAAGGATGGGAGAGGCGAAAAATATCGTAATTTATGAAAGCAACTTCCCGGGGAGGGAAGGTTGGTGGGAACACCCACTCGCGGAAAGAAAAACATTGAATCTTCAGAACGGGAATCGGCCATAAGGACGTAAGCCGGAATATTCAGGGCAGGCGGTGTCGGGAATTCTACTGGGATTCCCCCTGCGATTGGAGCTACTGCCGGGGAGGGGCCAACGGAGCGCCGGTTTCTTGACACGGCCGTGGAGAATTCTTCCAATAGACAGGCAAGCTGACCGGCCATGGGCGCGCTGATCGCGGACAACCCACGAACCTGCACCCGGGCCGGCTGCGTTGATCTTGGTTGGGAATTTGCCGGCGCGGCCAGTCCGCTCTGGCTCGGCCGCCGCTGACCGGGATGATCGACTGCAACGAGGCGCGGCGCCCTGAGGACCTGGATGCCTTCCTGAAGAATTCCCCCATTCTCATCCTGGATGAGGCGACCTCCGCCCTGGACACGGAATCCGAACTGAAAATCCAGCGTTCCCTGGTGGAGCTCATGGCCGGGCGCACGGTGATCGCCGTGGCGCACCGGCTGTCCACCGTTGCCGCCTTCGACCGCATCCTGGTCATGGAGGACGGTCGCATCGTTGAGGACGGGTCCGCCGCGGACCTGCGCCGGTGCAACGGCCTGTTCGCTCGCATGTGGCGCTTGCAGGCGGAGGGTCTGGCCGCGGAATGAACACCCGTGGCCGGCCCTTCAGTCAGCGTCTGAGACGCTGGGCTTGAGCCCGGTTCCCGCGAGGTGTTTCCGCAGCTTGTCGTGCACGGGCGGGGATGCATGAGAGTACAATAAATCAATCATAAAGTACTGCGAATAAGCGAAGCTTGGTCTCGGCAATTACTTTGATTATCTCGTTTTATTGGAACAATTCCAGATTTTCGCCCTTTAAATGTCGCTTCTACGGGCGCGGTGTCGCCCATGGGTCACCGACATGAATCAGAGGGACGAAGACGATGTTCATGCATAACAAGCGCCTGCAATACACGGTGCGGGTCGCCGAACCCAATCCCGTCCTGGCCAGCCTGATGCTGGAACAGTTCGGCGGGCCGCAGGGCGAGCTGGCGGCCGCCATGCGCTATTTCACCCAGGCGCTGAGTGAGACCGACCCCGGCCGTAAGGACATGCTGTTCGACATCGCCACGGAGGAACTGAGCCACCTGGAGATCATCGGCAGCATCGTCGCCATGCTGAACAAGGGCATCAAGGGCGACCTCGCCGAGGCCAACCTGGCGGAGGCCGACCTCTATGCCGCGCTGAACCAGGGGGGCGACAGCCATACCCAGTCGCTGCTGTACGGCGGCGGGCCGTCGCTGACCAATTCCTCCGGCGTGCCGTGGACGGCGGCCTACATCGACAGCATCGGTGATCCCACCTGCGACTTGCGCTCCAACATCGCGGCGGAGAGCCGGGCCAAGATCGTCTACGAAAGGCTGATCAACGTCACCGACGATCCCGGTATCAAGGATGCCCTGGGTTTCCTCATGACGCGGGAGATCGCGCACCAGAAATCATTCGAGAAGGCGCTCTACGCCATCGAACCCAACTTCCCGCCGGGCAAGCTGCCGGGCAAGGCCGAGTTCGCCGACCTTTACGTCAACACGTCCCGAGGCGAAGGGGATACCGAAGGCCCTTGGAACGCCGGCGGGACCTGGCAACGGCTGGACGATGTGGAGGGTAGCCTGCCGCTGGACGGTGGCGACGGCCTGCCGTCCGTCACCTTGACCGACGCGCAGAAGGAAGCCGCCCAGGCCCTGGCGGCCCGCACCATGTCCAACCCCGAAAGCGACCCTGTGACCGGCGCCGACCTCGGATCCGGCAAGCTCGCGGCAGAGATGGCGGACGTCTGATACCGCGCGGGCATTAGCATGGTCTCTTCCGGGGGCCATGGCAGCCCCCTTCATGCCACGCCGGTTTGTCGCCGGCGTGGCTTTTTCTATGCCGGCATGGCTGACATTTGGAATCGTGATTAGTGACGATATAGCAAATCCATCACTCATCACATATTTTAGCGGGGTGGCTTGATGCTGCGCCCCGCCCACGGCGGTGCGGGTTCACGAATGGCTCCTCGCCTGTGTCCCTTTCAGGACGGCGGCGCGGCGCATTGCCGGAGACTAAAGATGTCCGCCTCTGTTCAGAGAGTGTTTCGGGCGCCCATCGGCGCCTTGATCCTGATTGGAATTATGTCCAGCCCGGCGCTCGCGGCGCGGCAGGACGATCCGGCGAAAGCCTTCATCGCGTCATTGGCGGGTGAGCGGGACGCCGGAGTGCCGCACGATCCCGGCTACCTTGAAGCTCAGCCCGGGCCCGAGGCTCAGCCGGGGGAGGACGCGGCGCGGCGGTTCATCGCCGGTTTGGCGGGCAAGCACGACCGTCCGCCCAGCATCACCGCGCCCGAGGTGGACACACGGCCCGAGCGTGACTTCATAAATCGTCTCGCCGGCCGGACACCCTGACACTGGGGCCCGTCCGCCCGTTCTCCGCGGGAAGCGCCGGGTTGGATGGACTATGGGTCCCGCCCCGCCACCGCCGCTTCAACCCGGGTCAGCAGATCCTCCGGATCCAGGGGTTTGCACAGGAAGGCCGCTGCACCGGCCTCCAGCGCCCGCTGGCTCAGGGCGGGGTCGGCGAAGGCCGTCATGATGATGATGGGCAGGTCGTTGCCGGCGTCGCGCAGCGCCGCCTGCAGGGCCAGCCCGTCCATGACCGGCATATGCAGGTCGGTGACCAGGCAGGCGGCCCGGTCCCGCGCGGGGGAGTCCAGAAACGCCACTGCCCCGTCGAATCCCCGGGCATCGAACCCGGCAGAGCGCATGAGGCTCAGCAGGCTGCCGCGGACTTCCGCGTCATCGTCGACGATCGCGATAATGGGATTGCTCAGGACCCTTACTCCGCCTTCGGACACGCACCCGCCGGATGGCAGCTTGTGGGGATGCGCGCCCATGGTGCCGCGCGCCTCCTTGAACGCATCCCTGTACCCCAGCGGGCGGGCAGGGGCCCATCATACATAGATGTTAATTTGGGTGTTTGTTGCTGGAAGGCGCCTGGGCACGGCGATCACGCGGCGTGCATGCCGCCACTTTCCCCGACGCCCTCGCCGGCCGCCCGCTCCTCCGGCGCTGCCGGCAGGGTGAAGGCAAAGGTGGCGCCCCGGCGGCCGCTTCCGGGGGCGATAGCGTCGTTGTTGGCGGCGGTGATCTGGCCCCCGTGCGCCTCGATGATGGAGCGGCAGATGGACAGGCCCATGCCCATGCCATCGGCCTTGGTGGTGAAGAAGGGCTCGAACAAGGTCGCGGGTTCCACATCCTGGATGCCGCCGCCGCTGTCGCGTACGGAAACCCTGACCAGATCGTCCACCCGCTCCGCCAGGATGGTGATGTCCCGGGCCGCGTCGCCGTCCACAAGCGGGTTCCCCTGCGCGGCGGTAGCCTGGATGGCGTTCATCAGCAGGTTCATCAGCACCTGTTGCACCTGCACCTTGTCACCCCGCACCGGTGGCAGGTCGGATGGGCACAGGACGCGGACGGCGATGGCCTTGGCCTGTACCTCGCGGCCCACCAGGGCCACGGTTTCCGCCACCAGCGCCTCCACCACCAGGGTGTCGGTCTTGGGCGGCGCCTTGCGGGCCAGGGCGCGGATGCGGGCGATGACGTCGGCGGCGCGGGTGCCGTTGGTCACCACATGCTGCAGGCAGTCCTCCACCTCATGCGCGTGTTCTGGTCCCCGCGCCAGCCAGCGGCGGCCCGTCTTGCCATAGGTGATGATGGCCGACAGCGGCTGGTTGACCTCATGCGCGATGGATGCCGCCAGCTGCCCCAGCGTGCTCATGCGCGACACATGCGCCAGTTCGGTCCTGAGCTGCGCCAGCTTGGCCTGGACCTGGTTGCGCTCTGTCACGTCCAGTGCCATGACCAGGATGCGCGACCAGTCCTCATCCTCCGGCGGGACGGTGACGCGCAGCACCACGTCCACCATGCCGCCCGACAACGTGCGGAATTGGCCCTCCGCCTCCACCATGCGCTCACCTGCCGACAGGGCGGCGAACACCTGGACCAGGGCGGCCTCGCTGCTGGGCGTGTACATGGCGACGATGCTGCCCGCCAGCAGCTGTTCCGCCCCCTCGGCCTCGAACAGGCGGACGGCGGCGGCGTTGATGGCGCGGATGCGGGTTGCCTGGCCTGCCTGCCGGATCAGGTCGGGGTGCAGGGCCAGGCCGGCCTTGAGGTCGCCGCCACCCAGGTCGCGCGCCCTTTCAAGAACGCGAAAGGCGTCCGTCCAGTCCGACTCCCAGATGGCGAAGCCGGCGGCGTTGAAGATGGCGCGATAGCGTCCCTCGGACCTCTGGCGCTCCGCGTCCGCCCGCCGCTGTTCCGTCAGGTCGGCGCTGGTTTCGATAATGCCGATGTTGCCGCCCTGGCCGTCGAAGCGCGCCAGCCAGCGGCTGGCCAGCACGATGCGGCGGCCGTCGCGGCGCACCCTTGTCAGCTCGCCGGACCAGTGGCCGGCCAGGGCAAGGGCTTGGTGCACCTCGCCCGCCGGGTAAGCCGTCTGCAGCAGCTGCTGACAGGGTTGGCCCAGCGCCTCCTCCCGGGTCCAGCCGTACAGATGTTCCGCGCCATCGTTCCAATAGCGGATGATGCCGTCGGCGTCGTGGATGACCACGGTATCGTGCGTCAGTTCCAGGATGCGGGCCTGCTCCGCCATGGCGGTGCGGGCGCTGCGATTGCTGAGCGACAGCAGTGTGGTGATGAGGATGGCCGTCAGGCTGACGGCCAGGCGCATGGCCGCCCCTTCCGACAGGTCATCCATATGGCCGACCAGGAAGGCGCCGCCGGTCAGCGCGGCGCAGGCCAGGCCGGTGAGCATCACCGCCCGGCGGCCGTGGGAGATGGCGACCAGCAGCACGACGGCCGTGTGCAATACCGCCACCGCGCCCTGCAGCGGGCTGAAGGCGTCGGCGGAAAAGATCAGCAGCGCCAGCACGGTCGCCGCCAGGCATTGCGCGCGGCCATGGCCGGCCAACGCCGCCAGGGGCCGTGACCGCCGGCGCGGCGCCGCCCGATGGGGGTGCGAAGGAGAGGGGCCCATGGTCCGCCCGTGTTTATTGTCCAGGCCGGGCCTGCGGTGTTGCGTCATGCCCAGGATAATCAAGGGTCTAGCGGTTGGTAAATAGTATCGCATTTGTGCAACGAAATCCGCGCGCGATTGCTCATGGAAGGCGCGGGGCTAAACCAAGGTATGGGCAAACCTAGGTGTGGCTGTCGGGCGGGAGGCCAGCGCCCTAGCCTTCCCCTCGTTCCGCCGGCCCCCGGGTATTCGACCCAACCGGCGTCCAACCCAGGAAGAGCGTCCCGCCAATGTCCAAGGTCATCCTCGTTACCGGCGCGTCCAGCGGCTTCGGCGCCCTGGCCGTGCGCGCCCTGGCCCTGAACGGCCACACCGTCTACGCCGGCATGCGCGACACCACCACCCGCAACGCGCGGGCGGTGGTCGAGGCGGCGGCCTGGGCGGAGGACCATCGGTCCGACCTGCGGACGATAGAGATGGATGTGCAATCGCAGGCATCGGTGGACCGGGCCGTGAGCACCGTCGTCGCCATACACGGCCGGATCGATGTCCTGGTGCACAATGCCGGCCACATGTCCCTGGGCCCGGCGGAGGCCTTCACACCGGAACAGTTCGCGGAACTGTATGACATCAACGTCATCAGTACCCAGCGGGTGAACCGCGCCGTGCTGCCGCAGATGCGGCGCCAGCGGCGGGGCCTGGTGATCTGGGTGTCGTCCAGCAGCGCCCGTGGCGGTACACCCCCCTATTTGGCACCCTATTTCGCGGCCAAGGCCGCCATGGACAGCCTCGCCGTCAGCTATGCCGGGGAACTGGCGCGCTGGGGCATCGAGACCAACATCCTGGTGCCGGGTGCCTTCACCAAGGGCACCAATCATTTCGCCCACGCGGGCCGGCCGGCGGACTTGGCCACCGTGCTGGCTTATGAGCAGGGGCCCGACAAGGGCATGGCCGAGGTGGCGGAGGCCGGCCTGGCCAAGTTGGAACCGCCGGACGCCGACGCCCGCCTGGTCGCCGACGCCCTGGCTCGGGTAGTGGAGATGCCGTATGGCCAACGCCCCTTTCGCACCCACGTCGATCCCGCCAGCGATGGCTGCGAGGTGGTGAACGGCGTGGCCGACCGGGTGCGGGCCGAACTGCTGCGCCGCATCGGGCTTGAAGACATCCTGAGGCCGCACCCCTATGGCCAGCCGGGGGCGCTCTAGTTCCAGCACTGGCAGCCGGCAACCGATACCGTTACTCTCCCGCCATTTGGCATATAAGTCTGATGCTGGGAGGAAAGCGTGAAGTCCCTAAACGTTCTGTCGGCGTTCGTTCTGTCGCTTATGGCCACCCTGGCCGCCGGCCCGGTCCTGGCCAGGGATACGGCGGCCCCCACTGGGACGGCTCATGGTGGGGCGGCCCGTGGCGGGGCCCCCAAGGTGGAGCCCGTGGCCGACCTGCCCGTCGGCGCCACAGCCCTGCCAGGGCACATCGGCGGCCGGGTGTTGGCCGAGGGAACCGACGGCGGTTTCCGCCGGCAGTGGCCGGGCACCTATGTCGAGACCCGCTTCATGGGGACTTCGGCCTTGTTCCGCGTCGGCCCTGGCGACGTCAGCCTGCGCATCAGCATCGATGGCGGCGCGCCGGCGGCGCTGGTGAAGCCCAAGCCGGGCGTCTATCGCGTCACGGGACTGAAGGCGGGCGCGCACACCCTGCGTGTCGACACCGCCAGCGAAACCCAGGCAGGCCCAAGCGCCTTCGGCGGCTTCTACGCCCCGGCGGGCACCAAGCCGCTGCCCATTCCGGCGCGGGCGCGGCAGATCGAGTTCATCGGCGACAGCCACACCGTGGGCTATGGCAACATCGCGGATCAGGCGGCGTTCCAGCAGACATGCACGACGGCCGAGGTGTGGGACACAACCGATACCTCGCAAGGCATCGCGCCGCGCCTGGCCGGCCGCTATGGTGCCGATTACCAGGTGAACGCCATCTCCGGACGGGGCATCGTCCGCAACTACAACGGCTTCGCCGCCGACACCCTGCCGCAGGCCTACCCTTACACCCTGTTCGACCATGCCGCCCGCTATGATGATCCGGCCTGGCATCCCCAGGTCATCGTCATCGCCCTGGGCACCAACGACTTCACCACGCCCTTGCACGCGGGGGAGAAGTGGGCCACCCGCGACGCCCTGCACGCCGATTACGAGGCGACCTATGTCGACTTCGTGAAAGCCCTGCGCGCCCATAACCCTCAGGCCTATTTCCTGCTGTGGGCGACCGATATGGCCGATGGCGAGATCGCGGCGGAAGTGGCCAAGGTGGCGGACAAGCTGCACGCGGCGGGCGAGAGCCGCCTGGCCTTCCTGCCCATGCACGACATCGCGTTCAGCGGCTGTCATTCCCATCCCGGCCTGGCGGACGATGCCAAGATCGCCAAGGCATTGGGCGACTACATGGATGCCCATCCCGAGGTGTGGCAAGCGAAGTGAGATGAAACGTTTGTGGGAGTTCTGATTTCAGAACTCCCACAACGGCCCGGAGGCGCGGGCCTTACGCCAGGGTGTTGATCAGCCCGCCTTCCAGCCGGATGGCGGCGCCATTGGTGGCGGCCGATAGGGGACTGGCCAGGAAGGCCACCATGCTGGCGATCTCCTCCGGTTCGATCATGCGCTGCAGCAGTGACCCGGATCGGGCGGTGGCGAAGAACTCGACCTCAGCTTCGGCCACCGTGGCGTCCGGCTTGCTGGACACGCTGCGCAGGAAATCCACGATGCCCTCCGACCGGGTGGGGCCGGGCATCACCGAATTGACGGTTACCCGCGTACCCTTGGTCTGCCCGGCCAGGCCGCGCGCGATGGACAGCTGCGCCGTCTTGGTCATGGCGTAGTGGATCATGGCCGGATCCACCGCCAGGCCCGTCTCGCTGGAGACAAAGATGATCCGGCCCTCGTTGCGGGCCAGCATCTGCGGGAAATAGTGGCGCGTCAGGCGCACCCCGCTCATGACGTTGACGTCGAAATAGCGCTGCCAGTCCGCATCGCTGATGTCGGCGAAGGACTTGCTTTCATAGATGCCCAGGTTGTTGACCAGGATGTCCACCGACGGCACCTGGTGCAGCAGGTCGGCCGCGCCGTCGGCCGTGGTGATGTCGGCGCGCACGCCGCTCACATCGACGCCGCCCGAGGCGCGGATGCCGGCGACCGCCTGGTCCAGCTTCCGGCCGTCGCGGCCCACAACGATGACGGCTGCCCCCTCCATCGCCAGCTTGCGGGCGATTTCCAGTCCGATGCCGGCCGTCGATCCGGTGATCAGGGCGGTCTTGCCCGCGATCTTCAGGTCCATGACCCATACTCCTTCCATCACGTCCCGATGACGTTTCGACGCCAAATCTAGGCACCGGTCGGCGGTGGGAGTATGGAGTGTGGAAGAACAATATCTATGAATGGCAGGCACAGATGGCGCGCGTGCAGATGGAACGCTCCGGCGAGATGGAGGTGTTCGTCCGTGTGGTGCGGGAAGGGGGCTTTTCCGCCGCCGCCCGCACCCTGGACCTGACGCCTTCCGCTGTCAGCAAGCTGATCGCCCGGCTGGAGGCGCGGCTGGGCGCCCGCCTGCTGAACCGCACCACGCGGGCGCTGACCCTGACGGATGAGGGGCGGGGGTACCTGCAGGCGGCCGAGCGGGCGCTGCGGGCGCTGGACGACGCCGACCAGGCGGTGGGATCGGGCACCGTGCGTGGCCGTCTCGTCATCAACGCCTCCGTACCCTTCGGCACGCATGTGCTGGCGCCCGCCCTTCCGGCCTTCCTGGCGCGCCATCCCGACCTGACCATCGATCTCAGCTTCACCGACGACGTGGTGAACCTGCTGGCGCAGAAGGCCGACCTGGCCTTCCGCGTGGGCACGCTGCCCGACAGCGCCCTGGTGGCGCGCAAGCTGGGGCAGAGCCGCCGGGTGATTTGCGCGGCACCCGGTTACCTGGCCCGCCACGGCACGCCGCGAACGCCGGCCGACCTCGCCCAGCACAACTGCCTGGACTTCAATTTCCGCCGCAGCCGCGTAGGCTGGCCCTTCCGGGAGGACGGCCGCGAGGTGGAGGTGCCGGTGGCCGGCAGCCTGCTGGTGAACAATGGCGAGACCCTGCGACAAATGGCCCTGGCTGGTGTGGGTTTGGCCCGCCTCAGCTACTGGCACGTGGTTGAGGCCGTCGGGCGCGGCGACCTGGTGCCGGTGCTGGAGGCCTATAATCCCGGCGATCTGGAAACGGTCAACGCCGTATATGTCGGCGGTGGACAGGTGCCTCGCCGGGTGCGCGCTTTCATCGACCATATGGTCGCGGTTGTGGCGTCGTCGCCGTCCTTCGTAGGGGGCTGATGGCCCCCCCGCTCTCTTTCGCTAGCGCCTTTACCCCCTCAATCCTTTCTGGCGCCAATCACCAGCTGCTCCCCCGCCGTTGGGTCAACGCCCATCGGCGGGGGCGCCGTGAAGGTCACGGGGTTTTTCTGACGTACGTCCACCGTCAGGCTGAAGATGTCGGGGCGGGCGTAGTGGCCGGCCACGTCCAGGTCGTATTTACCGCGGGCGATCAGGCGGCGGTCCAGGTCGGCCAGGTGGGTCATTTCGCCATCGAAGCAGGGCGGGACCAGCACGTTGCCCAGCGGGTCGATGATGCAGGAACCGCCGCGGATCAGGACGGTGGACGGGTCGTCGCCCTGCACGGCGGCATAGTCGGCGGGGCAGTCCGCGCGGGTCAGGTACTGGCAGGACGACAGCACGAAGCAGCGTCCCTCCAGGGCGATGGTGCGCATGGTGGGCAGCCAGGTCTCGCGGTCGTCCACCGTGGGGGCGCAATAGAACTCGATGCCCTTGGCGTACATGGCCATGCGCAGCAGGGGCATGTAGTTCTCCCAGCAGATGACGCTGCCGAAGCGGCCGATGGCGCTGTCCACCACGGTGATGGTGGATCCGTCGCCGAAGCCCCACACCAGGCGTTCCAAGGCGGTGGGCATCAGCTTGCGGTGCTTGCCGAGTAGGCGGCCATCGGGTCCGAACATCAGGGCGGTGCAGTAAAGGGTGCCGCCCTCGCGCTCGATCACCCCCACCACCAGGTGCAGGCGGTCGCGCCGCGCCACCTCACTGATTTCCTGGAACTCCGGTCCCGGGATGGTGATGGCGGACTCGTAATAGCGGCGGAAATCCTCCCGCCCCTCCGGGCTGCGCATGCCGAGGTGGGCGCCGAAGTTCAGGCCCTTGGGATAGCCGCCGACGAAGGCCTCAGGAAAGACCACGATCTCCGCCCCCTGCGCCGCCGCGTGTTCCGCCAGGTCCACCAGCTTGGCGACCGTGGCGGGCGTGTCGAACATGAGGGGGGCGGCCTGCACCACGGCGGCGCGCACGATGGGATTGTTCATGGGGCAGGATCTTTCCGGCGGGCTCGGGAGGTGAAGGGTAACAGACCGGGGCGGCCGCGAACGACCGCCCCGTCAGGTGTCGATCCTTGGGCCCATCAGTCTTTGGATAGGGCCCGTTCCACGGACATCTGGGTCGGCATCATGTTGACCTTGGCGTTGTGCATCACCCACAGCGACCCGATGACGATGGTGGCGATCAACAGCACCGTCAGGGCGCCGATGACGGTGTAGTTGCGCTGTTCCGGCGCCAGGCCCAGATGCAGGAAGACGATCAGTTGCACCAGCAACTGGACGACGGCCAGGCCGCTGATGGCGCCCATGATCTTCTCCGGCGGCAGCACCCCGCCCATGACGGCGCCGAAGGACAGGCCCGTCAGGATGAGGCACAGCACGAAGCCGGTGACGTAGGAGGCCAGCGTGCCGTGGGTGGCGCCGGCGGTGTTGGTGTGCGTGGTCGCGGACATCAGAGGACCCCCCGCAGGTAGACGAAGGTGAAGACGCAAATCCAAATCAGATCCAGGAAGTGCCAGAACAGGCTGAGGCAGGCCAGGCGGCGGCGCACGATGCCGTCCAGCCCGAACGTGGCCGTCTGGTGCATCATGACCGCCAGCCAGACCAGGCCGGCGGTGACGTGCAGGCCGTGCGTACCCACCAGGGTGAAGTAGGCGGACAGGAAGGCGCTGCGTCCCGGGCCGGCGTTCTCACCGATCAGGTTGGCGAACTCATGCACCTCCATGCCGATGAAGCCGGCGCCCACCAGGAAGGTGACGCCCAGCCAGGCGATGACCCGGCCGCGCCGGCCGGCGTGCATGTTCAGCATGGCCAGGCCGAAGGTGAAGCTGCTGACCAGCAGCAGCACCGTTTCCCCCGCCACGTATGGCAGGTCGAACAGCTCCTTGCCCGTGGGCGCGTCGGCGACGTTGCCGGCCAGCACGGCGAAGGTGGCGAACAGGCAGGAGAAGATGAGGCAGTCGCTCATCAGGTACAGCCAGAAGCCCAGGACGGTTTTGCTGCCGTCATCGTGGCCATGGTCATGGGCCACGTGGGTGGAGGCGTGGGTATGGGTTGCCAGGGCGGTGCTCATGATCAGGCCACCTTTGCCGATTGCTTCAGCAGCGCGTAGCGCGCGTTCTCGATGCGGGCGACCTCGGTCGCGGGGACGTAGTAGTCCACGTCGCGGTCATAGGTGCGCTGGATGAAGGTCGCGACCATGCCGGCAAAGCCGAACAGCGCCAGGCCCCAGATGTGCCAGATCAGGGCGAAGCACATGACCAGGCCGAAGGCGGCGATGACGGCGCCGGCGGCGGTGTTGCGCGGCATGTGGATGTCCTCATACCCCATGACCTGCACGCCCGCGCGGCCCATCTCCTTATCTTCCCAATGCTGCTCCAGCGAGGTGATCTGCGGCACGTGGGCGAAGTTGTAGAACGGCGCGGGGGAGGCGGTGGACCATTCCAGGCTGCGGGCATTCCATGGGTCGCCCGTCAGGTCGCGGTTCTTCTCCCGGTCTCGGATGCTGACCACCAGCTGGATGAGCAGGGCCAGGATGCCGGCGCCGATGATGCACGCCCCCACCAGGGCCACCACCAGATAGGGGTGCCAGCCGGGCACGTCATAGTGGTTCATACGCCGGGTCATGCCCTTGAAGCCCAGGATGTACAGGGGCGTGAAGGCCAGCCAGTAGCCGATGAGCCAGCACCAGAACGAGACCTTCCCCCAGAACTCATCCAGGGTGAAGCCGAAGACCTTGGGGAACCAGAAGGTCATGCCGGCCAGGCAGCCGAAGACCACGCCGCCGATGATGACGTTGTGGAAATGGGCCACCAGAAATAGGCTGTTGTGCAGCACGAAGTCGGCGCCGGGCACGGCCAGCAGCACGCCGGTCATGCCGCCCACGGCGAAGGTGACCATGAAGCCGATGGTCCACAGCGTGGCGGAATGGAAGCGCACGCGCCCCCGGTACATGGTGAACAGCCAGTTGAACAGCTTCACGCCCGTGGGGATGGAGATGACGGACGTCATGATGCCGAAGAAGGCATTCACATTGGCGCCCGACCCCATGGTGAAGAAGTGGTGCAGCCAGACGAAGAAGGACAGGATACCGATGGAAGACGTGGCATAGACCATCGAGGTGTAGCCGAACAGCGGCTTGCGCGAGAAGGTGGCGATGATCTCGGAATAGGCGCCGAAGGCCGGCAGGATCAGGATGTACACCTCCGGGTGGCCCCACACCCAGATGAGGTTGATGTACATCATCGCATTGCCGCCCAGCTCATTCGTGAAGAAATGCATGCCGAGGTAGCGGTCGGCCGTCAGCAGCGCCAGCGTGGCGGTCAGCACGGGAAAGACGGCGACGATCAGGATATTGGTGATGAGCGAGGTCCAGACGAAGACGGGCATCTTCATCAGGGTCATGCCGGGGGCCCGCATGCGCAGGATGGTGACGATGAAGTTCACCCCCGCCAGCGTCGTGCCCAGGCCTGAGATCTGCAGCGACCAGATGTAATAATCGACGCCGACCGAAGGGCTGTAGCCCAGTTCCGACAAGGGCGGATAGGCGACCCAGCCAGTAGCCGCGAAGTCGCCCACGAACATGGACAGCATGACCAGCACGGCGCCGGCCGCCGACAGCCAGAACCCCAGCGAGTTCACGAAGGGGAAGGCGACGTCGCGGGCGCCCAGCTGCAGCGGCACCACCACGTTCATCAGGCCCAGGATGAAGGGTGTTGCCACGAAGAAGATCATGATCACGCCGTGGGCGGTGAAGATCTGGTCGTAATGGTGCGGGGGCAGGTAGCCTGCCGCGTCGTTGTTGGCGATGGCCTGCTGCGCCCGCATCATGATGGCGTCGGCGAAGCCGCGCAGCAGCATGACCAAGCCCAGGACGAAGTACATGACGCCGATCTTCTTGTGATCGACGGTGGTGATCCACTCATCCCACAGATAGCGCCATTTGCCGAAATAGGTGATCAGGCCCAGCAGGGCCAGGCCGCCCAGGGCGACGGCGGCGCCCGTCCCCATTATGATGGGCTCATCCCAGGGGATGGCCGACAGGGTCAGTTTTCCGAACATCGCGGGCTTACTCCGTGACGGATGAAGGCTTGGGTGTGGACTGGTCCCGGGTTGTCGCCCGGGGGGCGGTGCACAGCGCCAGCTTGTCGTTGGGGGCCATCGCCGGCATGAACTGGTCGACGATGTGGTCGAACAGGCCTGGTTCCACGGCACGGTAGAGCGTCACCGGATGCTTCATGCTGGGGACCTCCAGCGCCTGGTAGACGCCGGCGTCCAGCGTGGCGGTGGCCGCTTTGGCCTGCGCGATCCAGGCGTCGAAGCCTGCGCGGTCCACGGCCACGGCATCGAAATGCATGTCGGAGAAGCCTTCGCCGCTGAAGGCCGAGGACAGGCCGGCGTAAGTGCCCGGCTGGTTGGCGATCAGGTGCAACTGGGTGCGCATCCCGGCCATGGCGTAGATCTGGCTGCCCAGCTGGGGGATGAAGAAGGAATTCATCATCGACTGTGCCGTCAGCGTGAAGTTGACGGGCGTGTCCACCGGCAGCTCCAGCCGGTTGACCGAGGCGACGCCATAGTCGGGATAGATGAACAGCCACTTCCAGTTCAGGGCCACTACCTCCACCCGCACCGGTTCCACCTTGGCCTCCAGCGGGCGGTAGGGGTCCAGCTCATGCGTCGTGCGCCAGATCAGCAGGGCGAGAAAGACGATGATGCAGCAGGGGATGGACCACACCACCACCTCGATCCGGTTGGAATGGGACCATTTCGGCGCGTAGGTGGCCTTGGGGTTGCCCTCACGGTAGCGCCAGGCGAACACCAACGTCAGGACCATCACCGGGATGACGACCAGCAGCATCAGCCCCAGCGCCAGCAGGATCAGGGTCTTTTCCTGTTCCCCGATGCCGCCCTTGGGGTTCAGCAGCTCGATATCGCCGCAGCCCGACAGGGCCAGTGCCGCCAGCGGCCAAAAGTGGCGCGTCAGCTTGACTATCTTCAAGCCCATTCTCCCGGCGCCATCGCCGGGGGCGGTCCCCATCCGTCTCATTAACCTCGTCTCCATAGAATGGCCAAGCGCGAACCCACGCCGGGAATGCGGGTGGCTGACCGTGGACGCTGATGTGTTTGTATGTATGTTTTGTATGTCTGTATTATGCAGGCGGGCAACCAGCGAAAATGCAGGGACTGCCCTACCGAGAAAACCGGCCCCGGCGGCTGGCAACGGCACTTGTATGGATCTCGCAGCACAGCCAAAATGCCGCCTCGCCACCGGCAGAGACGGGCGAGGGTGTCAGGGTGGCGCGGGGGGTTAAGCGGCGCGGCCGGGCATCCAGCCCAAGTCGCGGCGGATGGTGGCCAAGGCGTCCACCAGCGCCCGCATGTGTGCCTCGGTATGGAAGGGGGTGGCGGTGATGCGCAGCCGCTCGGTGCCCCGGGGCACGGTGGGGTAGTTGATGGGCTGGACGTAGATGTTGTGCTCGGCCAGCAGCAAGTCACTGGTGCGCTTGCACAAATGGGCGTCGCCCACCATCACCGGCAGGATGTGGCTGGGGCTGTCCATGGCCGGGATGCCGGCTTGCTGCAGCAGGCCCCGCAGCTTCGCCACGTTGCGCGCCTGGGCTGCCCGCTCCTCCGGATGGGAAGCGACATGCTGGACGGCGGCTAGGGCGCCGGCCGCCAGGTGCGGACACAGCGAGGTGGTGAAGATGAAGCTGTCGGCCATGCTGCGGATCACGTCCATGATCAGCGCCGGCCCGGCGACATAACCGCCCATGACGCCGAAGGCCTTGGCCAGCGTGCCTTCGATCAGGGTCAGGCGGTGGGCCACGCCGTCCCGCTCCGCCACGCCAGCGCCGCGGGCGCCATACAATCCCACGGCGTGCACCTCATCCAAGTAGGTGATGGCGCCATGCTTGTCCGCCACATCGCACAAGGTGGCGATTGGGGCGATGTCGCCGTCCATGCTGTAGACGCTCTCGAACGCCACGATCTTGGGCCGGTCGGGCGCCACCTGGCTCATCAGCTCATCCAGGTGGGCCGCGTCGTTGTGGCGGAAGATGAAACGTTCGGCGCCGGAACGGCGGATGCCCTCGATCATGGAGTTGTGGTTGAGCGCATCGGAAAAGATGGCGCAGCCCGGCAGGACCCGGCCCAGCGTGCCCAGGGCCGCCAGGTTGCTGATCCAGCCGGAGGTGAAAATCAGCGCCGATTCCTTGTCGTGCAGATCGGCCAGCGCCGCCTCCAGCGCCACGTGCTGGCGGTTGGTGCCGGAGATGTTGCGTGTCCCGCCGGTGCCGGCGCCTGACAGGTCCAGGCTGTGGTGCATGGCCGCCAGCACCTCGGGGTTCTGGCCCATGCCCAGATAGTCATTGCTGCACCACACGGTGACGCGGCGCTGCCGGCCGTCCGGTGCATGCCACAGGGCGGTGGGAAAGGCGCCGGCGATACGCTCAAGCTCGATGAAGGTGCGGTAGCGGCCTTCCAGCTTCATATCGCTGATCAGCGCCTGGAATCTGGCGTTCAGGTCCATTTTTCCATCCATTTCCCGGCGGGCGTCCCTATAAACTACGGACAGGGCGCTTGCGCCTTGGTAGAAACATGCAATATCCATATATATGGATTGTAGGGCATCGGCAAGGGATGGAGAGGGGATGACCGCGCATTGGAGGCCTGTTGTCAGCAAGGCGGCGGGGCCGGTCTATCTGGCCATCGCCGCCGCCATCGCCGCCGACATCGCCACCGGCCGCTTGCCCGAGGGCACGCGGCTGCCGCCGCAGCGCGCCCTCGCCGATCAGCTGGGCATAGACTTCACCACCGTCAGCCGCGCCTATAGCGAGGCGCGGCGCCGGGGCCTGGTGGAGGGCCGGGTGGGGCAGGGCACCTACGTTCGGTCCCGCAGCGCCACCCAGCCGCCGCCCATCCGCGCGGTGCCGGCCGCCAGCGGCGGCGGCATGGTGGACATGAGCATGAACCTGCCGCCGCGTTTCGACGACGCGGCCCTGTCGGCGGATATGTGGGCCGCCTTGGTGGAACTGGAGACGCCGGGCGGGCTGGACCTGCTGATGCGTTACCAGGAACCGGGGGGCAGCGTGCGCGACCGCACCGCCGGTGTCGCCTGGCTGTCCCCCCGCCTGCCGGGCGTGGCGGTGGAACGCGCGCTGGTCTGCCCTGGGGCGCAAGGCGCCCTGCTGGCCACACTGGGCGCCATCGCGGCGCCGGGCGACGTGGTGCTGGCGGAGTCTTTAAGCTATCCCGGCTTCCTGTCGCTGGCCGCCCACCTGCGCCTGCGGCCCGTCGCCGTGCCCGGCGATGCGGAGGGGCCGCTGCCCGAGGCGTTCCAGTCCCTGTGCGCCACCCACCGGCCGCGGGCCTTCTATACCAGCCCCACCATCCAGAACCCGACCACCCTGACGATATCCGAGGGGCGGCGGCTGGCCCTGGCCGGCATCGCTCGCGCCCATGGCGTCGCCATCGTCGAGGACGACGCCTACGGCGCCCTGCCGCGCGCGCCGGTGCCGCCCTTCGCCGCCCTGGCGCCGGACATCACCTATCATGTCGCGGGCCTGGCCAAGTGCCTGGCCCCGGCCCTGCGTATCGCCTATCTGGTGGCGCCGGACACCCGGGCGGCGGCGCGGTTGGCCGGCGCCTTGCGCGCCACCGCCTCCATGGCATCCCCCCTCACGGCGGCCCTGGCCACGCGCTGGATCGAGGACGGCACGGCCGCACGCGTACTGGAGGCCATCCGGCACGAGGCGGCGGCGCGCCAGGCCCTGGCGGCCGGCATCCTGCCGGGTGAGGCGGTCAGCGCCGACCCGGAGGGCTTCCATTTGTGGCTGCGCCTGTCGCCACCGTGGACGCGGGGTGAGTTCGCCGCGCGCCTGCGCACCGTGGGCATCGGCGTGGTCGCCAGCGACGCCTTCGCCCTGGGCACCCCGCCGGAGGCCGTGCGCCTGGGCCTGGGCGCCTCCGCATCCCGCGACGACTTGGCGCAAAGCCTGCGCATCGTGGCCGACCTGCTGGGCCAGCCGCCGGCCATGTCATCACTGGTGGTCTGACGTGGCCTCGCCGATATGGATGGCCAGCCAGACGGTGGGCTGACCGGGATCGGTGAAGGTCACCCGGTGGCGGGCGTTCGCCGGGATGAACAGATGGTCGCCGGGCGCCAGGGCCGTTTCCGTGCCGTCCATCTCCACCCGCGCGGCGCCGGCCAGGACCAGCACCCATTCGTCATGCGCCTGCACGTAAGGCCGGTCGACCGGCGTCACCTGCCCTTGGGACACGATGCGCTCTATACGACAGCCGGGCCGGCGCAGAATGTCTGTGAAGCATTCCGCGTCCAGGGCCGGGGGCAGGGCGGTCAACAGGTTGCCGATCGTCTCCATGCCATCGATTCTCCTCATGGTGCCATCTGTGCGCATTCTGGTGGCATGTCGGCCGGGCGGCAACGGCGGACATGAAAAAGGCGGCCACGGGTCACCCCAGGCCGCCTTTTTCCAAGGCCATGACTCAGTTGGTCGCCGGGCGCTGCGAGGTGCGATCCACCAGGCCGGCCCAGTTGCTGACCGAGATGAAATGGGCATAGGCCAGGGCCAGCCAGCCGCGCTCGCGCCAGCGCTGGAAGTCCTCGGCCGGCAGCTGGTTGAACTTGGCTTCATCGATGACCTTGAAGCCGGCCAGGCTCAGCTTCTGGCCGTCCTTCAGGGTGACGTCGGCGCGGTTCTCCACCAGCAGGTCGGCCTTGATCAGGGCCTCCACGAACTCGGTGGTGGCGTTGTAGTGGCCCTGGTAGTCGCTGCAGAAGGCCAGGGCGTTGCGGGTCACCTCGGTGGGCTGGCCGCCCTCGAACAGCTTGTTGGGGCCGCCGTGGCTGAGGCTGGAGGCCGCCTCATCGATGCACAGGGTGAACTCCGCCTTCTCGCGGTTCTCCAGGAAGATGAAGGGGTAGCGGCGGACATAGGCCGGGATGTAGGCGCCGGATTCCCAGGCGCCGTCGGCGTCCACGAACAGGTTCTCGCCATTGCGCAAGCCCAGCAGCGCCACGGCCTGGGGCGGGGCGCCGTCCAGGAACAGGATGGGGTAGTGCTTGCAGGCCAGCGTGAACTCCGCCGCAATCACGGGTACGGAGTTGGAGCCGGCGGCGAACTGGTAGCCGGCGGCGGGCGCCAGCGACAGGTCGCCGTCACGCTCCGCGGCCAGGGGGCGGGGGCGCTGGTAGAAGGCGGGAAGGGTCTGCGTGCTCATCTCTGTTCCAAATCCAAATCAGGTTGCTCATGCCGCCGAGAGGGTGGTGGTGCGGGATCGCCCGCGCCGCCCGGACCTCAGCGGGGGGTGTTTTCTTCGGTGGTACCGGTCGTGCTCAGCGGCGTGGACGGGGTGTTGGCCCCCACCGGGGTCGGGGTGGTGCCGGAGGTGGTCAGCACCGACGGTTGGGCGTTGGCGCCCACCACGCTGTTGCCGCCAGCCGACAGGACCTGCGGCGAGACGTAGGCCGACAGGGCGTCCGGCGTGATGCCGGTGTTGGACACCGTGCCGGTGAACAGCGCGGTGACGCCCGGCGTGCTGGGCACCGGCACCTTGGCCACCACCGTCGCCGCCACGGTGCTGACCGTGTCGGTCGGGCCCCAGGGCGTGTCGTTGATGAACCACGGCGCCCCCTTCAGCGGGCTGTCGATGGCGCCGGCCGCCAGCGACTGCTGCTTGGACGCCACCGTGCCGTACATCTTGGCGGAGGCGGCGGTGGGTACCTTCAGGCTGGCGACGACGATGGTCTGCGTGGGCAGGCCGTTGGCGATGCCGATGCGTTGCGCCCCCGTGCCCGACGCCATGGTCAGGGCCGTGGCCGGGCCCTGCAGGCCCACCATGGTGATGTCGCCGTTGGCGGTGATACTGGCGGTGCCGGCCGGCAGCGTCGCCACCGTGGCGAAGGTGATGGGGCCGCTGGTGACGGTGATGGTGGCCGGCAGCAGGAAGCTGGCGCCGCCCAACTGGGTGAAGCCCGCCGCCGCCGACACGTTGGCGGCACTGGCGAAGCGGATCGCCCCGTCGGCCTTGGTGTCGTTCAGCACGATGGCGCCGCCGGTGGCCGAGACCGCCTGGTCGAAGACGAAGCCGTTGCCCGCCAGTTGCAGGCCCCCGCCACCGTCCGCCACCAGGGTGCCGTGGAAGGTGGTGACGTCGCCCGCCGCCGTTTCGATCAGGCTGCTGACCCTCACCGCCTGGGCGAAGGTGGCCTTGCCCTTGGCCGACAGGGTCAGCGCACCCAGCGGACCGGTGCCGCCGACGGCACCCGATACCTGGATGGCGTCGCCCGCCACCAGGTTCAGGGCGGCCCGGCTGGCGCTGTCCACCGTGCCGCCGAACACCAGCGAGGCGCCGGTGCTGGTCAGGCTCTGGTCGGCGGCCACCGACACGGCGCCGGCGTAGGTCTGCGCGCCGGTGGTGACGATGCTGCCGCCGTTCAGGCTGCTGCTGCCGCTGACCGACAGGCTCTTCAGCGCCTGGTTGGCGCCGATGGCGCCGTTGAGGATGGCGTTGCCCGCCAGGGTCAGCGCCTGGGCGCCGTCGATGCCGCCCGTCAGGGTCAGGGTGCCACCGGTCAGCACCGTGTCGGTACCCAGGGTCAGGGCGCCGCTGTAGGCCTGGTCGCCGGTGGTGGTGACGGACGCGTTGGTCAGCGTGGCCGGGCCGGTCACCGACACCTGGCGCAGGGCGGTACGTCCGCCCAGGGCGCCGTCGGCGACCAGCGTGCCGGCCACGGTCAGGCCCTGGCCGCCGGCGGTTTTGGCGTCCGCTCCCTGCGACAGGGTGACGGTGGTGCCGGTCAGCACCGTGTCCGCCCCCAGCACCGCGCGCTCGCCAAAGGTCTGCGCGCCGGCGGTGGTGACACTGCCGCCGTTGAGGAACAGCGAGCCCGGGGCGTCAGTGGTCACCGACGTCGCCTGCACGGCACCGCCGAAGGTGGTGGCGCCGCTGGTGTTGACCGTCAGGGTGCCCAGCGTGCCGCCCACGCCGCCGATGGCATCGGCGAAGGTGACGTCGCCGCCGGCGGCGTTGACCACCAGCGTGCCGCCGTTGTTCAGCGCGGCGAAGGTCACGGCGCCGTGACCGGTGCTGAGGGTGCTGTCGCCCGCGAAGGTGGCGGGGCCGGTGAACGCGATGTCGCCGCCGCTGGTGGTGATGGACAAGGCCGTGGTGGCGACGGTGCCCGCCTGCACCCGGCCGCCGCTGCTGGTGACCGTGGTGGTGCCGGTCAGGGCCAGGGTCCCCAGGGCGATGTCGCCGCCCGAGGTGCTGACGGTCAGGTTGCCGGCACCTGTGGCGCCGGTGGCCAGGGTGATGCCGGTACCGGCCGACAGCACGCTGCCGCCGGCCACGCTTACCAGGCCGGTGTAGGTCTGCTGGCCGGCGCGGACGGTGCCGCCGTTCAGCGTGGTGGCGCCGGTCACGGTCAGGCTGGCGAAGGCGGCGTTGGCGCCGATATCGCCCGACAGGCTGGCGTCCCCCTGAATGGTCAGCGCGGGCGTCCCCTCCAGGCTGGCCGTCGTGTCGGCGCCGGCGGCCAGGGTGACCAAGCTGCCGCTCAGGACGGTGGTGCCGCCCATGACCGCCCGCTCGCCATAGCTCTGAATGCCGGTGGTGTCGACGCTGCCGCCGTTGATGGCCAGTGTACCGGCGGCGTCGGTGGTGACGCTGGCCGCCGTGACCGCGCCGGTGAAGGTGGTGGCCCCGCCCGTGGTGACGCTGAGGTTGCCCAGGCGGGTGATTCCACCCACCGCACCGGTGAAGGTGACATCGGCGGTGCCGGCGGTGATGGTCAGCGCCTGGGCGCCGTCCAGGGTGCCGGTGAAGGTGACCGCCCCGCCGCTGGCCAGGTGGGTGTCGCCTGCCAGGGTGACGGCGCCGTCGTAGGTCTGCGCGCCGGCCGTGGTCACGCTGCCGTTCAGGGCCGCGGTGCCGGTGACCGACAGGGCGTTCAAGGCCGTGGTGCCGCCGAAGGCGCCGGTCAGCACGGTGTTGCCCACCAGGATCAGCGACTGGCCACCGGCAGCGACGCCATCGGCGCCGGCTGCCAGGGTGATGGTGCCGGCCGCGCTGGTCAGGGTGGTGTCGGCGCCCAAGGTGACGGCGCCGGCATAGGTCTGGTCGCCGGTGGTGGTGACCGACGGGTCGCCGAACAGGGTGGTGCCGCTGACACGGACGGTGTTCAGCGCCGTGGTGCCGCCCACCGCCTGGTCCATCACGGCGTTGCCGACGATGGCCAGGGACTGGCCGCCGGCCGTCTGGGCGTCCAGCGCGCCGGACAGGGTGACGGTGCTGCCGGTCAGGACGGTATCGGCGCCCAGGGTGACGGTTCCGCCGTAGGTCTGGGCGCCCGTGGTGTCGATGCTGCCGCCGTTGAGCACCAGGGCGGTTCCCGTTCCGGTGGTGACGCTGGCGGCGGCGACCGTGCTGGTGACGGTGGTGGTGCCGCTGCCGGTGACGGTCAGGGCGCCCAGGCGGGTGGTGCCGCCCACGGCCTTGGTGAGGAAGACGTTGCCGCTGCCGGCGTTGATGGTCAGGGCATGGGCCCCATCCAGCGTGCCGAAGCCGATGGAGCCGCCATCGGTCGTGACCAACGTGGTGTCGGCCCCCAGGACGGCGGCGACGTTGTAGCTCTGCGCACCGCTGGTGGTGACGGCGCCGCCGTTCAGGGTGGCGGTGCCGATGTTGACCGACAGGCGGGACAGGGCGGTGGTGCCGCCCACGACACCGTTGAACACGCCGTTGGCATTGACGGCCAGGATGTAGGCGCCGTCCAGCGTGCCGCCGAAGGTGACGGTGTCGCCGGCCAGCGTGGCGGCCCCGCCCAGGACGACGGCGCCCTGGTAGTTTTGCACGCCGGTGGTGCGGACGTTGTGGCCGTTCAGCAGGGTGGCGCCGCTGACCGTCAGGGTGGTCAGCTTGGTGGTGAGGCCGAGACCCGCGTTCAGCACCGCGTCGCCGGTGATGGTCAGGGCATGCGCGCCGTCAACTGTGCCGTTGAGGGTGACGGTGGTGCCCTTCAGCACGGTGTCGGTGCTGAGCGGCAGGGCCTCGCCGTAGGTCTGGGCGCCGGTGGTATCGACGCTGCCGCCGTTGATGGCCAGGGTGCCGGCGGCGTTGGTGGTGACGCTGGCGGCTTTGACGGCGCTGGTGAAGGTGGTGGCGCCGCCGCTGCTGACCGTCAGGTCGCCCAGGCGGGTGGTGCCGCCGACCACGCCGGTCAGCGTGACGTTACCGGTGCCGGTGGTCAGCGTCAGGGCGTGGGCGCCATCCAGCGTGCCGCCGAAGCTGACGGCGCCGTTGGTGGTGACCAGGGTGGTGTCGGCGCCCACGGCGGCGGCCCCGGTGTAGCTCTGCGCCCCCGTGGTGGTGATGGCGCCGCCGTTCAGCGCGGTGGTGCCGGTGACCGACAGGCCGGTCAGGGTGGTGGTGCCGCCGACGGCGCCGCCGAAGACGGCGTTGCCGGTGACGGCCAGGCTGGCCAGCCCGTCCAGGGTGCCGGTGAAGGTGACGGTGCTGCCGGTCAGGGTGGCGTTGCCACCCAGCAGGACGGTGCCGGTATAGCCCTGGGTACCGGTGGTCTTGATGACGCCGCCGTTCACGATGGTGTCGCCGCTGACCGAGACGGAGGTGAGCGCGGTGGTGGCGCCGACGGTCTCGCTGAAGGCGGCGTCGCCGGTGACGGTCAGGGCGTGCGCGCCGTCGACCGTGCCGTTCAGGGTGACGCTGGTGGCCTTCAGGGTGGTGTCGGCGGCCAGGGTCACGGCCTCGCCATAGGCCTGGGCGCCCGTGGTGTCGACGCTGCCACCGGCCAGGGTGACGCCGCCGCCCAGGTCGGTGGTCAGGCTGGCGGCCTTGACGGCGTCGTCGATCGCCAGGGTGCCGCTGTTGTTGACCGTCAGGGTGCCCAGGCGGGTGGTGCCGCCCACGGCCCCGGTGAGGGTGACGGTGCCGCTGCCGGCGGTGATGGTCAGGGCGTGGGCCCCGTCCAGCGTGCCGGCGAAGGTGACCGCGCCGTTGGTGGTGGTCAGGGCGGTATCGGCACCCAGGGTGGCGGCACCGGTGTAGGTCTGGCTGCCCGTGGACTTGACGCTGCCGCCGTTCAGGGCGGTGGCGCCGCTGACCGACAGGCTGGTCAGGGCATGGGTGGCGCCCACCGCGCCGTTCAGCACGGCGTCGCCGGTGACGGTCAGGGTGTGCGTGCCATCGACCGTGCCGTTCAGCGTGACGGTCGTGGCCTTCAGGGTGGCGTCCACGCCCACGACGACGGCATCGTTGTAGGTCTGGGCGCCGGTGGTGTCGATGCTGCCGAACAGGTCGGTGGCGCCACCGGCGTCGGTGGTCAGGCTGGTGGCCTTGACCGCCGCGCCCAGGGTGGCGATGCCGCTGCCGTTGATGGTCAGGGCGCCCAGGCGGGTGGTGCCGCCCACGACGTTGCCCAGGATGACGTTGCCCGTGCCGGTGCTGATGGTCAGGGCGTGGGCGCCATCCACCACGCCCGAGACGATGACGGCGTTGTTGGTGGTGGCCAGGGTGGTGTCGGCGCCCAGGGTGATGTCGCCGCTGTAGGTCTGGGTGCCGGTGGTGGTGATGCCGCCGCCGTTCAGCGCGCTGGCGCCGCCGACCGACAGGCTGGCCAAGGCGGTGGTGCCGCCCACCGAACCGCCGAAGCTGGCGTCACCGGTGATGACCAGGGTCTTGGCGCCGTCCAGGGTGCCGCCGAAGCCGGCACTGCTGGCCGTCAGGGTGGTGTTGGCGCCCAGGGTGGTGGCGCCGGAGTAGGTTTGCGCGCCCCAGGTGCCGACGCTGCCGCCGTTGATGGCGGTCGTGCCGCTGACGGACAGGCTGCTCAGGAAACTGATGCCGCCAACGGCGCCGTTCAGCACGGCGTTGCCGGTGATGGTCAGGGCCTGGTTGTTGTTTACCGTGCCGTTGAGGGTGACGGTGGTGCCCTTCAGCACGGTGTCGGTGCTGAGCGGCAGGGCCTCGCCGTAGGTCTGGGCGCCGGTGGTATCGACGCTGCCGCCGTTGATGGCCAGGGTGCCGGCGGCGTTGGTGGTGACGCTGGCGGCTTTGACGGCGCTGGTGAAGGTGGTGGCGCCGCCGCTGTTGACCGTCAGGGCGCCCAGGCGGGTGGTGCCGCCCACCACGCCCGTCAGGGTGACGGTGCCGGTGCCGGTGGTCAGCGTCAGGGCGTGGGCGCCGTCCAGCGTGCCGCCGAAGCTGACGGCGCCGTTGGTGGTGACCAGGGTGGTGTCGGCGCCCACGGCGGCGGCCCCGGTGTAGCTCTGCGCCCCCGTGGTGGTGATGGCGCCGCCGTTCAGCGCGGTGGTGCCGGTGACCGACAGGCCGGTCAAAGTGGTGGTGCCGCCGACGGCGCCGCCGAAGACGGCGTTGCCGGTGACGGCCAGGCTGGCCAGCCCGTCCAGGGTGCCGGTGAAGGTGACGGTGCTGCCGGTCAGGGTGGCGTTGCCACCCAGCAGGACGGTGCCGGTATAGCCCTGGGTACCGGTGGTCTTGATGACGCCGCCGTTCACGATGGTGTCGCCGCTGACCGAGAGGCTGGTCAGCGCGGTGGTGGCGCCGACGGTCTCGTTGAAGGCGGCGTCGCCGGTGACGGTCAGGCTGTGTGCGCCGTCGACCGTGCCGTTCAGGGTGACACTGGTGGCCTTCAGGGTGGTGTCGGCGGCCAGGGTCATGGCCTCGCCATAGGCCTGGGCGCCCGTGGTGTCGACGCTGCCACCGGCCAGGGTGACGCCGCCGCCCAGGTCGGTGGTCAGGCTGGCGGCCTTGACGGCGGCGTTGATCGCCAGGGTGCCGCTGTTGTTGACCGTCAGGGCCCCCAGGCGGGTGGTGCCGCCCACGGCCCCGGTGAGGGTGACGGTGCCGCTGCCGGCGGTGATGGTCAGGGCCTGGGCCCCGTCCAGCGTGCCGGCGAAGGTGACCGCGCCGTTGGTGGTGGTCAGGGCGGTATCGGCACCCAGGGTGGCGGCGCCGGTGTAGGTCTGGCCGCCCGTGGTCTTGACGCTGCCACCGTTCAGGGCGGTGGCGCCGCTGACCGACAGGCTGGTCAGGGCATGGGTCGCGCCCACCGCGCCGTTCAGCACGGCGTCGCCGGTGACGGTCAGGGTGTGCGTGCCATCGACCGTGCCGTTCAGGGTGACGGTCGTGGCCTTCAGGGTGGCGTCCACGCCCACGACGACGGCATCGTTGTAGGTCTGGACGCTGGTGGTGTCGACGCTGCCGAACAGGTCGGTGGCGCCGCCGGCGTCGGTGGTCAGGCTGGTGGCCTTGACGGTGCTCAGCGTGGTGATGCCGCTGCTGGTGATGGTCAGGGCGCCCAGGCGGGTGGTGCCGCCGAAGGTGCCCAGGATGACGTTGCCCGTGCCGGTGCTGATGGTCAGGGCGTGCGCCCCGTCCACCGCGCCGAGGATGAGCAGGCTATCAGTGGTGGTCAGGGTGGTGTCGGCGCCCAGGGTAGCGTCGCCGCTGTAGTGCTGGGTGCCGGCGGTGGTGACGCCGCCGCCGTTGAACGCGGTGCTGTCGCTGACCGATACGCTGGACAGGGCGGCGGTGCCGCCCACGGCGCCGCCGAAGACGGCGTTACCCGTGATGCTCAGGGTCTTGGCGCCGTCCAGGGTGCCGCCGAAGCTGACCGTGCTGGCGTTCAGGGTGGTGTTGGCGCCCAAGGTGGCGTTGCCGGTGTAGGTCTGCGCGCCCGAGCTGCCGACGGTGCCGCCGTTCAGCGCGGTGGTGCCGCTGACCGACACGCTGGTCAGGAAGCTGTTGCCGCCCACGGCGGCGTTCAGCACGGCGTTGCCGGTGATGGCCAGCACCTGGGGCCCGTCGACCGCGCCGTTGAGGGTGACCGTGGTCGCCGTCAGGGTGGTGTCGGCGCCCAGGGCGGTGGCGTCGTTGTAGGTCTGGGCGCCGGTGGTGTCGACGCTGCCGCCGTTCAGGATCAGGCTGCCGGCCGCATTGGTGGTGACGCTGGCGGCCTTGACGGCGGCACCGAAGGTGGTGACGCCACCGCTATTGATTGTCAGGTCGCCCAGGCGGGTGGTGCCGCCGACCGCGCCCGACAGGGTGACGGCCCCCGTGCCGCTGCCGATGGTCAGGGCGTGCGCCCCATCCAGGGTGCTCAGGAACTTAATGGCGGCATTGGTGGTGGCCAGGGTGGCGTCGGCGCCCAGGGTGGCTGCCCCGGTGTAGGTCTGCGTGCCCGTGGTGGTGACGTTGCCCGCCAGGCTGCTGGTGCCGCTGACCGACAGGCCGGTCAGGGCGGTGGTGCCGCCGACCACGCCGCTGAAGCCGGCGTTACCGGTGATGGCAAGGGTGTGGGCCCCGTTCAGCGTGCCGCTGAAGGTGACGGTGCTGCCGGTCAGGGTGGCGTTGGCGCCCAGGGTGACGTCGCCGCTGTAGGTCTGGGTGCCGGCGGTGGTGACGTTGCCCGACAGGGTCTCGGCGCCGCTGACGGAGACGTTGTTCAGGCGATGGGTAGCACCCAGGGCGCCGGTGACCAGGTTGCCGGTAACGGTCAGCGACTGCTGGTCCGCCGTGGTGCCGTCGGCGCCGCCGGTCAGGGTGACGGTGGTGGCGGTCAGGGTGGTGGTGGCCGCCGACAGGGTGACCAGGCCAGTGTAGGTCTGGTTGCCGGTGGTGGTGATGGCGCCAGGCAGGCTGCTGGTGCCGCTGACGGACAGGCTGGACAGGGTGGTGGTGCCGCCCACGGTGCCGCCGAAGCTGGCGTTGCCGGTCACGACCAGGGCTTGGGCGCCGTTCAGGGTGCTGGTGAACGTGACGGTGCCGCCGGTCAGCGTGGTGTCCGCGCCCAGGGTGGCGGCGCCAATGTAGGCCTGGGTACCGCTGGTCTTGACGCTGCCGCCGTTCAGGGCGGAGGTGCCGCTGACCGACAGGCTGGTCAGCGTGGTGGCGGCACCGACCGCGCCACCGAACACGGCGTTGCCGGTGACGGCCAGGGTACGGGCCCCGTTCAGGGTGCTGGTGAAGGTGACGGTGCTGCCGGCCAGAATGTCGTTGGCCGCCAGGGTGACGGCGCCGGTATAGGTCTGGGTGCCGGTGGTGGTGACGTTGGCGCCGAGGTTGCCGGTACCGCTGACGGACAGGCTGGACAGGGCGGTGGTGCCGCCCACGGCGCCGTTCAGGACGCCATTGCCGGTGATGGTCAGGCCATGGGCGCCGTTGACGGCCCCGTCGAGCGTGACGGTGTTGGCCTTCAGCACCGTGTCGCTGGTCAGGCTGAACGCCTCACCCAGCGTGAGGGTGCCTTGAGCGTCCAGCGAGCCGGTGCCCAGGGTCAGGGTGCCCGCGTCGTCGGTGGCGATGTTGACCGCCTTGACCGCGCCGTTGAAAGCGGTGGCGCCGCTGCTGTTGACGGTCAGGGTGCCGAGGGTGGTAGTGCCGCCGATGGCGCCACTGAAGGTGACGTCGCCGGAACCGGTGCTGATGGTCAGGGCCTTGGCGCCATCCAAGGTGCCGCTGAAGCTGACCGCGCTGTTGGTGGTGGTCAGGATGGCGGCGGCGGTCATGGTGGCCGCCCCGGTATAGGTCTGGATGCCCGTGGTGGTGATGTTGCCACCCAGGCTGCTGGCTCCGGAGATTGACAGGGTCTTCAAGGCCTTGGTGCCACCGACGGCGCCCAGGACGGCGTCACCGGTGATGGTCAGGCCCTGGGCGCCGGCGGTGGTGGCGTTGACCGCGCCGCTCAGCGTCACGGTGGTGCCGGCCAGGGTGGTGTCGCCGGCCAGGGTGACGGCCCCGCCGTAGGTCTGGGTACCGGCGGTGGCTGTCGTGCCGGTCAGGCTGGCGGTACCCGTGACGGACAGGTTCTTCAGGCGCTTGATGGCGCCAAAGGCCCCACTGGTGCCCAGGTTGCCGACGATGGACAGGGACTGCTGATCGGCGGTGGTGCCGTTGGCGCCGTTGGTCAGGGTGACGGTGGTGCCGGTCAGGATGGTGTCACCGGCGATGGTGACCGCGCCGGTGTAGGTCTGGGTGCCGGTGGTGGTGACGTCGCCCGACAGGCTGCTGGTGCCGCTGACGGACAGGCTGGTCAAGGTGGCGGTGCCGCCGATGACGCCGCTGAAGTCGGCGTTGCCGACGACGGCCAGGGCGTGAGCGCCATTCAGGGTGCCGCTGAAGGTGACGGTGGTGCCGGTCAGGGTGGCGTTGGCGCCCAGGGTGACGTCGCCGCTGTAGGTCTGGGTGCCGGCGGTGGTGACGTTGCCCGACAGGGTCTCGGCGCCGCTGACGGAGACGTTGTTCAGGCGGTGGTTGGCGCCCAGGGCGCCGGTCACCAGGTTGCCGGTGACGGTCAGCGACTGCTGGTCCGCGGTGGTGCCGTCGGCGCCGCCGGTCAGGGTAACGGTGCCGCCGGCCAGAGTGGTGGTGGCCGCCGACAGGGTGGCCAGGCCGGTGTAGGTCTGGTTGCCGGTGGTGGTGATGGCGCCGGACAGGCTGCTGGTGCCACTGACGGACAGGCTGGACAGGGCAGCAGCGCCGCCCACGGTGCCGCCGAAGGTGGTGTTGCCCGTGCTGCCGTTGGCGATGGTCAGGCTGTGGCCGCCGTTGACCGTACCGCCGAAGGCGACGGTGCCGTTGCCGGTGCTGGTCAGGGTGGTGTCGGCGCCCAGGGTGGCCGCCCCGGTGTAGGTCTGGCCGCCCGTGGTCCGGATGCTGCCGCCGTTCAGGCCGGACGTGCCGCTGACCGACAGGCTGGTCAGGGCGTTGGTGGCGCCGACGGTATCGGCAAAGGTGGCGTTGCCGGTGATGGTCAGGGTGCGGCCGCCGTTGACCGCGCCGCCGAAGGCGACGGTGCTGCCGGTCAGGATGTCGTTGGCGCCCAGGGTGACGGCCCCGGTGTAGGTCTGGGTACCGGTGGTGGTGATGTTCTTCGACAGTGTGCCGGTACCGCTGACCGACAGGCTGCTCAAGGCGGTGGTGCCGCCGATGATGCCGCTCACGGTGGCATTGCCGGTGATGGTCAGGCTGTGCGCGCCATCGACCGTGCCGCTCAGGGTGATATTGCTGCCCTTCAGCGTGGTGTCGGCGGTCAGGGTCAGCGCCTCGCCATAGGCCTGGGACCCGGTGGTGTCGACACTGCCGGTGTTCAGCGCCAGGGTGCCGACGGCGTCGGTGTAGACGGAGCCCGCCTTGATGGCGCCGCCGAAGCTGGTGGCGCCGCCGCTGTAGAACTGCAGGGAACCGGCGCGGGTGGTGGCACCGATGGTGCTGCTGAAGGTGACGTTGCCGGTACCGGCGTTGATGGTCAGGCCGTCGCTGCCCGACACCACGTCGCCATTGCCGTCCACCGTGCCGCTGAACAGGACGTTGCTGTTGGTGGTGTTCAGGACGGTGGCGCCGGTGCTGCGCGCCAGGGTGACGGCCCCGGTGTAGGTCTGCGTGCCGGTCGTGGTGATGGCGGCAGCGCTGAGGGTGCTGGCCCCGCTGACCGACAGGCTGGTCAGGGCGGTGGTGCCGCCGATGGTGCCCGTGATGACGGCGTCGCCGGTGATGGTCAGGCTGTGGGCGCCGTTGACCGCGCTGTTCAGCGTGATGGTGGTGCCGGCCAGCGTGGTGTCGCCGGCCAGGGTGACGGCCCCGCCGTAGGTCTGGGTGCCGCCGGTGGTGGTGGTGCCGGTCAGGCTGGCGGTGCCGCTGATCGACAGGTTCTTCAGGTGGGTGGTGGCACCGAAGGCGCCGCTGGTGCCTAGGTTGCCGGTGATGGTCAGCGACTGGGTGTTGGCGGTGGTGCCGTTGGCGCCGTTGGTCAGGGTGACGGTGGTGCCGGTCAGGGTGGTGTCGTTCACCAGGGTGACGGCGCCGGTGTAGGCCTGGGCACCGGTGGTGGTGACGTCGCCCGACAGGCTGCTGGTGCCGCTGACCGACAGGCCGGCCAGGCCCGTGGTGCCGCCCACGGCGCCGCCGAAGACTGCGTTACCGGTGACGGCCAGGGTCTTGGCCCCATCCAGCGTGCCGCCGAAGCCGATGGTGGTGCCGGTCAGGGTGGTGTTGGCGCCCAGGGTGGTGGCGCCGGTATAGGTCTGGGTGCCGCTGGTGATGACGTTGGCGCCCAGGGTGGTGGTGCCGCTGACAGACACGCTGGTGAGATTGGTGGTGCTGCCGATGCCGCCGTTGATCATGGCGTTGCCGGTCACGGTCAGGCCATGGGCGCCGTTGACGGTACCGCCCAGCGTGACGGTGCTGCCCGTCAGCGTGGTGTCGGTGACCAGCACCAACGCGTCGCCCAGGCTGATGATGCCGGTGGCGTCCACGGTGCCGGCCGTCAGGACGACGGTGCCGCCGGCGTTGGTGGTGACACTGCCGGCCTTCACGGCGCTGGTGAAAGTGCTGGTGCCCGTGGAGTTGACGGTCAGGGCGCCCACACGCGTGGTGCCGCCGACGGCGCCGGTCAGGGTGACGGCCCCGGTGCCGCTGCCGATGGTCAAGTTGTGACCGCCATCGACGGTGGAGGTGAAGCCCACCGCCGCGTTGGTGGTGGTGACGGATGTATCACCGCCCAGCGTGGCGGCGCCCGTCACGGTGAAGGTGCCGCTGCCGGTGCTGTAGGTGCCGCCCAGGGTGGTGGCGCCGGTGTAGCTCTGGTTGCCCGTGCCGGCGACGCCGTTGGTGGCGATGGTGGCGCCGGTGGCAGATAGGGCCCCCACGCCGCTGGCGGCCCCGCCCAGGGTGATGGCGCCCGTGCCAGCCGTCAGGGTCAGGTCATGGCTGGCACCGGTCACCGTGCCGGTGATGTCGATGTCGCCGTTGCTGGCGTGGGTGTCGATGGTGCGGGCGCCGGTGCCACCCAGGGTCAGGTTGCCCGTGACGGTGACGGCGCTGGCCGTCAGGTCGCCGGTGACGGTGGTGTTGCCGGTATAGTTCTGGGTGCCGGTGGTGGTCATGGCGCCGACGCTGATGGTCGTGGCCGTGGCGTCCAGGCTGGCGCCAGTCATGGTGCCGCTGACGCTGATCGTGCCGCCGCCGTTGTTCAGCGTGATGGCGTGACCGTTGCCGGCGGTGATGCCGCCGGTGGAGGTCAGCGTGGTACCCGACCCGCCGCCGGTGATGGAGACGACGCCGTCCGCCGTGGTCAGGCCCGCCAGCGACAGGGTGCCGGGGGCGGACAGGTAGATGCCGTAGTCGCCGGCGCCGTTGGCCAGGACCGTGCCTGTCACGGTGGCCGACAGGGTGGCGGCGGTGGCGCTCAGCGCCTGCGACGCACTGCCGATCGCCTTCAGGCTGGTCAGGTTCAGCGTGCCCGCGGTGACGGCGTTGCCGCCTTCGCCCGCCAGGGCGCCGGTGGTTGCGGTCAGGTTGACCGTGCCGGTGGCGCCGGCGCTGATGCCGCTGCTGCCCACGGTCAGGTCGCCGGTGCTGGCCGTCAGGCTGACGGTCGGCGTGGTGCCGCTGGCGGTGACCGAGGTCGTGGTGAAGCCGACGTCGTTGGTGAAGGTGATGTTGCCCTTGGCGGTGCTGAGCGTCAGGCCCGACAGGGCGCCGGTGTTGCCGACCGTCAGGTTGGCGGCGGTGGTGGTGCCGGTCAGCTCGGCGTCCAGCGCGCCCACCGTGGTGGTCAGGCTGACACTGCCGCCGGCGGCACCGCTGATGAACTTCAGGCTGTCGGCGGTGATGGTCAGGGCGCGCGGGGTGGCGCCGGTGGCGATGATGTCGGTGACACCCTTCAGGTACAGGTCGCCCTGGGTGCTGACGCCGGCCGAGGGCAGGGTCAGCGTGCCACCGGCCAGCAGGGCCAGGTTGCCCGTGCCCACATTGGGCAGGCCGCTGCTGGCGTTGATGTTGCCGGTGGCCTGCAGGTAGACGGAGCCGTTGGTGCCCAGGGTCACATTGGTGCCGGTGCCCAGGGTCAGGTTGCCCGTCTGCTTGACGTTGATGATGGAACCGGCGTCGGTGGCCGACAGCGACGTCAGGTTGGTCACGGCGGTGACGATGGGGGCGCCGGCGCCGCTGGCGAAATCGGTCAGCGTGCCGATGCCGCTCTTGGACGACAGGCTGGCGTTGTAGCCGGTCAGGTTGGTGCCGCTGCCGGAGCGGGCGAGGATGGAGCCGTTTGTGGCCGTCAGGGTGAGCGTGCCGCCGTTCAGGCTGGCGGTGTTGGTGCTGATGGCGCCGATGGTCAGGTTACCGGTGGCGGCCGTGATGGTGATGTCGTTGCCGCCGCCGGTGGTGGAGGTGGCGGTGGCGCTGACCACCGTGGTCGGGCCCGCCGTGGTGATCACGGTGTTGCCGCCGGCGGCGGTGGAACTGGTGATGGTGACGCCGCTGGTGTTGTTGTCGTCGACATAGATGCCGGCGCCGCCGGCGTTGTCGACCAGGGTCAGGCTGTTGGCTGTAGTCTGGATGGCGCGGGTGGACGTGCCGACGCCGGTGGCGCCGCTCAGCGAGACGGTGTTGCCGACGATGCGGGTCAGGTCCAGACCGTCGTCCAGAATGGCTCCGCCGCTGGAGCTGGCGACGATGGTGACATTGCCGCTGCCGGCGTTGACGTTGCCGGCGTAGACCGTGGTGCCGGTATTGCCCGAGACGGTGATGTTGCCGCCGCCCGAGAGAACGTTACCCAGGTAAAGGCCGCCGTTGCCGACGATGTTGACGGCGCCGCCGCCGGAAGAGACGTAGGCCAGGGTGGTGGTGGCCTGCGGCGACAGGTAGATGGTGCCACCCTGCGTCAGGGCGTTCACCCGCTGGCCGACCAGGTTCAGGCCCTTGCCCGAGCCGCCCAGGCCCGTGGCGGCGTCAGCGGTGACGGAGAAGGCGCTGACCTCGTTGCTGACGGTGGGCGCGTTGCTCGCCAGGATGCTGCCGCTGTTGGCGGTCAGGGTGATGTTGCCCTGGGTGGCCCCGGCCGTGATGGCACCGCCCAGCGTCAGGTTGCCGCTGCTGACGGTGACGGAGATGCCGTCGCCGGAGTTGTCGGTGGAGGAGGTGGCGCCGTTCAGCAGCAGGGAACCGGCGGAGGTGATGACGATCTGGCCATCATGGGTGGCGGTGGTGAGACCACCCAGCATCTGGCCCTGGCTGTTGATGACGATGTCGCCGGTACCGGTGACGGTGGCATTGACCGCGTTGTTGGTGGCGGAGATTTGCAAGGGCGCGTTCACGCCGCCGATGCCGGTGCCGGCCGTCAGGTTGATGGCGCCGTAGCCGCCGACGGTGCTGGGGCTGCCGCCCTGCAGCACGCCGCCGCCGCCCAGGATGGCGCCGGCGGTGGTGACGGTCAGCGCCTGGCCGTTGCCGTAGGAAACGCTGCCCAGCGTGATGTCAACCGCCGAGGTTGTGGAGACGGTCAGCGCGCCGCCCGAGGTAACGTTCGACAGGTTGATGTTGGACGTGGGCGCAATGTAGATGCCGCCCTGGCCCGCGCTGGCGGTGAAGTCGGTGGCCGAGACCTTCAGCAGGGTGCCGGAGCTGCCGATGCTGCTGCCGTCGATGCTGCTCTCCGACGAGACCTGCAGCGTCAGGCTGCCAGCGGTGATTGAGGAACTGCCGCTGGTCGCCGTGATGGCGCCGTTGCCCGATGCCGGATCGACCTCCAGGTCCAGCTTGCCGGTGCTGCCGAGGTTGATCGTGCCGACGGCGACGTTGTGGTTGGTCCGCAACGTCAGATCCAGGCCGGACTGCGCCAGGTAGGTAAGGTTCAGGGTTGTGGTGCTGTCGACCCAGGCGGCCGTGAAGCCGGGGACGCTCAGCTGGATGGTGCCGCCACCGGTGTAGTCGCCGGTGCGGTCCAGCGTCAGCTTGGTCAGCGTGGTGTTGTCGTTGAGGTAGATGTCTTTGGTATTTGTCAGCGACAGGACCGGCGTCGACACAATCAGAACGCCGCCGGTTCCGCCGCCGATGGAATGACCGCTACCGCTGTCCGTCACCAGCGTGACGCTGCCGCCGGTGATCAGGTTGCTGCCGTTGATGGCCAGGATGTCGCCGTCACCGGCCGTCAGGCTGACCGCGGCGGTGCCGGCGTTGATGGTGCCGACGGTGATGCCGCCATCGGTGGCGGTCAGTGTCACGCCCCCCGGGGCCAGGATGCTGCTGGCGACCAGGTTGCCGTTGCTTTCGCTGACATTGACGCTGCCCGTGGCGCCGTTGGTGGCGTGGGCGGTCAGGTTCAGGGTGGTGGCGGCGCCGTTGGACGAGGTGGTGATGGCGCTGACGTTGCCGATGGATCCCTGGGCGATCAGCGTCACCGTGGCGGTGTCGTTGAGCGTGCCGCTGAGGATGGAGCCACCCTCGTTGTCGACGGTCAGGTTGTGGCCGTTCAGCTCGATGGTGCCCAGCGCGATGTCGCCCACGCTGTTGTTCAGCACGACGTCGCCGCCGGCGGTCAGACCCTTCAGCGCGGCGGAGGCGGAGAAGCCGAGGTTGACGGCGCCGCTCTGGGCGTTCGCCGTCAGGGTGTTGACCTGGGCGTCGATCTCGTTGCCCGCGCCGGAGGTGCCGATGGCGCCGCTGTCCGACACCAGCGACAGGGTCGCGGCGGTCACACCGGTGCTGCCGTTGCCGTCGCCCTTGATGTCGCCGCTTGTGGTGTGCAGCGCCAGGGTGCCGGCCGTGCCCAGGTTGACGGTGCCCACGGTCAGGGTGGCGTCGCTGGTGACGGTCAGCGCCAGGCCGGTGGTGTCGACGATGTTGGTCAGGCTGGCGCCGGTGCCGCCGTCGCTCATCCCGAAGGTCAGGCCGGGGGAGGTGATGCTGTAGGCGCTGGCGTTGGACGTGGGGTGGCGGGTGTAGAGGTCCAGCGCGTCGATGTGGGTATCGGAATTCAGGTAGACGCTACCACTGGTATCCATGTCCAGCAGCGGGGTGGACAGGTTCAGCGCCGTGGCGCCGCTGCCGACGGATCCGCCGCCGTTCCAGGTGGTCAGCGACGTTTCCGCCGCGGTGATCCGGTTGGTGCCGTCGATGGCCAGGATGCTCTGGTCGCTGAACAGCGTCACCAGGCCGCCGGCCAGCATGCCGGTGGCGCGCGTGTCGATGGTGCCGATCTTCAGACTGTGTTCTGCCGTGCCGCTGAAGTTGATGCCGGTACTGTCGGTCACCAGGTCGAAATGGGTGTAGGTACCGTCGTCGCCGCCCGAGAAGGTCAGGGTCGGCGTGGCCGAGCCGAAGGCGCCGCCTGAGGTGATGGAGAAGACGCCGCCGGTGGCGGCGGCCTGGGTGGTTTCCACCGACAGGGCGGACAGATCCGTAGCGTTATCGACGTAGAGGTTCGCGCCGGTGCGGACGTCCAGCGTCAGCGCGGTGGTCTTGATATGCGCGCCGGCCGTGCCGATGGACCCGGTGGCGGCCAGGTCGACCTCGTCACCCGTCAGCATCACGCCACCGTTGTCGGTCAGGCTGCCGTTGGTGGAGGTGATGCCCACCGTGCGGCCCACCTGGCCGTTCACGGTGCCGATTTGGATGTCCTTGTCGCCGGTGAAGGTGAAGTCGATGCCGCTGGGGTCGGCGACGTTGACGATATTGAACTGGCTGCCGGTGTCGGTGACGGTGAACACCAGGTGCGGGGCGGTAATGGCCAGGGTGTTGGCCCGCGCCGTGACGTGACGGTCGGTCACGTTCAGGGCGTACAGGTCCGACCGGCCATCGACATAAATGTCATTGCCGGAATCCAGGGACAGGGTCCGGCTGTCGATGCTCAAGTGGGCGCCGCTGGTGCCGATGGACCCGCCGGTGGCCTTGATGGTCACGATGGGGGCGGACACGGTGCCGCCACCGCTGGTGATGGCGCCGCTGGTGGTGATCTTGGCCGTGTTGCCCACGGTCAGGTCGCCCAGCGCCAGGTCGCCCGTGTTCGACAGGTTGATGCTGCCGCCGGTGACGGTCTGGCTGGTGGGGTCGATGGTCTGGATGGTGCCGGCCAGGCTGCTGGCCGTGGTCAGGAAGGGATCGATGCCGTCGTTGTAGATGCTGACGCCCGTGGCGTTCAGCGTCAGCGCGCCCGTGGTGATGCGCGAGGAACTGGTGGCGGCCTGGATGGCACCGGTGGTGGTCAGCGTGACGGCGGCGCCGGTGCCCGTGCCGGTGTTGATGGTCCCGACGGTGATCAGCTGGTTGGACGTGACGCTCAGCGCGACGTTGCCGCTGTTGGCGGTAAAGGTGCCGATCTGCAGGCCATAGGGCCCACTGTTGCTGTAAGTGATGCTGTCGGTAAGGTTGCTGGCGGTGATGCCGAAGCCGGCGGACAGGGTGCCGGTCTGCTTCAGCGTGGAATTCAATGTCAGGGACGACAGCGCGGCGCTATCGGCGACATACATGCTGCCGGCCGAGGCGATGGACAGGTTGGCGGTGCTGACGCCGACGGCCTGGCTGGAGGTGCCGACGGACGCGTCCTTGGCCAGGGCTGAGAGGCTGACCGAGCTGGCGGTGATGGTCTTGCCGGACGAACCGGTGATGGACCCGCCAGTGGAGGTCAGCGAGACAGAATTACCGGTGATGTTGTTCATCACCGCGATCGCCCGGTCGGTCGTGTAGCTGAAGTTCAGCGCCGGCGAGCCGTTCTTTGCGGCGAAGACGCTGCCGTTGGCCAGCGACTGGGTGGCGCCGTCGCCGACGATCAGGCCCGAGCTCTGCAGGAAGAAGCCGGTGACCTTGATGTTGTTGTCGTTATCCGACGACGACACGTGCCGGCTGATGATGGACAGGTTGGCGAGACCGGCGTCGTCCACATAGATCGCACCCACGGAATCGATGTTCAGCGTGGTGGATTCGATCGACACCGAGTTGGTGCTGGCGCCGATGTTGCCGTTGCTGGCGTTGGCGTTCTTGGTCGTCAGGTTGACGGTGCCATTGGCGGAAATGAGGCCGCCGAAGCCGCTGAGGAAGCCGATGTTGGCGGTGGTGTTGTCGGTGGTGACCGAGATGCTGTCGGTGGCCGAAACGGTGCCGACGTTCACGCTTTCACGGGCGTAGAGGCTGAAGGTGCTCAAATCACCGGTGCCGCCGGAGGTGGCGCCCGCGCGGTTGACGCTCAAGGTGCCGCTGGCGCTGGAGATGATGTAGGTCTGGGTGGGGGCGGTCAGCTTGAAGACGCCGGCGGTGTTGTTGCCGGTGAAGCTCAACGCCAGGGCGGTCAGCGCGTGGTCATCCACCACATACATGTTGGTGGGAGCGCTGAGCGCAAGGTTGGTGGTGCCCGACAGGGCGATCCACTTGGACGTGTCGCTGTCGCTGGTCCCGGCCACGCCGATGGAACCGGTGCCGGAGGTCAGCGAGACGGTGCCGGCCGTGATCTTGGTGGTACTGTCGCCGTCATCCTTGATGTTGCCGGCCTTGGCGTTGATCGAGACGCTGCTGGCGGTCAGGGCGCCGACGGTGAAGTCCCCGCTGCCCACCGTGATGCCAAGCGCGCCGTTGCCCGTGTCCACACCCGACAGGGCGGCCATGGTGCCGGACGTCAGCGTGGCGGCGCCACCCGTGGTGGTGAGGCCGGTAACGGTCAGGGCGCCGCCCGCGGTCAACGTCGCGGCGCCACCGCCCGTGGCCAGGCTGGTGACCGTCAGCGCGCCGCCGGCGCCGCTGGTGATGGTCGCCGCCCCGCCGCCGGTGGCGATGCTGCCGATGGTGACGTTGCCGGCGGCGGAGGCAAGGATCACGGCGCCGCCGTCGGTGCTGATGCCGTAGTTGGCGGTGCCGGCGTTGCCGTTCACCGGGCCCAGGACGGTGAGGGCATGGCCGCCGGTGAAGGTGAAGTTCAGCGCGGAGGTGCTGGTCAGCTGGGTCAGGGTGTACAGGCTGCCGCTGTCGCTCAGCGCGAAGCCGGTCAGGTTGGCGGCGCCGACGGAGAAGCTGTTGGCGGCGCTGGTGCTGGTGCTGGCCAGGGTCAGATTGGACAGGGCGGCGCTGTCGGCCACCTGGATGCTGCCCTGTGTGGTGACGGCAAGGTTGGCGGTGGCGACGCTGAGCGGGCTGGCCGACGTGCCGACGCTGCCGGACGCGGCGGTCAGGGCGACGGTGGTGCCGGCGACGGTGGTGGTGCCGTCGCCGTCGTCGGTCAGGCTGCCGGAGGTGGCGGTGACACCCACCGTGCCGCTGGCGCTGATGGCGCCCAGCTTCAGGGCGCCGGCGTTGGTGACGTAGACATCGCCGGCCGTTGCCGTGGCGTTCAGTGTGCCGCCCGAGGCGCTGATCAGGATGGGGGCGGTGCTGCCGCCGATGGCGCCCGACGCGGTCAGGCTGACGGTGCCGCCGCTGCCCACCGTTAGCGTGCTGTAGCTGGGGGTGCCGCCGCCGCTGGTGTTGGGATTGGTGATGGAACCGGCGTCGGCCTTCAGGGTGACGGACTGGCCCGTCGTGGTGATGGTGCCCAGCGCCAGGTCGCCCTGCAGCGCTTCCACCATCATGGTGCCGCTGTTGTAGTTGCCCGTGCTCAGCTTCACCACGTTGGTGGTGGAGTTGACGGGCATGGAGATCTGGGCGTAGGTGCCGCCCGAATTGGCGGCCACCTTCAGGTCGCCGGTCGCCAACTGCAGCGGGTTGGCGGCGGTGCCCAGGCCGCCGGCCGTCCAGGTGGCGGTCAGGGTGATGCTGCCGGCCAGGGCCTGGGTCGCGGTGTTGGCGTCATCCAGGATGCTGCCGTACTGGGCCGTCAGGTTCAGCGAGCCCGACCGCGTGACGTTGATGTCGCCCAGGGTGGTCGTACGGTCGTTGACGTAGGTGGCGGACAGGCCCGTGACGTCGGTCAGGGTGTTGATGGACGTGCCGCTGGTGCTGTCCGTCATGTTGAACACCAGCGACGGCGCCGTCAGCTGATAGGTGTTCACGCTGCCGTTGGTGCGGTGGTTGGTGGTCAGCGACAGGGTCGTCAGGTCTGCGATGTCGCTGGCGTAGAGGTCGCCCTCGGTCGTCAGCGCCAGGCGGGGGGCGTTGATGTTCAGCGGGCTGGCGGAGGTGCCCAGCTTGCCGCTGTCGGCCTGCAGGGCGACGTAGCGACCGGTGACGCGAGTCTGGCTGTTGCCGTCGTCCAGGATGTCGCCATCATAGGAACGCAGGCTGACGTTGCTGTCGGCGCTGCCCTGGACATGGCCCAGCACCAGCGTTTCGTCGCTGGCGAAGCTCAGGCTGTCGATGGTGGTGCCGACGATGTTGGTCAGCGTGAACTTGGACCCGTCGTCGCTGATGCCGAAGGTCAGGTAGGGGGCGGTGACGGCCACCGTGTTGATCGCGCCGGCCGAGGTGTGCTGATCGTCGATGGACAGTTCGGTGAAGGCCACCGCGTTGTCCAGATAGATGTCGCCCACCGCGGAGACATAGAGTTCCGTCGTGTTGGTTTTGATGTGCGAGGCGGCGGTGCCGACGTTCTGGCCGGCCTCCAGCTCCACGCTGTCGGAGGTGATGGCGGTGGTGACGCCACTGTCCGCCAGGATGGCGCCGCTGGCCTGGATCTCCACCGATCCCGTGTAGGCGGTGCTGCCCAGGGACTTCACCGTGCCGGCGACGGTGACGCTGCCGTCGTCCGCCAGGATCTTGATCTTGGGGTAGGTCGGCTGGGACAGCGGGTTGCTGGTGGAACTGGGGACGTAGGTCGTGGCCAGGTCGCCCACCGTCAGGTCGCCGGTCCTCTGCTCGACGGTGATGCCGGTGCCGGACGTGCCGGACACCTTCTGCACCGCCGTGTACAGCTGGACATAGCCATAGGACGAGGTGCTCAGCACCAGGTTCCGGCCGGTGATCAGCGACCCGCTGCCCATGGCGACGATACCGTCGCCATTATTGCCGCCCAGGGTGGTGGTCAGCGTGACGTTGCCGGAGGCGCCGGCGTTGATGGTGTTCACCGCCAGGGCGCCGCCCGTCACCGTAATGGTGATGTCGTCGCCCGAGCCACCGCCGGAGGAAACCGCGGTGGCGACCGTGTTGGTGGCGGTGGCGACCTCGACGGCGCCCGCCCCGGCGCTGACGTTGGCCAGGGTGGTGATGACGCCGTTGGTCAGGTTCAGGAAAATGCCGCCGGTATTCGTCGTGGCCTGGACGGTCGCGGCGTTGCTGGTGAGCGGGCCGCCATGCGTGCCGACACCGGCGGCGGCGCTCAGGTTCAGGCTGTTGGCGCTGATGCTGGTGGTGGCGTCGGCATCGTCCAGGATGGCGCCGCCCGTGCTGGCCAGCGTCACGGTGCCGCCGGTGACGGTGCCAACGGTCAGCGTGCCGGCGGTGGCGACGTTCACCGTGCCGCTGGCGACGGCGCTCTGCAGTGCCAGCGCGCCGCCGTTGCCGACATAAATGCCGCCCGAGCCGGCGCTGGCGCGCAGGGTGCCGGTGTCGGTCTGCAGGGGTGAGGCGCTGCTGCCCACGGCGCCATTGAGGCCGGTGGTCCCCTGGGCCGTCAGCTGGACGGACCCCGCGGTGATGGGCGTGGCGCCGGTGTTGCCGGCACCGGCCAGGATGTTGCCGCCGGTAGAAGTCAGGGAGAAGACGCCGCTGCTGGTGACGTTGACGTTGCCAACGATCGCGTCATGGTCCGTGCTGACCTGCGCATACAGGGTCGACGACTGCTGCAGCGTGTTGAGGTTGAGGCTGCCCGTGTCGGTCGCGTCGAACGTCAGGCCGGGGGAGGTCAGCTGATAGGTGTTGATGACGCCCGGATGGGCGTGCGTGGCGTTCAGCGCCAGGACGAGCAAAGTCTGGTCGTTGGTGACGTACAGGCTGCCGCCTGTTTCCAGGCCCAGGCCCAGGGTGTGGGTGCTGATGGTGGAGGTGGGCGTGCCGATGCTGCCGCCCTGGGCGGACAGGATGACGCCGCTGCCGCTGCCGGTGATCAGGTTCGGGGCGCCGACGTTGGTGATGGAACCCACCACCGACGTGATCCCCACGCCGCTGCCGGTGAGGGTGTTGGCCAGCGTGACATTGCCGTTGGCCGTGATGGTGATGACGCCGGTGTCGCTGGTCAGCTTGGCGACGTTGGTGATCGTGCTGCCGATGCCCAGCGACTGCAGGGTGATGTTGCCGCCGCCGCTGGCCACGATCTCGGTGGTGGACGGGTTGGTGAAGGTGATGCCGCCGGTGGCGGTGGACTGCAGGGTCAGGCTGTGGCCGCTGCCCAGGTTGACGGTGCCGAGGTTGCCCACGGTGATCAGGCCGCTGGCCTGCAGCACGACGTCGCTGGTGGCGGTCAGGGCGACGATCTTGCCCGAGGACACGGTGTTGAGGCCCACGTCCGAGGCCGTTGAGGCCAGGGTACCGCCGCTGATGGCGCTGTCCTGGCTGCCGCTGCCGCTGGTGCCGCTGGTGATGGTCAGCGTGGTGGGGTCCAGCAGCAGGGTGCCGGTCTTACCCTTAGGTGCCTGCAGGCTGACGTCACCCGCCAGCGCCACGCCGTTGTGGCTGGACACCTCGGCGAAGCCGCCGTCACCGCCCCGGGCCCCGCCCTTGGCGCTGATGGCGCCGGAGAACAGGGTGCTGTCCTGGGATAGCAGGCTGACGCGGCCGCCGTTGCCGCTGGTCACCGCGTCGGCGTTCAGGGTGGCGCCCGCCGCCAGGCTGACGCTCTTCGACAGGGACTTGGCCGTGTCCAGCGTCGTGCCGGTGCCATCGCTGCCGATGGCGATGTGGCCGCCGCCGGCGTCGCCGCTGGCGTCAACCACGGCGGCCGACGCCACGGCCACGTCGGCCCCCGTCGCGATGACGGTGCCACCCGTCTGGCCCGCGTCCTTGCCGCTGGCATTCAGGGTGCCGTTGACGGCGACGGTGCCGCTGTCGCCGCCCGACAGCACGATTTTGCCGTTCTTGGCGCTGACGCTGGTGGCGACCAGCACGCCGTCGGTGTTGATGACGTGGTCGATCACGCCCTTCACGGCGCGGGCCGACAGCTCGATGGTGCCGCCCTCGGCCGCGATCTGGCCGGAATTGACCACCAGCGCCTGCGCGGGCGTGCCGTCGGCGTTGTGGGGCAGGGCGGTGACGGCGGAACTGGCGTCGAAGCTCAGCAGCCCGTCGCCCTGGAAGTCCAGGGTGAAGGTCTGGGCGCCGCCCAGGGCCACGCGGCCCAGCCTGGCGTGGATGACGCCGGAGTTTCGCACGCTGGGCGCCACCAGGGCGGCCAGGCCGCTGTCCTTGATGGTGATGTCGCCGGCGTTGACGATGGCCGCGTTGGGGTTGGTCGAGGCCTGGTTGAAGGCGTACCGCCCGGCCAGGAAGTCGGCGTCGCTGATGTTGGCGGTGGTGGCCACCAGGCTGCCCACGTCCACCCGCGATCCGGCGCCGAAGATGACGCCGTTGGGGTTGACCAGCATGACCGTGCCGTTGGCGGTCAGGGAACCGAAGATGCTGGACGGGTCGTTGCCGATGACCCGGTTCAGGATGACGCTGCTGCTGGACGGCTGCAGGAAGTCGACCTTTTCACCGGCGCTGATACTGAAGGACTGCCAGTTGATGGCGGCCTTGTCGGTACCCTGGGTGACGGTCAGGGTGTTGGGCTTGGATGCGTCGATGACGGCCTGGCCCACCGTGACCGTGCCGCCGGTGGGGTTGGCGTGCGCCGCCGACAGCAGGGACGAGACGATATAGGCGCCCAGCGTGGTGCCGAAGAAGATGGCGGTGCGGCCGGCGCGCCGGTTGCGGCGGTTGGCTGTCTTCGGCGCGGCCTTCACCAGGCCGGCGGCCGACGCCATCAGCGTATCGCGCAGGTCGGCGCGATAGCGCTTCATGCCCGGCAGGGCCTGGGGTTGCTGCGTGCCCGGACGGTTGGCGCCGGAACGGGGGCGGAAAAAGCTGCCGTGGTTCATGATTGGATTTCCCCGTTCCGATCTCAGTAGTGCGCCGTGATGCTGAAGAAGACCCGGGTCGGCTTTCCGCCCTGGGTTTGGACCTGGCGGTCCAGCGGCTGGTCGACCTCGAGGGTCGTGAACAGCTCTTTGGCCATGTTGATGCGGACACCGCCGCCCACCGACGCCACGGTGACGCGACCCGTGGGGCGGTAGTTGGACAGGCTCCACACCCGGCCGCCGTCGAACACGGCGTAGAACTGCATCCCTTCGGGGAACAGCTCGGGCACCACGGGCGTGTAGCGCAGCTCCAGCGAGCCGGCCCAGCCGTTGTCGCCGGAGATCTCGCCCTCGTCATAGGCGCGGCCGAAGTTGGGGCCACCCAGCGCCATCTCCTCGCTGGCCAGCAGGGGCGCCAGCGACATTTGCGCCGTGGCCGTGGCAAGGAGGCTGAAGTTGGCCGGCAGTTGCTGCACGCGGGTCACGTCCACCGTGAACTTGGTGAAGTCGGCGTTGCCGCCCAGGCGCGAGGCGTAGTCGGACTTGCGCGGTGTCGCGTTCAGGATGTCCAGGCCCTGGTGCACGGTGCCGCGCACGGCGGTGATGCCGTCCCAGGTGTCGGTCTTGTCGTAGCTGACGCCGGCGCGGAAGATGCGAAGGTGGTCCTGGTTGAACAGGTCAGCGCCCAGCGTGGTGCGGATGTCGCGGTACTCGAATTCCCCGAAGGCGCGCAGGTTTTCCAGGCGCGAGCGGATGATGGGATAGGTGACGGTGCCCGTCTCGGACGCCACGCGGCTGTGGACGTTCAGCTGGTCCAGCTCCTGCCCCGGGCTGGCGCGGGAGAAGCTGGAGGTCAGGCCGGCCGTCAGCCCGTCGCTGCTGAACATGCCCTGGTAGCCGCCCTGGACGAACCATTCGCGGCGGAAGGGGGTGGACACCTTGCTGGTCAGGGTCAGGCGGTCGGCATGTTCGCCGAAGCTGTTGACCGAGACGGAACCCACCCATTCAAAGGCGCCGACATAGGGCGTGTTGCGGTTGTCGAAGGCCAGCGAGGCATCGACCGCCTTGCGCTCCGACTTCACCACGATGATGGAGGCGCCCAGGATGGTGGGCGACGGCTCCAGGCTGGCGCGCACCGTCAGGCCGGGCAGATCGTCGGCCAGCAGCAGGCGCCGCTCGATCTCGCCCACGCTGATGGGGGTAACGCCGCGCAGGGGCTCCAGCAGGCGGGCCACGGCCGCGCGGGCCGGGCCGATGTCGTCGTCGAACCGGATATCGGCGACGAAGCCCTCGATGACCTGGATGCGGAAGCGGCCGTCCTCGATGGTCTGCTCCGGCACCACGACGCGGCTGGTGATATAGCCGGCCTCGCGGTAGCGCACCTCGATGTCGTTGGCGACCTTGAACATGTCGGCCACGGTGACCGTCTTGCCCACCAGGCTGGCGTAGAAGGCCGCCAGTTCATCGGCCGGGAAAGCGGTAGCGCCTTCGATCGCGACCCCCTTCAGCGCAAAGCTGTACTGCTCTGCCCCCTGCGGTGCCTGGGCCGCCGTGGCCTTGGGCACGGTGATGGCCCCGCCGGGTGCGCCAGGCGTGGGCATGACCGGCCGGGGCGCCTCGCGACCCGGTTCGGCGCCGGACGGCAATCGCGGCGGCTGAGCCTGCTGCGCCAGCGCCGGCAGGGTGATGAACAAGGCCGCCGTGGTCAGGGCCGCCGCTCTCAGAGCACGTCGGCCACGTCCCGGGACCGCCCGCTTGTGGGCCATGCGCGCGTAGGGCGACAGGGGGGGCTGGGCGGTCTTGGTCATTTCCAGGGGTACCTTGGGGCTTAAGCGACGGCGGACGGGATGGCGGCGGCAAACAACGGAAAACCCGGCCCCCAGGGTGTCGAACCTGGATGAGACCGGCGGGCGGCAACGGCTCAGGCGAAAGGGGGCAAGGCTGGAGGATCAGCTACTTTCGGATATATTGCTTTTGAGGGTGAAGCGACAATGGCGCACAAAAACGACGATAGTCAATAGCCCTGCACTTAATAAAGAGTGAATGTTGGAAGAATGAACATTTGCGACAATATGTGATAATTTGTGATTTCGGCTTTAAAATGGGAAGTTCACAGCGAAAATGTCAGAATTCATCAGCTTTAGTTGAGGGCGATTCGCGCAAATATTGGCCGCATGATCAGCGTTATCTCTCAAAGGTAACCAATTTAATTTCAAATAAGTACAAATGTATGCATAATTGAAAGGTGGTGTGAGGTGTGGGGAATGTTCAAAACGGCGGCGCCTATACCCAAGGCATAGGTAACCAACTGGCTGAGCGTCTGATCGGGGGCACGACGCCCATTGGTTACCGGGGTTGCCGTCCTTGGCCGGCCACCGCGACGGTCCATTGGGGCCGTGGAACCGGGGCCGGAAATTTTTGGCCTAGTCCCTGGGCCACCCCTCTTGACACGGATTCCGGACTGAATAAATTTTTGCCGCGGCCCGGCCCAGAAGGGCGGGCCGCCTTAGAAATCCATGGCATTCGCTTGTAATGAGGAGTGACCCCCATGCGATTCCGCCCCTTGCACGACCGCGTCGTCGTGCGCCGCGTTGACAGCGAGCAGAAGACCGCTGGCGGCATCATCATCCCCGATACCGCCAAGGAAAAGCCCCAGGAGGGCGTGGTGCTCGCCGTCGGTCCCGGCACCCGGGACGAACAGGGCCATGTCATCGACCTGAATGTCCGGGTCGGCGACCGCGTGCTGTTCGGCAAATGGTCCGGCACCGAGGTCAAGATCGACGGCGAGGATCTCCTGATCATGAAGGAGAGTGACATCCTCGGCGTCATCGACACCAGCGCGGCCCGCAAGGCCGCCTGAGGCAGTACATCATCACGGGAGAAGGAAATGGCAGCCAAGGACGTGAAGTTCTCGGCCGATGCCCGCGCGCGCCTGCTGCGGGGCGTCGACATCCTGGCGGACGCTGTCAAGGTCACGCTGGGTCCCAAGGGTCGCAACGTCGTCATCGAGAAGAGCTTCGGCGCGCCCCGCATCACCAAGGACGGCGTGACCGTCGCCAAGGAAATCGAGCTGGCCGACAAGTTCGAGAACATGGGCGCGCAGATGCTGCGCGAGGTGGCGTCCAAGCAGAACGACCTGGCGGGTGACGGCACCACCACCGCCACCGTGCTGGCCCAGGCGATCGTACGCGAGGGCGCCAAGGCCGTGGCCGCCGGCATGAACCCCATGGACCTGCGGCGCGGCGTCGATTTGGCCGTGGAGGCCGTCGTGGCCGAGCTGAAGGGCAAGGCCAAGAAGATCACCACCAACGCGGAGATCGCCCAGGTCGGCACCATCTCGGCCAACGGTGAGGCCGAGATCGGCGAGATGATCGCCAAGGCCATGGAGAAGGTGGGCCATGAGGGCGTGATCACGGTGGAGGAGGCCAAGAGCTTCGACACCGAACTGGACATCGTCGAGGGCATGCAGTTCGACCGGGGCTATGTCTCGCCCTATTTCGTCACAAACGCCGACAAGATGACCGTGGAACTGGAGGACCCCTACATCCTCATCCACGAGAAGAAGCTGTCCGGCCTGCAAGCCCTGCTGCCGGTGCTGGAGCGGGTGGTGCAGAGCGGCCGGCCGCTGCTGATTATTTCCGAGGATGTCGAGGGCGAGGCGCTGGCCACCCTGGTGGTGAACAAGCTGCGCGGCGGCCTGCGCGTGGCGGCGGTGAAGGCGCCGGGCTTCGGCGACCGCCGCAAGGCCATGCTGGAGGATATCGCCATCCTCACCAGCGGCCAAGTCATCTCCGAAGACCTGGGCATCAAGCTCGACACCGTCACCATCGACATGCTGGGCCGGGCGAAGAAGGTGGTCATCGGCAAGGACAACACCACCATCGTCGAGGGGGCGGGCGCCAAGGATGCCATCCAGGCGCGGTGCGCCCAGATCCGGGCGCAGATCGAGGAGACCACCTCGGACTACGACCGTGAGAAGCTGCAGGAGCGCCTGGCGAAGCTGGCTGGTGGCGTCGCCGTCATCCGCGTGGGCGGTGCCACCGAGGTCGACGTGAAGGAGCGCAAGGACCGCGTCGATGACGCCATGCACGCCACCCGCGCGGCGGTGGAGGAAGGCATCCTGCCGGGCGGCGGCGTGGCCTTGGCCCGCGCGGTGAAGGCCCTGGAGGGACTGAAGCCGGCCAACGACGACCAGCGCATGGGTGTGGACATCATCCGCAAGGCCCTGCAGGCACCGGTGCGTCAGATCGCGGCCAACGCCGGCTACGACGGGTCGGTGGTCGTCGGCAAAGTCACCGACAACCCGGACTACAACTGGGGCTTCGACGCCCAGGCCGGGCAGTACCGCGACCTGGTGGCCGCCGGCATCATCGATCCGGCCAAGGTGGTGCGGACCGCCCTGCAGGACGCGGCCTCCGTCGCCGGCCTGCTGATCACCACAGAGGCCATGGTCGCGCAGCTTCCGGAGAAGAAGCCCGCCACCCCGGCGCCGGCGGATTTCGACTGATCAAGTCATAACATGATAGCCTAGGTATACTTAACCACGGCGGCGATTGCCGCCGTGGTTACTGTTGTTTTCCAAGAATGATCGCCAAAAGATCTGCCTATATCAAATTTATTATTGATATATTGCCAGCATTCTCTATATTCGCAGGTGCCGGATGCCGATTGCGGATCCGGCCCGAACCGGCTCCCGGGTGGGTCCCGGGGCCGCTCGTACCTCGTTGCTCAATGGAGGACATGGCTATGAGCGCTTTTGATTTTTCGCCCCTGTTTCGTTCCGGCGTTGGCTTCGACCGTCTGGCCACGGTGCTGGAACATCTGTCCACCACCACACCGGCGGACAGCTATCCCCCGTCCGACATCCTGAAAACCGGTGAGAACGCCTACCGCATCGTTGTGGCCCTCGCGGGCTGGTCCGCCGACGAACTGGCCCTGACCGCCCATCCCAACCTGCTCGTCGTCCAGGGTCGCAAAGCCGCTGAGGAAAAGGCGCAGTATCTGCACCATGGCCTGTCGGCCCGGTCGTTCGAGCGCCGTTTCGAACTGGCGGATTTCGTTTTCGTTGATCGCGCCTCGCTGGAAAACGGCCTGCTGACCATTGATCTGAAGCGCGAGTTGCCGGAGGCCATGAAGCCCCAGCGCATCGAAATCCTGTCCGGCGGCGCCAATCCGCGCCTGGAAGAGCATCAAGCCGGCGAAAAGCAAGCCGCCTGAGGCCGAAGATGAAGGGAGCCGCCGCCGGCCTTCGCGCCGGCGGCGTATCACCGGCCCGATATCAGCACTTCACCTTGCCGTTGCCGGTGCCGCGAAGGACTGGCTGTTTGAACCGGTATCGCTCGTGAGCAATCCCTATGACATCCTGGGCGTATCGCGGACCGCCTCGACCGAGGAAATCCGCCGGGCGTACCGCAAGCTCGCCAAAGCCCATCATCCCGATCTCAATCAGAACCGCCCCGACGCGGAGCGCACGTTCAAGGAGATCACCGCCGCCTATGATCTGCTGTCGGATGCCACCAAGCGGGCCCGCTTCGACCGCGGCGAAATCGACGCCGACGGCAATGAGCGGCCTCAGGCCCATGCACGGCGCCACTATGCCGGCGCGCCCGGCGGCGGCTTCCAGTTCACGTCCAACGCCGGCGGGACGGGCGGCTTTGAGGACATTATCGCCGACATGTTCGGCGGCGGCAGTTTCCGGGCCGGCGCCGGTCCGCGCAAAGGCAAGGACATATCAGTCAGCATCACCGTGGATTTCGTTGAGGCGGCGAAAGGCGGCCGCCATCGTATGACCCTGCCCGACGGGACGCGGCTGGACGTGGACTTGCCGCCAGGGCTCGAAGAGGGGGGCAAGGTCCGGCTGCGCGGCCGGGGCGCCCCGGGTACCGCCGGCGGACCTGCTGGCGACGCGCTGGTCACGGTGTCGGTGCGGCCCCATCCATGGTTCAGGCGCGAGCGGGACGATGTGTACCTGGACCTGCCCGTCACGCTGCACGAGGCGGTTTTCGGTGCCAAGGTGCGGGTTCCAACTATCGACGGTTCCGTCCTGATGACCATCCCCAAGGGGGCCAACGACGGCACCCGGCTGCGGTTGAAGGGACGCGGTATATCCTCAGCGGGTGCTCGGGGTGACCAATACGTGACCGTGCGCCTGGCCTTACCGCCATCGCCGGACCCGGCGCTGGAATCCTTCCTGCGGACCTGGCGGCCGGCCGAATACGACCCCCGCAAGCCCATGGAGGGGGACTGATGGCAGCAGCCACTGCCGTCGGCTGCTAACTATATGGAGAGATTAGATAAATATTGACGCGTGGCACTCCGGTGATGGCAGAATTCCATCCTCCGCACCCTGGTTGGAAGGACGTCATGACGGACTTGGAAAAGCAACTTTTGGGCTGGCGCCTGACCACGGCTGAGATCATCTATCGCATGCCGGACCATCCCGGCTTGCTGCAAGCCTACCTATGGCAGGAACTGGACCAGGCGCCCCGTTTCCCGCAACTCCGCCAGTTCCTCGATTTTTGGGAGGCTCGGCTGGACGGCCGCATCCATCGGGTGACAGTGGTTTCGGCGGCCCTGGTCCGCCCTGCGGAAATCCGCCACGGGCAGGACGCGGGCTGGCTGCACTGACAGCCCGTCGCGGTCTCCTGGTCAGGGCGCCTTGGCGGCCCGCGCGGCGGCGATGGCCTTGACCAGGGCGTCGGGCGTCATGGCGCCGGAATGCACGGTGTCGCCGATCACCAGGCCAGGCGTGCCCCGGATGCCGATGGTTTGGGCCAGGGCGCGGGTGCGCTGCAGCCGGACGACGATGTCCGCCGACTGGCCGTCGCGCTCCAGCCGGGCGGTGTCCAGGCCGACGCCGGCGGCGATTTCCTTCACGCGCGCCTCGGTCAGCTGGTGTTCCGGCGTCTTGTCCGCCATCAGGGCGGCGTGCAGCACCAGGTATTTGCCCTGCTGCTGGGCCGCAAGGGCGTAGCGTGCCGCGATTTCCGAGCCGGGGCCCAGGACGGCCAGTTCCTTCAGCACCACGCGCACGCCGGGATCGGTCTTCACCACCGCCTCCAGCGTCGGCGCCATCATCTTGCAGTAGGGGCATTCGTCATCGAAGAATTCCACGATGGTAACATCGCCCTTGGGGTTGCCCAGGATCGTGTCTCCGGCGTCGGCCAGCAGGGCGTCGTGGTTGGCCGCCAGGGTCGCGCGGGTCTGGGCATCCCGCTCCGCCGCCTGTTTGGCTGCCAGGGCCTGCTGCATTTCCGTCAGCACTTCGGGGTGGGCCAGGAGATAGGCGTGGATGCGGGTGTCGAGATCATCCGGCTGACGAGTGGCCTGTTGCCCGGCCTGGGCGGCGGTGCCGGCCAGCAGCAGGCAGGATGTGATCAGGGCGGAAAGGGCGGTTCGCACGGGCTTCTGGTCCTGGACTGGGGAGGGGATCAGCGGGTGCCGGAGGGGCCGGCGCCGGCGCTGGGACTGGGTGGCGGTGATGCGCCCGGGCCCAGGGGAATGGGGCGCGAGGGCAACTGGGAATTGCGGGCCGGCGCCTGGGTGAAGACCCAGTCGGCATAGCTGTCGCGGTTGCGGAAGTCCTGGTAGGCCGCCAGGAAATTGTCCTGCTTGATGGGATGCCCCGGCGCCCGGCTGTAGATGCCGATGATGCCGGCACCGTCCGGGCTCATGACCAGGCCCCAGGGCTGGTCGCCGCCCAAGGGGTCGGGCGGCACCCTCCGCAGGTAACGGCGCACACCGGGATAGCGCGGGTCGCGCACCAGATCCTGCAAGGTGCGGGGCCAGCGGGGCAGGCCGGCGGGGGTGCTGTCGGCATAGCTGCGCAAGGCGGTGCGGAAGTCCGATCCGATGTCGAGCAAGGTTTCCTCGGCCGTGCGCCGTTGCATCAGGGCGCCGGCCTGCAGGCTGGCTGCGGCCACCACCCCGATGATGGCCAGGATGATCAGCAGGCCGAGGTAGGTGAAGCCCGCTTCATCGGGACGGATGGCGTCACGGCGGTCCCGCATCACATGTCCCCGAAGGCCTTGCCGTCATGGCTGGTACCCGACGCCCCGCTTTTGATGTCGTAGACGTTGCCGGTGAACTGCTCCTCCGGCGGGACGATGATCCAGGCGCTGTCGCTGTCGGCCACCGGATCGAAAGGCAGGGCGCGCAGGTAGTGCTTCTGCACCAGTTCGTCCAAGGCCTCGGGATAGCGGCCGGTGTCGCCGTAGAACTTGTCGATGGCGTCGCGGGTGACGCGCAGGTTTTCCGCCAGCACCCGCTCCTTTGATGTGTCGATGGCATGGTAGTAGCGGGGCAAGGCTAGGCTCAGCAGCATGCCGATGATGGCCATGACCACCAGCAGCTCCACCAGCGTGAAGCCGGCGGCCCGTTTCTTCGCCGCGCGTCGCGTCATGGCCCTCACCATTTGTTGTAGGGGACGCCGTTCAGGCCGACGCGGGGGCTGGCGGCGTAGACGTCATAGACATCGTCGCCCTCCTGCGGGTCGTCGGGTTCGCTGGCATAGCTGCGCTTGGCCCAGGTGGCGGCATCGGCCAGGTCGGGCTCGCTGGCCAGCGGGTTGCGCGGCACCCGGCGCAGGAAATAGATCTTGTGCTTCTCCGGGTCCTTCTGGTCCTCCACCCCCGTCACCAGCACGTCCAGGTCGGGCGGATAGCCGGTGGTCCCGGCGTCCTTGGCGATGCGGCCGTCGTCGCTGGCGCGGTGATAGGCGTCGATGGCCGTGCGGATGTCGCGCAGGGCGCGGCGCAGCTCCGTCTCCTGCGTGCGCTGGGTCGCCACCTGGGCCACCGGCAGGACCAGCGTGGCCAGCAGGCCGACGATGGCCAGGGTGACCAGCAGCTCCACCAGTGTGAACCCTGCCTCTGAGGTGCATTGTCCCGTCATTTGGCGGCGATCTGCACGGTGTAGGGGCTGGGCGACAGCAAGGTGATGGGCACGCCGTCCACCCCGATGGGGGAGGCGGAGGCCACCTGGACATTGGTGGACCCGGTGGCCAGCGCCTTGAATGTCACCGTGGCCAGGACGCCCTGGCTGGTGACGCCGGCCCCCCCGGTGCTGCTGTCGGCGATGATGACCTGGCCGTTGCCCAGGCGGCTGGAGAAGCTGGTGCTGGCGCCGCTCTGCTTCAGGAACGGCCCTTCCGCGATGTTGGTGACCTGCAGCCTGGCGGCGTCGAAGCCCAGGGTGACGGGGAAGCTGGTGACCCCCTGCGTGGCCTGCGCCAGCAGGTTCACGGTGACGGTGCCGCCCACCGCCGCCTGGTTGGTGCCCTGCAGTTGCAGCTGGGCGGTGCCGGCCCCGGGCACGGCGCCCACCGCCCCTTCCTCCGCCCCGCCGGCGGTGCCGCCCACGCCGTTCTGGCTGAGGCCGAGGCCCAGGTCGTTCACCGCACCCGTGCCGCCGCCGGTGGTGGACGACGACCCGGTGCCGCCGGTGGCGTTGGGGGCGGCCGGTGGCATGGGCGATACCGGTGCCACGGTGGTGGTGACGGTGGAACTGGTGGAAACGCTGCCGCCGCCGGAACCGGGCAGGGCGGTGTGCATGCTGGTCTCGGTGCCGGCGTTGAACATGGCGTCGTTCACGTCGGGGCGTTGCAGGTTGCGCACGAGATGCGGGGTGATGGACAGGACGATTTCCGTCTTCTGGTCGTCGTCCGTCGTGGCGCCGAACAGGCGGCCCAGCACGGGCACGTCGCCCAGGCCCGGCAGTTTGTTGCCCGAGGTGCGTTCCTGGCTGTCGATCAGGCCGGCCAGCACGTCGGTTTCCCCGTTCTTCAGGCGCAGGGCCGTGCTGGCCGTGCGGGTGCCGATCTCGTACGCGCTGGTGCCGGTCTGCGTCGTCACCTGGCGGATGATGCTGCTGACCTCCAGCGTCAGCTTGATGCCGACGTTGTCATCCAGGTAGATCGTGGGTTCCACATTCAGGGTCAGGCCCACGTCGATGTAGTTCACCGACTGGGACAGGAATCCGGTCGAGGTGGCGGTGGAGGTGATGTTGGGCAGCCGTTGCCCGATCAGGATCTTGGCCTTCTCATGGTTGCGCACGCGGATGCGCGGGTTGGTCAGCAGTCGCGCGTCGGAGTCCTGCAGGTTGGCGTTGGCCGTGGCGCTGCCCACGCTGACGCCGATGTTGCGTGTGGTCTGGTGCGTCAGATCATAGAGCGACACGGCGGAACTGGTGCTCGCACTGCCGCTGCTTCCGGCCGACGAACCGCTGGAGGAGCTGTCGCCGCCCGTCGTCAGGCTGCCTAGGGGGGAGGGCTGGAAACTGGCGGAGGCCGGCCATTGGATGCCGAAGTTCTGCAGCTTGCTGCGCTGGATCTCCAGCACCTCCACGTCCAGCATGACCTCGGGATCCGGCACGTCCTCCACCGCCACCAGCTTTTCCGCCATGCGGATGGCCTCGGGCGTGTCGCGCACGATGACCATGTTCAGCTTTTCGTCCACCGCGATGTCGCGCACCTTGATGATGGTCTTCAGGGTGTTGGCGATGGTCTTGGCCTCGGCGTTGGCCAGGTAGAAGGTGCGGACGCTCAGCTCCTGATAGTCTTTCTGCTTGGCCTGGGTGTTGGGGTAGATCAGGACCGTGTTGCCGTCCAGCACCTGCTGTTCAAGCTGGTTGGTCAGCAGCACCAGCCGCACCGCCGCCTCGATGGTGCTGTTCTTCAGGAAGATGGAGGTGCGCTGGTCCGTCTTCACATCCTTGTCGAACAGGAAGTTCAGGCCCGAGGTGTGGGCGATCACCTCGAACACCTGCTTCAGGCTGACGTCCTTGAACTCGATGGTGATGGGCTTGCGGTAGACCTGGGCCAGCCGCGCCTGGGGCGTGCGGGCCGCCAGGCGGGTGTCGATGGCATGCTTCAGCGCCAGGGCGCGCGGGTCGGCCGGCGCTTCCGTCAGCACGCGGGCCAGCTTCTGGCTGGCGGCGTCCACCTGGCCGCGCGACAGCAGGGCGTCGGCCTCGTTCATCCACCCGGCCTGCCGGGCGCGTGCCTCCAGCGCCGCCAAGCCGTCCTGCGCACGCTCGTAATTGGCATTCAGGCCCAGGGCGTGGCGGTACAGGGCCCGCGCCTCGTCATACGAGCCGGCAGCGGCCAGCTTGTCCGCCCGCTCCACATCCGTGGTCAGGGCCCGTTCCCGCGTCTGCAGATAGGCGGTGCGCACCTGCACGTCGCGCGGATCCTGGCGATAGGCCTCCTGCAGCTTGGCCAGGCCGTCGTCCATCTTGCCCTCGGCCACCAGGTTCACGCCGTCCTGATAGGCGGAATGGCCCGCGCAGGCCGTCAGCGCGACGCTGAGCAGCAGGGAAACCCCCTTGCGCGCGGCGGACCGCCACCCCCTCACAACCCCCATCACTCTTCCCCGCCGATCGTCATCGTCTGCTGTTGCTTGGTTGGTAGGTAGGTCATCGTCAGCACCGGCGGCCGGATCTGGTTGACCGCGTATTTCTGGTCGATGACCGTGCCCTCGCGCACGAAGTAGGTCTGGTCCCCGATGGCCAGGTACACCTCCCAGGCCGCGTTCTCATACTTCTTGCCCAGGTAGGTGAAGGGCAGGCCCGGCGTGCCGGACGCCGCCGCCACGGGCGCTTGGGCCGCCCCCGCCGTTGGCGCGCGGTCCAGGGTCTGTGCTGCGAACAGGGTGGACGCCGGCCTATCCTCATCGCGCGGTCCCACCAGCTCCTCACGGGGCAGCAGGGCCAGGATGGTGGGGGCGTGCTTGTGCTTGGCGGGGGCGGCGGCCGACTTGGGGGCAGCCGCGGGCTGCGGGCGCGGCGCCGGCTCCACCGTCTCGCCGCCGCCGGGCGTGCGGTCGCCGAAGATGGCGAGGCCAGCGGACGCGGCCAGGGCCGCCAGCATCAGGGCCTGGCGCGCCTTCATCGCGCACCCCCGTCTACCGCCTTGCCCGGCGCGTAGTCCGCCGGACCGTCGAGGTACAGCGCCAGGCGCAATCGCGCCTCCACCGTCGCGTCGCCGATGGCGGCGCGCTTGACGCTGATCTCCTCCAGGGCGGCATAGGGCAGGGACAGCAGCACCTGCTGGCAGAAGGCGCGGATGGCGGCGTAGCTGCCGGTAACGGGCATCTGCATGGTGTAGACGTGGTAGAGGCCGGCCTTGTCATAGCTCAGCTTGTAGTCCGCCTTGGCGATGGTCAGGCCCTGGCGGTCGGCCTCATCCAGGACGACGGCCACGTCCTGGTCGATATAGCGCACATCGCCCAACGCGTCGTAGAAGGCCTGCAGGTTGCGTTGCGCCCGCGGCGGGGGGGCAGCAGCTGGCTGGGGCTGCCGCGCGGCCCGGGCCGCGCGGGCCGTCACCTGCGCCAAGTCGGCCTGACGGGCGTCCACCCGCGCCTGGAGGGCGGGCAAGCCGATGAGGAAGGCGGCGGCGCCCGCGATGAACAAGGCTCCGGCCAGCAGGCTAGTCCAGCCGGCGCGGCCCAGGGCCAGGCGGGCACGCAGCAGCAGGGTGGGGGCGGAGGCCGACAGGAGGCTCATGGCGTGCCCCCGGTGAGATCCCCGGCGGCAATCCCCGCCTCAATCTGGAAGCGCAGGGGGCGGCGCGCCTGACTTTCCTCCGTCCGGTGCTTCTGCAGCACGGCGCCGGCCAGCAGGGGCTGCTGCTTCAACTGCTTCACATAGGCCAGCATGGCTTCACCGTCCGCCGCTTCCGCCTCGATACGGATCAGGCCGCGTCGGGCGTCGGGCTCCAGCGCCAGCAGGGCGATTGTCTTTGGGGTGCCGGCCTCCACCGCGTCCAGCACGGCGCGCCAGGGCAGGTTCAGCTGCCGCACGGCGGCGTTCACCGCCGTGGCCTGCGCCTTGGGAATGGGGATGTCGGCCACCGGGGCCCGGCCGCGCGCGCGCGCCGCCAGATCGCCTTCGGCTTGGGCGACGGCCCGGTCCAGGGCCGCCAGGCGGTCCAGCCGGTCCCGCGCCTCCAGTGCCGCCAAGAGGCACAGGCCCAGGCCGACGACGCCCAGCACCTTGGCGGCGGTGGGGGTTTCCTGCTTCAGCCGGGTGTAGCTGTGAGGGGCGAAGTTGATGCTCTGCCGTCTCATCCCGCGCGCTGCCCCCAACCGAAGAGATAGGAGAACGCCTGGGCGGCCGTGGGCCGTGCCGCTGGTACCTGCCAGCTGAGCGTGGGTGTGCCCGCGATGGGGGCGGCCAGTCCGGGAAGGGGTCGCCCCACCAGCTTGACGGCCACCGGGTCCGCCAGGCCATGGCGCAGCGCCACGGTGCGGAGCTGATCGCGCAGCCAGCGCGCGTCCACCCCCGGAGGCAGGGCCAGGCGATGCACCGCCATCAAACCGGCGGCACCCCCGCCAGGCGGAACGTCCACACAGCCCAGGGTGATGATCGCCCCCGCCTGCGCCACGCCCAGCCAGGCGCCATCCAGCCGCCGGTGTTCGGCATTCCAGGCGGTGACGAAGCGCGGGGTGACGGCGGTCAGCGCCAAGCGGTGCGTTCGGGCCAGGTCCAGCAGGGCGGTGTGCAGCGCCTGGGGCATGGCGCAGGCCAGGAAGGGTTGATCCACCGCCGCGTCGAAGGTCAGGCGCCACGCGGCGATATCCTCGCCGTAGAGGCGCTGGAAGCGCAGTGCCGCCACGGCACGGATATCACCCAGGCCGCGCGCGTTGCCCGGCGGCGCCACCATGAACAGCCGCACCAGGTCGTCGCCCAGCGTGACCGCCAGTGGCAGGTGGGCAAGGTGGCCTGCCGCCAGGGCGGGAGCCAGCATGTCCGGATGAAAGGTGCCGGCCAACGGCAGCTCCACCAGGGAAACGGGGGACTTCCAAGGCGTGCGCCGCAGGGCCAGCGACAGGCTGGCGCGGGTCAGCGTCAGCTCCAGCCGGCCGCCGAGGAAACGGGTGAGGGAGGGGAGGGTGGGCTTACGCATGCTGGGTTACCCGCTTGACCTCGGCCAGGGTGGTGCCGCCCTCCCGCGCCAGGGCCATGGCCACGTCGCGCAGGCTGCGGGTGCCGTTGCGGTAGGCCGTGTCCTTGATCAGGCGTATGGGGCTTTTCTCCACCACCATCTCGCGCAGCTCATCCGTCAGCGTCAGGATTTCGGCGATGGCGCGGCGGCCCTTGTAGCCTGTGCCCCGGCAATCACCACAGCCCAGGCCGCGGCGGAAGCGGAAGCCGGCGATGGCCTCCCCCGTCAGGCCCAGGCGCTGCAACTCCCCATCCTCGGGCACGTAGTCGGCGGCGCAGTGGGGGCAGTTCATGCGGATCAGGCGTTGGGCCCATATGCCGTTGAGGGCGGAGACGAAGGCGTAAGGATCGATGCCCATGTGGGTGAAGCGGCCGAAGACGTCGAACACGCTGTTGGCGTGCACGGTGGTCAGCACCAGATGGCCGGTCAGGGCCGACTGCACCGCGATCTCCGCCGTTTCCCGGTCGCGGATCTCGCCCACCATGATCTTGTCGGGGTCGTGCCGCAGGATGCTGCGCAGGCCCTTGGCGAAGGTCAGGCCCTTACGCTCGTTCACCGGGATCTGGAGGATGCCCGGCAGCTGGTATTCCACCGGGTCCTCGATGGTGATGATCTTGTCGCGCCCGTTGTGGATTTCCGTCAGCGCGGCGTACAGCGTCGTGGTCTTGCCCGAACCGGTGGGGCCGGTGACCAGCAGCATGCCGTGCGGTTCCTCCGCCAGATCCCGCAGGATGGCCAGCGAGGCGGCGTCGAAGCCCAGCGTTTCCAGGCTCAGCGCGCCGTAGGCCGCCATCATGGCGCGCTTGTCCAGGATGCGGATGACCGCGTCCTCGCCATGGATGCTGGGCATGATGGAGACGCGCAGGTCGATCTCACGGCCCGCCGCCTCCACCCGAAAGCTGCCGTCCTGCGGTACCCGCCGTTCGGCGATGTCCAACTCGGCCAGAACCTTCAGGCGGCTGATGACCTGCTCCGCCGTTTCGGTGCCATTGATCGCCGTGCCTCGGTCCAGCACGCCATCGACGCGGTACTTGATGGCCAGGCCGGTGGCCGTGCTTTCCATGTGGATGTCCGACGCGCCGGCCTTCAGCGCGTCGTAGAGGGTGGAGTTGACCAGCTTCACTGCCGGGCTGGCGGCTTCGCTGACGCTGGCGAATGACAGGATGGCGGCGGTGCGGCCGTCGCGGCGGTCGCCGTCGCCGGCCTGGACCACGCTGTCCATAGCGCGCACGGACTCTTCCAGCTTGGACAGATAGGCGTGGATGTCGGCCGGCAGTGCCAGGGCCACCCCTACCGCCCCCCCCGCCTGGGTTTCCAGCCAGGTCAGCAGGTCGGCGTCGAAAGGATCGGGGACGGCCGCCAGCAGTCCACCGCCCTCGGCGCGCAGCAGGGCGCAATGGCGCTGCATGGCACGGGGCAGGGGCACCAGGTCCAGGGCCGGCGTCAGGACCAGCATGGCCGCCGTCTCCAGCACGGGCAGGTCCAGCACCCGGCCCAGGCGGTGCAGGCGCTGGCGCGGTTCCCCGCCGGCCAGGGCGTTGAACTCCGCCAGGGTGCCGCGCCGGCTACGCAGGGCCGCCTGCCGCGCTTGGCGCAGCAGGGTCTCGTCATCCAAGGACAGAATGGGGGCGTCTTGGCTCATTGCAGGCTGTCCGCCAGGTCGAAGATGGGCATGTAGAGCAGCACGACGATGGCGCCGACGATGATGCCGATGGCGGCCATGAGCAGCGGTTCGAAGACGCGGGTGAAGCGGTCGATCCAGCGCCCGATCTCCCCGTCGTAGAATTCGGCGGAGCGGGTGAGCATGGCGCCCAGCTCGCCCGAGCGTTCCCCCACGCGCAGCATGCGTAGCGAGATGGGCGTGGCCAGTCCCTGGGCCTCAAAGGCATCGGACAGGGGGGTGCCGGCCTGCACGGCGTCGCTGGCCAGCCGCAGGCGGGCGGCCACGTCGGCCGACATCATGCCCTGGATGGAGGCCATGGCCGCGACCACGGTGATGCCGCCCTCCAGCAGCATGCCCATGGTGAGGTAGAGGCGCGACAGCTCGTAAATCCGCACCCGCGCCGCCATGCCGGGGATGACGGCCAGCAGCCGGCCCACGCCGCCGCGCCGGACGGTGTGCCGGACACCGAGGGCGAGCAGGGCGGCCAGGGCGACGATGCCGGCCGCCAGCGATGCGGAATGCGCCCCGGCGAAGCGGCCCCAATCCATCAGCATGCGCGACAGGAAGGGCAGGGAACGGCCGGTGCCCTGGTAGATCTGGGCGAAGCTGGGAACGACATAGCCCACCAGGAAGAAGGACACGGCTCCGCCCACCACGGCGAGGATGCAGGGATAGATCGCGGCGCTGACCACCTTGCCGCGCACGCCGTCCACCCGCTGGCGATAGTCGAGATAGCGGGCGAGCGAGCGGGGCAGGTCGCTGGTTCCCTCCGCCGCGCGGACGATGCCCACATAGAGGGGCGGAAAGTGCGCCGGCTGTTCCGCCAGCACGACCGACAGGCGCTTGCCGTCACGCAGGCCGGCCAGCAGGCGCTGCAGGATGGCGCGCGCGGTCTCGTTCGCCTCCTTCTCCAGCAGCGCCTCCAGCCCCTCGACGATGGACAGGCCGGCGCGCAGCAGGGCCAACAGCTCCTGGCTGAACAGCACCAAGGACCACTGGCGGGCGGTGGCCCCCCCAAGGGTGCCAGGCATCCGCAGGCCCTTGGCCGGCCGCACCTCGGCCACGGCCAGGCCGCGCGTCGCCGCCTGGCGGCGCGCGTCGTCCTCATCCTGGGCATCCAGGACCAGCTGGGTCATCAGGTGATCGGGCGACAGTGCCCGGACCTCATACCGCATTCGAAATGATCCCCGCCTGGCCGCCTACTCGTTGCTGAGGTCGGCGTCGGGGCCGCTGCCGCCCGGCTGGCCGTCGCGTCCGTAGGAGGTGATGGCGAACTCGCCCTTCTCCCCGGGGGAGCGATAAAGGTAGGGGTGGCCCCAGGGATCCGGAATCACGTCCTTGCGCAGGTAGGGGCCGTTCCACTTGTCGCCGTCGGTGGCCGGGCGGATCATCAGGGCCGCCAGCCCTTCCTCCGTCGTGGGGAAGCGGCCCACGTCCAGGCGGAAATTGTCCACGGCCTTGGCATAGGCCTCGATCTGCGCCTTGGCCGTCGTCACCTCGGACTTCGATACCTGAGAGAAGTACTTGGGGCCCACGTACGAGGCCAGCAGGCCGATGATCAGCACCACGACCAGCAGTTCCAGCAGGGTGAAGCCCCGCTCGCGCGCCCTGTTCTCAAATCCCCTCATCCTCGCCCCCTAAATCACTGGCCCTGAAATGCGAAGAAGCGGCGACGCCCTTTCAGGCGCCGCCGTCCTTTCAGTTGCTTGACGTTGCCGCCATCACCAGCCGATGCCGAACACCGCGTGCTCCGGCTTGTCGGTGGTGATGGTGGAGCTCTGGTCCGACACGTCGTCGTAGGCGAAGCCGTAGGCCAGGCCGCCGACGCTGTGGTCGTGCCAGAACTTGGCGTAGAAGTTGGCCGGCGCCGCGCTGTACCAGACGGACGGCGTGGCCCAGGCGCCGGCGTTGTCCATGATGTGGCGGTTGAAGGCCGCGCACAGCTGGGCCTCCAGCGCCAGTTCGGTGTCGTTGCCGGTGTGCAGGGCCCCGGCCCCGCGCAGCACGTCCTGCGTCGTCGGCTTGTTCACGATGTAGCTGCCGCCGACGTAGGCGCCGTTCTTCAGGTCGACCTCGCTGAACACCATCTGGCCGCCCTGGACCTGGCCCCCTTGGACCTGACCGACAAAGCGGCGGGCGCCGCCCCACATGTCGATGGTCAGGGTGTTGGTGGCGTAGTAGGCCCAGATCTGGTCGACGTAGCCGTCGAAGTAGGTGGCGTTGGCCTGGCCCACGTCGAAGGTGCCGTTGTAGGGCGCCATGATGCGGTAGGGCGACAGCGGGGCGGAATGGAAGGCCGCCGGCGTCTCCGCGATATAGGCGTCGTACAGCGCGGCACGGCTCTGGTTGATGCCGGTCTGCTTGTGGAAGGTGTTGTTGGCGCCGTAGACGTCCACCAGCAGCGGCAGGCCGAACTGGTCCACCTGGGTGGTGTTGATCCACAGCCCGGACGCGTTGTAGGTGAACTCGTACCAGTCGTAATAGACGTTGATGTTGGGGTCCGTGCCGTTCAGCGGATTGGGCCCCGCGTAACCGACCTGGTTGTTCGCATCCATCAGGATCTTGATGTACAGCGGCTCACCCAGGGCGATGAACACGCGCCCGCTGTCCATCTTGGGCAACTTCAGCTGCTTGGCTTGGGCCAGGGTGAAGAAGTAGTTGCTGTAGTTCTGGCCGTTCTTGGTCAGGTGGCCGGCGCCGTCATTGTCGGCGGCGCTGGCGGCCGTCAGGGTGCCGTCCGGCTTCAGCCAGGCGAACTGCCCCGTGGCCGGGTCGCGGCCGATGACGGCCACGTACACCTGGTCGTCGCTGTAGGTACCGTGGGTGTTGTTCTGCAGGTCGACACCGACGAAGCCGGGGAAGACCGTGTAGGGCAGGCCGTTGGCGTTTACCGTCAGGATGGCGGGGGTGCTGGTCACCTTCGTACCCTGCGGACCCGTCACGACGACGGTGTACTGGGTGTTGTTGTCGGCGCTGGTGGTGGCCGGCGTGTTGTAGCTGGCGCTGATGGCACCGGCGATGTCGGCCCCGTTGCGCTGCCACTGGTAGCTGAAGGGACCGGTGCCGCTGACCGTGACCGAGAAGCTGGCGCTCTGGCCCAGGCCCACGGTCTGGTTTTGCGGCTGGCTGGTGATGGTGGGCGCCTGGTCCGCCTGGTTGTTGAACACCTGGAAGCTGAACAGGCTGTAGCCGTAGGGGCTGGACCGCTGCGTGCCCAGCAGGCGGACGTAGCGGGCGGTCACGGAGGTGAAGCCCAGATCCTCCACCCCGCCCTTGCCGGCGGCCTGGGTGTAGACGGTGGTCCAGTCCTTGTCGTCGGTGCCGTCCACGTTGGACACCTGGATCAGGTAGGCGATGCCGTGCGCGTTCTCCCAGTTCAGGACCACGCGGTTGAAGGTCTGGGGGGATCCCAGGTCGATGGCGATCCACGACGGATCGACGAAGGCGGAAGACCAGCGGGTGTTGGGGTTGCCGTCCACCGCGTTGCCGGCCGGGTAGCCGTCATTCTCCGTCCCGCTGGCCGTGGCCGCCTTGCCGGCCGCCAGGTCCACGCCGGCCGAGGCCGGGCCGAAGGTGACGGCGAGGCTGTGCGGCCCAAGGACGTTGGCGAAGGTGTAGCCGGCCTGAGGGCCGATATCCTGCCCGTCCACCGCCACCTTGGTGACGACGAAGCCGTCGGCCGCGGTGAAGGTGTAGTGCGGGTCGGCCCCCTGCAGCACCTGGGTGGCGCCGGCCGGGGTGATGGCGCCGTTGTCGCCCGCCGTCGCCGTGACGGTGAAGCGGGGCGTGCTGGCGGTGTTGTACACCTCGAACTCAAACAGGCTGTAGCCGTAACCGGAGGAGCGCTTCACCCCCTGCAGGCGGACATAACGGGCATTCACGGTGGGGAAGGACAGATCCTCGTCCCCACCCTTGCCGTTGGTCTGGGTGTAGGCGTCGTTCCAGGACTTGCCGTCCGTGGACGTCTGGATCACGTAGCCCACGCCATAGGCGTTTTCCCACCGCAGGACCACGCGGTTCAGCGCCCGCACGGCGCCCAGGTCGGCCTGCAGCCAGGCCTGGTCGTCGAAGTTGGAGGAGAAGCGCGAGTTGGTGCTGCCGTCGGCGGCGTTGCCGGCGGGGTAGCCGTCATTCTCCGTGCCGCTGGCCGTCATGGTGACGCCCAGGGCCAGGTTGGCGTTGGTGGAGACCGGCGGCGTACCGCCGGTGCCCGTGTCACCGTTCCCGGTGTTCCCATTCCCCGTGCCGCCCGACCCCGTGCCCGTCTGGGGTGGGGCAGTCACCGTCACCGTGGCGCTGGCGCTGGTGACGGTGCCGGCCACGTTGCTGACGACCACGGACACCGCGGTGCCACTGTCGGCGGTGGTCAGGGTCTTGGTGGTGAACAAGGGGGCGTCGGTGGTCGCCGCCAGCGTGCCGTTCACGTACCACTGGTAGGTGAACGGGGCGGTGCCGGTGGCGGCCACGGTGAACTGCGCGGTCTGGCCGGCCGTCACCGTGACGTTGGCGGGCTGGGCCGTCAGCGTCGGGGGGGTCGGCATGTCGTACACCTGGAAGGACCAGAGGCTGTAGCCATAGGGGCCGGACCGCTGGGTCAGTTTCAGGCGCACATACTGGGCGGTCACCTCGGTGAAGGTGATGTCCTCGATCCCGCCCTTGCCGTTGGTTTCGGGATGGACCGTGGTCCAGTTCTGGTCATCGGCGCCGCCCACGTTGGACACCTGGACCTGGTAGCCCACGGCGTAGGCGTTCTCCCAGCTCAGCACCACGCGGTTGAAGGCCTTGGGCGTGCCCAAATCCACCTGCAGCCAGGCGGTGGGCCCGACGGCGGACGACCAGCGGGTGTTGGGGTCGCCATCGACTGCGTTGCCGGCGGGGTAGCCCGTGTTCTCCAACTCGCTGGAGGTGGCAGGCTGGTGCAAGGCCAGGTCTAGCGCCGCCGAGGAGACGCTGAACGTGGCGGCCACGGTGTGGGTGGCCTGGATGTTGGTGAAGGTGTAGCTGGCCACCTGGCCCACGCTCTGGCCGTCCGCCGTCACGCCGGTGGCGGCGAAGCCGTTGGCCGGCTGGAAGGTGAAGGTCTGGGTGGCACCGGCCAGGACCGACACCGTGCCGGGCAGGATGGTGCCGTTGGCCCCGGCCGTGGCGGTCAGGGCGTACTGCGGCGTGGTGGCGGTGTTGTAGACCTCGAACTCGAACAGGCTGTAGCCGTACTGGCTGGAGCGCTTGGTGCCGCTCATCCGCACGAACTGCGCCTGGGTGGCGTCGAAGCGGATGTCATCGACCCCGCCCTTGCCCTGGGTTTCGGTGTGCACCGTCTTCCAGGACTTGTTGTCCGTCGACACCTCGATCAGATAGCCGACGCCGTAGGCGGCTTCCCAGCGCAGGACCACGCGGTCCACGGTCTGGAGGGCACCGAGATCGACCGTGATCGATTCCGTGTCGCTGAAGCCGGACGACCAGCGTGAGTTGAGATCACCGTCCACCGCGGCCGACGCCGGATAGCCGTCGCCCTGGTCACTGGTGGCCGTGGCCCTCTTGCCGGCGGCCAGGTCCGATGCCGGGGACTTGGTGGGCGGCGCCAGCGGATCGGCGTTGCCGCCGCCGTTATTGCCCCCGCCATTGTTATTGCCGCCCCCGTTGCCGCCAGTGTTGCCGTTGCCGCCGTTACCGGTGTTGCCGTTACCGTCGCTGGCGGTGCCGTTCAGGGTGAGGGTGGCCGTGGCGCTGGTGGCGCTGCCGCCGCCGTTGCTGACGATGACGCTGAAGGACGCGCCGTCATCGGTCGCCTGCAGGGGTGCGGTGGTGAAGGTGGGAACCGTGGTGATGCCGATGGGGGCGCCGTTCTCCAGCCACTGGTAGCTGAAGGGGCCGGGGCCGCCGACGCCGACGGTGAAGGTGGCTGTGCCACCCAGCGGCGCCGTCTGGTTGGCCGGCTGCGCCGTGATGGTGGGGGCGGCCAGCGCCTTGCCCACCACGCACAGGGCCCAGCCCGGCGAATTGTCGGTGATCTGCGAGGACGACTGGCCGGCCGAGGAGACGAAGTAGGACCGGTCGGTCTCACCCGCCACGTCGGTTTCCGTCCAGGTGGTCCAGGGGTTGGGGAAGGCGCAGGCCGAGTAGTTGTTGCCGGCGATGGTCAGCGCCTCGTCCTGGGTGGGGACGCGCATGCCTACGGAGGCGCAGTACTGCTCGGCCACCGGCCGGGTGAACTGGGCGCCGGCCTGGGTGAAGGTGGTCACGTACTGCTGCCAGGTCAGGCCGCTGACGTTGTCGACCACGGTGGGCACGAAAGGCCCGTTGGGGATGCCGGCGATGGGCGAGACGTAGGGGCCCGACTTGGCCGGCTGCAGGGTATAGCGCTCCGTTGCCGTGCCGCATTGCGGCACGTCGTAGACCTGGAACTCGAACAGGCTGTAGCCGTAGTCCGTGGCGCGCTTGTTGCCCAGCATGCGCACGAAGCGGGCGGTGGTGCTGGGGAAGGCCAGGGTTTCCGTGCCGCCGTGGCCCACGGCCATGCTGCCGTCCGCCGGGTACACGGTGGTCCAGGTCTTGTTGTCGCCCTCGTCGTTGGAAACCTGGATTTGGTATTCCGTGGCGTAGGCGTTCTCCCACACCAGGACAACCTCATCGAAGGTCTGGAGGGATCCCAAGTCCACGCCCACCCAGGACGGGTCGATCTGCGGGGCGGAGGACCAGCGGGTGGTGGCGTTGCCGTCGAAGGCGTACTTGGCGGTCAGGCCGCCGTTCTGCTCGCTGCTTTCCAGCGGCGTCTTGCCCTGGGCCAGGTTGGTGCCGTTGCTGCCGCTGACCGACAGGGTGGCGGCGGGCTTGGAGGTGATGGTGCCCGCCACGTTGGTGACGGTGACCGTGTAGGCGCCGGCGTCGCCCGTCTGCACCGACGGGATGACGAAGTTGGCGGCGTCGGGGCCGACGGCCACGCCGTCATGCGTCCACTGGTAATGCAGCGGCGCTGTGCCCGAGGCCAGGACCGACAGCACCACCGTCTGGTTCACCGGCACCGCCTGGCTGGCGGGCGGGGTCAGGATGGTGGGCGGGGTGGCGGCCCCCACGGTCAGGACGGCGGCGTCGGAGGTGACGCTGCCCGCCGTGTTGGTGACCACCACCGTGTAGCTGGCGCCGTTGTCGTCCAGCGTCAGCACGGGCGTGTTGTAGATCGCCCCCGTGGCGCCGGTGATGGCGGTCTTGTTCTTGAACCACTGGTACTTCAGCACGGGCGAGCCGTTGGCCTGGACGCTGAAACTGGCGTTCTGGCCGGCGATGACCGTCGCCCCCTTGGGCTGGGTCAGCACGGTGGGCACGGTGGGCGGCACCACGGTCAGCAAGGCCGCCGTGGAGGTGACGCTGGCGCCCGAAGCGTTGGAGACGATGACGCTGTAGGCGGCGCCGTTGTCGCCCAGGCTGGTGGCGGGGGTGGTGTAGCTGTAGCTGGTGGCGCCGGGGATGGCGACGCCGCCCCGCTGCCACTGATAGCTAAGGGGCGCCGCCCCCGCGCTCAGCACCGTGAAGGTCGCCGTCTGGCCGACGGTGACGGTCTGGTCCTGCGGCGGGGTGACGATGGACAGCTGGCCGGCCGGCGTGGCCGGGACGGACAGGTTGCCGTTGGCGCCCAGGCTGGGCCCGGTGGTGGGCACGGTCTGGAAGCTGGCGGTGCCGGCGCCCAGGCCGGGGGCTGTGGCGGTGACCGTCACGGTGCCGGGGGTGAACTGGGCACGCACGGCGATGCGGGTAACGCCGCCCTCTGCCGTCAGGTTGGGGTCGCCCGGGGCGTGATAGCCGTCGGGCTGGCTGTCGTTGACGTAATGGTCGGCGCCGCCGCGGTAGGTGCCGGGCCCGCTGACCGCGAAGGTCAGGGTGGGGGAAACGTTGGGGACGCGCACATTGTTGGCGTCCACCACCTCCGCCGTGATGAAGGCGGCGTCGGTGCCGTTGGCCTGCACGGCGAAGGGCTGGCCGCTGGGGCGAACCAGTTCAGGGGTGACGGTCAGGCGGATGTGGTCCGGCGTGCCGGCGGTGACCTGGGTGTCCTGGATGGGGTTGCCGGCGGCGTCCAGCACCACGCGGGCGTTGGTGTCCAGGCACTGGGCGGTCAGGGTGCCCGCGGCCCACATCACGTCCCAATGCACCTGCGTGGGCAGCAGGGTGGTGTTCTGGGTCATGTCCGGGCTGACGTCGCTGGTCAGCGGGTTGGGCGTCATGTCGCCGCCCTGGCGCTGGCCGTTCAGCAGCAGGCGCACGGACGGGCAGTTGGAGAAGGCGTTGACCCGCACCTGGCCCATGCGGTTCCAGTGATAGGCCAGCTTCACGACCGGCCGGGTGTCGTACGGGGTCCAGGCCGCCTGGTAGATATAGTAGAGCAGGCGGGGAATGCGGTTGGCGTCCATCATCGAGGCGCCGTTGCCGCGGATGCTTTCCGGGGTGTGGCCGCTGGCGGAACCGGTGGGCGAGCCGGGGCCGTCAACCTGGGTCACGATCTCGCCGGGCGTATCGGCCAGGTACCAGTGGGCCATGCCGAAGGACTTCATGGCCACGCTCTGCACCCACTGCTTCATGTATAGCGCGGCGAAGGGCAGTTCGAAATCATAGAGGTCGCGGCCGACGCCGTTGTCCCAGTATTCCGAGCCCCAGGCCGGAACGTTGGGGTTGTCGCGCTTCACGCCGATATCGCAGCCGTCGCCCGAGCAGCCCAGGATGTCGCCGTTGGCGGCGTCGGGCGTGCGGTCGGACTGGGCGCGGGTCAGGACCGGGTCCCAGGTTTCCGACAGGGACTTCAGGGCGCGGGCGAAGCCGGTGTCCGTGACGCCATTGTCCGCCTCCCACGCCAGCACGGACGGGTTGTTGCGGTCGTGCACGATCATGTCCCGGTGCACCTCCTTCTTCATCTCGATGTCGAGGGTGGAGGCGGTGCAGTTGCCGACATAGGTGTCGCCCGGGCACAGATGGGCGAAGCCGTTCTCACCATCGCCGCTGGGCTGGACCATCATCACGCCAAAGGCGTCGGCGGCGGCCAGGAACTCCGGTCCCTGGGCGGAATGGCCCGGGCGGTACAGGCTGCCGCCGGCGTTGGCCAGCAGGGCCACGTCGCGCCACTGCTGTTCCTCCGGCACGGCCGATCCCAGGGCGGGGTAGTCGTAGCGGCCCGAGGCACCCCACAGGTAGTGGGCGTGGCCGTTGATGATGGGGAAGTTCTGGTCCCAGGCGATGGTGCGGATGCCCAGCGGCGTGGTGGTGGCGTCGACCACGACGCCGTCCACGCTGACGGTGTGCACCACCGTGTACATGTAGGGGCGGCCCCACTGGCTGTTGTTCGGGTACCAGAGGGTGGGGTGGTCCACCGTCAGCGTCTGGTCGAAGGTGGCGGGCGGCGGGGCCGTCTCGGGCGCGTTCTGCGCCGGCACGGCCGGCAGCGGCGCCGAGGCCAGCGTCTTGGTGTCCTGGGCGGACGCCACCACATTGCCGGCCGCGTCCACGATCTGGGTGTTCAGCGTCACCGTCTGGGCGTTGGCGTACTCATTGGCGACGTTGGTCTGCACCCGAACGGTGGCCGACGCGTCGCTGGCGCTGAGCGTGGAGACGTAGGTGCCCCAGGTGTTCAGCACGGCGTAGGTGTTGCGGGGGATGTGCACCCGGTCGGTGATGTACATCCACACCGGGCGGAACAGCCCGCTGTCGGCCTGGCCGAAGCGGAAGGCGCCGGAGAAGTTGGGGTTGGTGAAGAAAGTGTCGCCCCGGGCCACCTTGACCGCCAGGACGTTGTCGGCGCCGTCGAACTTCACATAGTCGGTGATGTCGACGATAAACGGCACGAAGCCAACGACGTGGGTGGCGTTGGGGTTCACCAGGCTGTTGCCCGGGATGAAATGCCCGTTGATGAAGACGCGGGCGCCCATGTGCGCGCCCTCGAACTCCACGAAGATCTTGCGCGTCTTATAGGCGTTATCCAGCGAGAAGTGCTTGCGGTACCAGGTGATGTTGCCCGTCAGCTGACCCTGGCCGCCACCGGACTTCAGATTCAGGAAGGTGTCGTTGTCGCTGGGGGAATGGGGCACGCCGACCGAGGTCCATACCTCGTTCGGATTGGGGTTGCTGGGGGTGTCGTTATAGGCGGGATCCATGGCGTTGGCCGGGTCGCTATCCTTCAGGAAGCGCCATGGCGTTTCGCCCAGGTTGATGGAGATGCGGTTGGACGGCGGCAATGCCGTGCCGTTATCCGCCCATGCGGCGGACATTCCTAAAATACCGCTAATAATTAACCCGACAAACAAAACCCTCAGCGCCCCTAAGGGCGCGAGCAAGGCACGAGCTGTCATTTTAAGCCCCCAACTTGCGAGAGACATGCCCCGTCTTCTCTTGCAGTAGCGCCGCCTGAGCGGGCGCGTTTCTTCGGGAGGCTGTATAAGCCAGCGCTATCGAGTCAAAGAAGTGGCTAATTCCTAAAATGTTATCGATGTCGTCCCAACGTTACTGCGCCATGTTCTGATTTCATATGGTCGCAATGGTTACAAAATTCTGATGTGACTGTACAAAAGGGGAAAGCTCTCGCTTACAACTTTGAACATGATGCAATGGTATACATTGTTACCTGGAACGCGAGGATGTGCATCGGCCGAGTGCAAGCTATCGAAAGGACGGGTACGCCGCCTATCCGGACAGGTAACCGGTGGCATCGAACCTGTACTTAAAATTTTGAAAGATTCAAAAGTGTGGCGCCGTTTCAGTGGCGTTAACGGCTCATTTTCAGCCACCATCGCCGATTGGTTGTTGAAAACCCTCGCGAATCGGAGGGGTATGGCGGCCGGTCCCATGGGCCCCGGGACGCTTTGGGAAACGGAAAAGTGGACATCATCACCCTTTGGACATTGCTGATCGCCGCCCCCTTCGTCGGCAGCTTCCTGGGGGTGGTCGTGACCCGGCTGCCGGTAGGGCGGTCCGTCGTGTGGGGGCGGTCAGCGTGCGACCGGTGCGGCCATGCGTTGGGTCCGGCCTCCCTGGTGCCGGTCCTGTCCTACCTGTGGTCCAAAGGGCGTTGCCGGTATTGCGCGGCGCCCATCGGCGCCTTCCATCCGGCGATCGAACTGGCGGCCGTGCTGCCACCCCTGTGCCTGGCGTTCCTGATACCCTTGGATTCCCTGACGCTCTGCGCCGGCACTGGCCTGGGTTGGGCCTTGTTGGCTTTGGCATGGATCGACCTGCGCCACATGATCCTGCCCGACGTGCTGACCCTGCCGCTGATCCTCGCAGGCATCCTGGTAGGATGGGCGCAGGATGGGCATTTTCCGGTCGACCGGCTGGCGGCGGCTGCCGCGGCCTATGCCGGGCTGGTCCTTCTGGAAACGCTGTACTGGCGGATCAGGGGCCGTGACGGCATCGGCCGGGGGGATGCGAAGTTGCTGGCCGCCGGTGGCGCCTGGACGGGACCCGCCGCCGTGCCCCACGTGTTGCTGATCGCGGCGCTGGCCGGCCTGCTGGCGATGGCGGCGCTGCGTCTGGCAGGTCGGCGGGTGGATGGCCGGCGTGTGGACGGAACCACCCCCATGCCCTTCGGTCCCTGCCTGGCCCTGGGTATTTGGGCCGCCTGGCTGTTTACTCTTCCAGACCTGTGACGGATGAGGGGTGACATGGATGCCTTGAAGGACCGCTTATCCGGCCTGCTGGGGCGGCGAGTGCTGGCCATGCGCCGCTTGGCGGGGGGCGATCTCTCCGTTGTCTATGAGCTGATGCTGTCGGATGGCGAATGGGCGGTCGCCAAACACGGCGACGGCGCCGGGCGGGAAGGCGCCATGCTGCGGGCCATTGCCGCCGCCGGCGTTCCGGCGCCGGCGGTGCTGGCGGTGGACGACGGCTGGCTGGTTATGGAAAAGCTGCCCACCGAGGGCGCGCTGGTGGCGGCCTGGGATGATCTGGCGGCCTGCCTGAACCGGCTGCACGCGCCCAGCGATGAACCCTATGGCTGGCTGCACGACCACAGCCTGGGGGCCGTGGCCATGCCCAATCCCAGGACAGACGACTGGCCCGCCTTCTGGGCGGAACACCGGCTGCGCTGCCACATCGCCCATGTCGATGCCGGCCTCGGCGCCCGTATCCATCGTCTGGCCGACGCCTTGCGCGACCATCTTCCGGCCCCCCCGCCGGCGGCGCTGCTGCATGGCGACCTGTGGGGCGGCAACGTCCTGGTGTCGGGCGCGCGGGTCTCCGGCCTGATCGACCCGGCCTGCTATTTCGGCCATCGCGAGGTGGACGTGGCCATGCTGACCCTGTTCGACCACCCGCCGGCCGCCTTCTTCGACGCCTTGGGGCTGGAGGTGGGATGGCGTGAGCGGCTGCCGGTTTACCGGCTGTGGCCGCTGCTGGTCCATCTGCGCCTGTTCGGCCGGGCCTATGCCGCCGCCGTCGACGCTGACCTGGGCCGGTTGGGGGTCTAGGGTGCGACCGCTTCAGATGAACACGTCCGGAGCGTGGATCGCGCATCAAAACAGAACCCTAGGCCAGGAAGAACTGCCGGTTGAAGGCGAACATGTCCGTCATGACGCAGTATTCCGGCGCCCCCAGCAGGATCAGGGGGCTTGCCTGCCGCAGCCGCGTTTTCCACGCCCGCAGCGCCGAGCGGTAATCCTGGTCCTCCTGCACCGTCAGCCAGTCGATCTGGTAGGCGAGGGTGATGTGGAAGTGATAGCGGTCATGGTCCGGCGCCCGGATCTCCAGGCATGCGGACAGGCGGTCGCGCAAGCGCCGCAGTTTGCGATCCTCCGCCGCGTCGGCCGGCAGCAGCCGCATGGTCAGAGGGCCTTCATTCGCGCCGGGTTCCGCCGGGTCCACCATCATGCGCAGCGGCAGGGCGCAGTCGAGCGTGAAGGCGCGCAGGCGGTCTCCCAGCAGGCGGTCGCATTCCTCGATGGGGGCGTCCAGCGGTATGGTGGCGGGCCACAGGCCGGGCTTGCGCTCCGCGTCGTTGGCGCCGCCGAAGACGGTCATGTGATAGCTGGACGGCGGCAGCAGGGTGATCTTGTGGCTGAAGGCGTGGGCCGGCGCCTCGCGGTAGATATCCAGCAGGGTGCCGAAGGCTTCCGCATTCTCCCCCTGCTGGGGTAGGTGGCAGACGATGGTGTTGCCCGGGAAGGGCTTCACCCGGCCATCGGGCCAGAATTTGCGGCCCACGTCGTGCGGCCGTTTTGACGTGGCCACACCCCTCCCGGCCGCCCCATCGCCCGGTTGGGCTTGGGCGTGGGGGGACATCAGCACGGTCGCGCCCATAAGGCCCAGCAGGGTCCGGCGGTTGGTGTCCGTAGTCGGCATCCTGGTAGCTCTTTCCGGGGATGGCATGGCAGGGGATGGCATCAGAAGCGCAAGGCCGCGCCCAGCAGCACGGTGGGGGCGAAGCCGATGTACTGACGGCCCAGTTCCAGGTCACGGCCGTCGTTCTCCCGCACGTCTTCGCCCGTCAGGTTCTGCACGGTGACGCTGACCGACAGCATGCTGCTGACGTCGTAGGACAGCTGCAGATCCAGGCGGTCGGCCGGCATGTAGTCGCGGTTCTGGTAGTAGGTGGCGGCGCCGGTCAGGTTGGAATAGCGGTCATCCCACATCTTGCCGGTATGGTTCCAGGCGATGCGGCCGTGCAGCTTATCGCCCTCATAGTAAAGCGAGACGTTGAAGATGCGGTTGGCCTGCTGCGGCAGTTCGTGCCGGTCCACCACCGTGCCGTCGCCCAAGATGATGGGGAAGCTGGTCCACGAGATCATGCCGTTGGCGGCGATGCCGAAGCCGGAATAGGGCTCCGGCAGGAAGTCGAAGTCGTGGATGACATTGAACTCCAGGCCCTTGACCGTGGCGTCGTGGGGGGAATTGCGCGCCTCCGACACGTTGACCGGCACGTTGACACCGTTCACCGCCAGCGTCTCCGTTTGGGTGAAGGTAAAGATCTCGTTATGGATGGTCTTGTAGTAGCCGCCCAGCGAGACCAGGCCCCGGCCGTGGTCCAGGTACCATTCCTCGGCCACGTCGACATTGTCCGACAGTCGGGGGTTCAGGTCGGCATTGCCCTGGGACAGGGTGTAGATGGCCCCCGTGGTGGAGAGGGAGCCGCCGTGGGTCGCCTGGTCTGAATAACGGGGCCGGCCCAGGGTGCGGCTGTAGGCCAGGCGCAGCTGGCTGTCGTCGGTGGTGTGGACGGTCGCGGTGACCGAGGGCAACGGGTTGGTGTAGGTCTTGTCGGATGTGGCCGGGCCGATGACGCCGTTGGTCTTCACATAGCCGTCGGAGGCGAAGCGGGTGGTTTCCACCCGCACGCCGGCCTGTATCCGTCCCCAGTCCGCCGTGTAGCCAGCAGGCCGTAGCCGGCGTAGATATCTTCATCCACATGGTAATCGCCGCCCAGGGCGGAGGCGGTGTCGCTGGTCTGGGTGGCGGATCCGGCGTAGACGGCGGCCACCTTGGCGTAGCTGCGCCAGAAGGCCTGGTCGGCCAGGGCCTGGTTGATCAACGGGATGCCACCGTCGTTGCAGGTATAGCCGCAGGTGTATTGGCCGGCGAAGGTGTCGGCCAGGGTATAGCCGCCGGCGTTGTAGGTGGTCTGCGTCAGGCTGTTGTTCTGCCGCGTTCCCACCCATTTGGCGCCGACCTTGAAGCCCAGGCCCCGGTCGCCCGGACCCGCGTGGCGGGACAGGCTGGCCTGCACGTCGAAAACGTTCTCGCCCAGCTGATAGTCCTGGAACTGGCGGTAGTTCTGATTATAAAGCGCCCAGTTGTGGGCCTTCGGGCCATCCACGGCGGTGAACAGCGGGGCGTCGCCGCTGGTGTCGTAGGTGAAGGCCAGGTTGTTCTGGGTGAAGCGGTCGAAAATCTGCGGGTTGTCCAGCAGGGCGCGCGACCAGCTGGCACCGAGGTCGGCGATGAGGTCATCGGCGAAAATGTAGCTGCCGCCACCGTTCGCGCCCCACAGCTTGCGGGTGAAGTTCAAATTGGCCCGCTGGGCGTACTGGCTGGCCGCCGACAGGGTGCCGCTGGTTTCCGTTTGGCCGCTATCGGTGGCGCCGTTATTGACGGCGGCATTCAGGTCGTTCCGCACCGCCGTTTCGTGCTGGTAGTAATAGAAGGACGACAGATGGGCGCTCAGCTGCGGGTTGGGCTTCCAGTCCAGGCGGGCGCTGGTGCCCAGGCGGCGGCGATCATCCTGGTAATTGTACCAGAGGCGGCCGGCCGGCACGGCGATGCCGTTGCCGCCGTAAGGCGTGGCTGCCGGCTTGCCGTTGGCCTGGTACCAGTTGGTGGCCGATGCCGTCTCTTCCTGCGGGACGAAAATATCCCGTTCCCAATAGCTGGCCGACACCAGCAGGCCGAACTGGTCGTCCCGTCCGAATTGCCAGGACGATCGCACCTGACCCTCGCCGGCCGGGGTCCGCCCGTCGGCATCGTCACGCTGCAGGTTGTAGCCGCCCTTGGCCGACACGACGGTGGTAGCATCCGGGAAATCGAAGGCGCTGGGCGTCACCAGGTTGACCACGCCGCCCACGGCATGCCCGTCCAGGTCGGGGGAGCCGGACTTGTACACTTCCATCCGCTGCGCCAGGTTGGACGGCAGGGTTTCCATGTAGACCTGCCGGCCGCCGCTGTCGGGTGTTGCAAAGGTGAAGCCGTCGATGGTCACCGTGTCGTAATTGGCGTCGAAACCCCGGATGGTGACGAAGCGCGGCTCACCCTGATAGATCAATACGTTGACGCCCGCCACGCGCTTCAGCGCGTCGGCCACGTTGAAGTCGGGCAGGGTGCCGGTTTCGTCCGCCGACACGGCATCCAGCACCTGCACGGCGTCGCGCTTCACCGCCGTCGCGCGCAGGTTGGACGTGCGCTGGCCCGTGACTGTGATCTCCTGCAGTTCCTCCCCCTCCGCGCCGGTCGTCTGGGCCAGCGCTGGACGCAGCGCCACCAGCGCGCAGCCCGTCAGCAGGAGAAGACGGCAGGCGGTCGAAAAAGACGGCACGGTCATGATTGAAATCCCCCGATCAAGTGCGGGGATTAAATAACTCACAGTGAGTTATTAACGATGGGCTATTTTATGATATTTCTATGACGCCTGGGTATGGCAGCCCCGGCCGCCATACCCCCGACGGGAGAGGGCGCGGGTTGCAGCCATGTCCTGAAGGGCATGCGTTAATGCTTGTGCTTCGGCGCTGCGAGGTAGATGCTGACAACATCGACTTTGCTACTGGGCTATCTACCGGCTGACGCCGGTTCTGTTCCCTGTCGTGACTTTGATGCCCGTCCGCACTCTCGCGCCGGGCAGCTCCGAACGGGAAAAATCCCAGAAAGGCATCTCATGTCCACCGGTACCGTCAAGTGGTTCAACAGCACCAAGGGCTTTGGCTTCATCCAGCCCGAGGATGGCTCCGCCGACGTTTTCGTCCACATCTCCGCCGTTGAGCGCGCTGGCCTCAGCGGCCTGAACGAAGGCCAGAAGGTCAGCTTCGACTCCGTCCGCGACCCGCGCAAGGGCAAGACGGCGGCGGAGAACCTGCGCGCCATCTGACCTCCTCCTCATCTGGACGAGCGGCGGCGGCATGCCTAGGCGTGCCGCCGCCTTTTTCCTTTTTGGGAGGATGCAATGGCCAAGGAAGAATTTCTCGAATTCGACGGCTATGTCGAAGAGGCGCTGCCCGATGGCCGCTTCCGCGTGAAGCTGGAAAACGGGCACGAGATCATCGCCTACACCGCCGGCAAGATGCGCAAGAGCCGGATCCGGTCGCTGGCGGGTGACCGCGTCACGGTGGAAATGACGCCCTATGACCTGACCAAGGGGCGCATCACCTACCGGCACAAGGATGAGCGGCCTGGGTCCGCCGCCCCCGCTCGCCGTCCCCCACCCCGCCGCCGCTGACGGGGATTGTTCCTTTAGGGGGACGCCATCGATACCCGCCCCGACCATCTCCGCTGTCCCGTCTACAGCCGCCGTGAGTACGCCGCCGATGCCGTCGTCCACCTGCTGGGCGTGACGGCCGGATGGTTGGGAGGTATCTGGCTGGTCCTGTCGCGCTCAGGGTCCCTCGGCACCGGCAGCTTGACGGCCGTGGCCATCTACGCCCTGGCCATGGCGGGAATGTTCACCGCGTCCGCGGCCTATAATTTGATGGGTGGCGGCCGGCTCAAGGATTACCTGCGGCGGCTGGACCATGCCGTCATCTACGCTGCCATCGCCGGCACCTATACCCCCTTGCTGACACGTCTGCCGGGGGTAACGGCCGCCATTGCCCTCGGCATCGTCTGGGGCGTTGCCATGGCGGGAATCCTGTTGAAGCTGTGGCGGCCTCGCCGCCATGAACGGCTGGGCCTCATCCTCTATGTCTGCCTGGGCTGGATCGGCCTGCCCCTGATCCCCGCACTGTCCGGCCGCTTGCTGGCGGACACTGGGCTATGGATCGGCGCTGGCGCGCTGACCTATACGCTGGGCGTCGGCGTCTACCTGGCGCGCCGCGTGCGGTATCACAACGTCCTGTGGCACCTCATGGTGCTGGCGGCCGCCTCCTTCCATTACGTGGCCATCGCAAACGAGTTTCCGTGATCAGAAGAAGTGGTGCAGGAAGGGCAGGGTGGCGGCCCCCAGAGCCGCGCTGTCGCCGCCCGTGCGCGAGGCCATCACGCTGGGGAAGCGGCGATCCTGCTGCCGTACCGGCACCGAATAGAACCGCGCGCGCTCGATGAGGCGCTGGGCCAGCGCCGGTGGGATGCGGCCGCCGATGACGATGGCGTCGGGGTCGAGGATGGCGGCGGCGGCCGAGAGGATGGCGGACAGGCTGTCCTCCGTCCGCGACAACCAAGTCTCCACGGCTGGCCACTCCGGATCGAAGGCCTGGATCAGGGGACCGACGGAAGGGAAGGCGCGCCCTTGGGTGTTTTCCCCATCCGCGTTCACCATCTCCAGCAGCAGGCGCAAGGTGGGACGGTTGGCCCGGGCGGCGGGCGGCAGGCTGCCGGTGAATTCTCCCGCGTTGCCGTTGCGCCCGCGCCAAAGCTTACCGTCCAGTACGATGCCACCGCCCAGGCCAGACGCGATATGGATATAAGCGAAGTTGCGGCGATGCTGCCCGGCGCCGTACACGCTTTCCCCGGCGGCGGCGGCGCTGCCGTCGTTTTCGATCCATACGGGCAGGCCCAGGGCCTCACCCAGATGGGCCTCCAAATCCGTCAGCGCCCAGTCGCTCATGACCAGGGGGGCGTTGACCGCCCCTTTGCTGTCCACGAAGAAACCGGGCACGGCGACGCCCACGCCCGCCAGGCGGGACCGGTTGAAACCGGCCGCGCCGGACAAATCCTTCAGGATGGCGCCCAAGTGGGTGGTCACCCGCCGGCGGTCGGATGTGTCGAACAGCTCCTCATGTGTGGCCCGCACCCGGCCGGATAGGTCGATCGCCACTACCGACAGGGCGTCGTCCATGATGGACACGCCAAGCGAAAAGGCGGCGTCGCGCGCGATTTCAATGGGCAGGCTGGGCTGGCCCGGCCCCGACGGCACCTTGGGCCCGCCCACCACCAAATTCCGCTCCATCAGTGCCGCCACCAGCCGGACGACGGATTGCAGGGTCAGGCCCGTTTCTCGGGCCAGGTCGGCGCGTGAGATGGGACCCCTCTCCCGGATGAGCCGAAGCAGGCGCCGCTCATTGGCGGAGCAGAAAGCTTCAAGCGCCCCCTGCCCAGGGGTGGCGGGCGTCGACACGATGTCCATCAGGCGATCCATGCGCGGGGTCACGTCGGCGCACTTATCTCAGGATGGCGCGAGTGACGCACCAATCTTTCAGCTGTACACCCCCCACGCCGGATCGGACCGGCTAGGCAGGCCGGTTTCGACATGGCCGGCCAGGCGCCAGCTCACCCGCCCGCCGGCCCCCGCCAGGGACAGCGTGGTGTCGTACCAGCCGTCGCTGGCGGCCGTAGGCCAGGAAAGTGTCCGTGACGCCGCCGGCGGCACCGCCGCCGCCACGGCCGCCGCCCCATAGGCGCCATCGGCGAGATGGCCCGCCACTATGCCGTCGCCGTGATTGCGTACCGTCAGCACCACGGTCATGTCGGTCGCGGTGGTGGCCGCCGACAGCGACAGGCGGCCAGCCATGTCCGGGCCGGCCGTCAGGTGGCGCAGGAAGCCGTTGGGGCCCAGCACCAGCACATCGCAGCCCTGTCCGGCCTTGAGCGGCACCGGCGTGGGCAGGCTGGTGCCCGGGGCCACCGTGTGCCGCGCCGGGCCGGCGCCGGGCGTGAGGCCATCGAAGACATGGAAGACCGCGGCGGCCCGGCCCCGGTTGTGGAAGACCAGGGAGGGAGGCCGCCCCGGCACCGCGACCAGATCCACCGCCAAGTCATATGGCGTGGGCCGCAGCGGGCGCTGGCCGGGTTCCTGCGGCAATGGCGTGTCGTGACGGCGGGGTATCGGTTCCGGCCGGTGGGCCTGCGCCTCCACCTCGGCGCGATAGCCGCGCGTGTCCGGCAGCGCCACTGGCGCCTGCGGCGCTTGCGCGAAGTCGAAGGCGCTGGTCAGGTCGCCGCACACCGCCCGGCGCCAAGGGCTGATATTGGGCTCAGTCACGCCGAACCGCGCTTCCAGGAAGCGCAGGACCGAGGTGTGGTCGAACACTTCAGAGCAGACGGCACCGCCCGTGGTCCACGGGGAAACGACGATCATGGGCACCCGGGCGCCCAGGCCGAAGGGCTGGCCATCACTGGTGTTGATCTCGCCGACCAGGTCCACGTTCGACAGGCCGCCGCCCGGTCCCGCCGGCGGGGCTGGCGGCAGGACGTGATCGAAGAAGCCGTCGTTCTCGTCGTACAGCACGAACAGCGCGGTGTGGCGCCACGTTTCCGGATTGGCGGTCAGCGCCTCCAGCACCGTTGCGATGTAGGCGGCGCCGTCCAACGGGGCATAGCGCGGATGTTCGGAATGGTTGTGCGGCGGCATCAGCCAGGAGACGGCGGGCAAGCGGCCCGCCTTGGCATCGGCGGCGAAGACGCTGGGCGGCCGGCGGGTCATCGCCTTGGCGTGCAGCGGTGACCCCACCGGGGCGTGGGCGAACTGCGTGAAGAAACGCAGGGCGTTGAAACAGCTGACGCCGTCGTTCTGGTCCACCGCCGGGCGGTGCCGGGGCCGGATCATGTCCTGGACGTCGATGGTGAAGGGGCCGTCCGCGTCCACCCCCTGATAGACGCACCAGGAGATGCCGGCCTGTTCCAGGCGCTCGGGATAGGTGGTCCAGGAGAAGGGCGGGCCATTCAGCGGCTGGAAGTCCGGCCCCTCGGCCGGCTGTTTCAGCACCGGGCCACCGGCCCGGCCGAACGGATCGGGGGTGCCCGTCATCAGATGGATGCGGTTGGGATTGGTGGCGCTGGGGGTGGAACAGAAGAAGGCGTCGCAGACGGTGAAGGCGTCGGCCAGGGCGCAGTGGAAGGGGATATCGGCGCGGGTATAATGCGCCATGGTCAGCGCCCCCTTGGCCGGCACCCAGTTGTCGTTGCGGCCCCCGTTCCAGGCGGCATGCCCGTCCACCCAGGAGTGGGGCAGGGAGGCGATGTTCTGGGCGGCGGTCGTGGCACTATCCAGGGGGAAGGGGCGCACATGGCCGCCCTGGCCGTCCGCCTGCCGCCAGATGTCGCCGTCGCCGCCGGGCGCGGTCGCCCGATCGTGGAAGCCGCGCACGCCGCGCAGCGTCCCGAAATAGTGATCGAAGGAGCGGTTTTCCTGCATCAGGATGACGACATGGCGGATGTCCGCCAGGCTGCCGCTTCCGGCCGGTGGGGACAGGGCCAGGGCGCGGTGGATGGGCGCCAGCAGGGCGGCGGCGCCAGCGGCGGAGAGAAGGTGGCGTCGGGTGGGCCGCACGGGGAATCTCGCGTCGAAAAAGGGAACAATCCCCGGGGGTCTCGCCCCCGGGGAGTCTGGACGATCACAGGTCGGGCGTGAACCGCACGCCCACCCAGAACACCGTGGGGACAGAGTAGCTGTCCTTCAGCAGGTTCTGGTTGGGGCCGACCAGGCTGGTGAGGCGGCTGTGGGTCAGGTTGCTGGCCTCGCCGAACAGGGTGACGCTGTCGCGCACCTTGTAGCTGGCCTGCAGGTCCAGCTGTTCGCGGGGCGCCCAGTACAGATCCTGCCAGGCGATGTCGGGCACGATGGAGCGCAGGGCCTTGCCCTGACGGTTGTAGGCCAGGCGGACTTCGAAATCGCTGTCGCTGTAGAACACCTGGACGTTGCGGGTCTGGTTGGGCTGGCCCACCAGGCGGCTCAGGGTGCGGCTCGCGCCGCTGGACTGCAGCACCGATAGCTCCCCCTCCATGAAGGACCAGTTGCCGCTGACGCCAAAGTCGCGCAGCCACGGATGGATCCATTCCAGTGAGTTGACGATGGCGTTCAGCTCCACGCCCCGGATGGAGGCGTTGCTGGCGTTCTGTGGCGTGGAGACCACGGCGTTGCTGTAGGTGACACCCTGGTAGGTGTAGCCGATGGAACTGGCCGTGAAGATCTCGTCCTTGATGTCCTTGTTGAACAGGGCCAGCGACAGCAGGCCGCCGCCCTCGTTGGGCAGTTTGTAGTCGAAGGCCAGATCGACGTTGGTGGACAGGCGTGGCTTGATGTTGGGGTTGCCGATGGTGACGGACACGCCGGTGGCGTTGGGATTGCCCAGGTCGGAGGCGTTGGTGAAGCTGATGGAGGTGCGGGCAGCGTAGGCGTCGTAGCTGGGCCGGCCGATGGTCTGGCTGGCGCCCACGCGCACGTCCAGGTCTTGGGTGATGTCGTAGCTGGCCAGGGCGGAGGGCAGCAGGTAGTCGTAGCTGGAACTGGTCTTCAGGTCCGTCCACGCGCCGGAGATCTTGGCCCGGCTGATGGTGTCCTGGTCGGTGCTGTCGTTGTGCAGGCCCACCTGGGCGTGGAAGTCATCCAGCGCGTAGGCGACGGTGGCATAGGCGCCCACGGTCTGTTCCGTGTGCTTGAAGTTGTCCTGGTTATTGAAGGACGACTGGTCGGTCAGGTTGAACCAGGACGGGTTGGCATTGAACACGGCCCAGGCCTTGGCTGGGTCGATGGTCAGCAGGTTCAGGCCATTGGAATATTTCATGGGCGCGCCAGCCGGCCCGGCGGCGTCCACCAGCAGCACGCGGCCGGCGGTGTTGTTCGGCTCCCAGTCATTGCGCCAGACGTTGTAGTCGGGGCGGTCGTCGGTGAAGCTGGCGCCCACGGCGAAGCCCAGACCCTGGTCCTTGGCCCCCATGTTGTAGCGGTAGTCGGCGCGGGCGTTCTTGATGTCGTCATCGGCCGAGCGCTTGCCCTGACGCCAGTACAGCCCGCTATAGTTCGACAGGTTGTAGTAGGCGCTGGGCGCCATGGCGAACTGCTGGTTCAGCTGGCTGGTGTCATAGGTGAAGCCATAGGCGGGCTTGGCCGCGTTGGTGGTGATGGCGCCGGCACTGCCCGGGGCCGGATAGCTGAGCCCGGTCATGTATTTCACCATGTCCAAAGGCTCGCGGTAGGTGGAGCGTGAGATGTCGCCCCGAACGGACAGCACCTGGTTGGCCGCGGGCCGCCAGTCCAGCCCCGCCTGCGCAAGATTGGTGGTGGTGATGATGTTGGCGTGCTCGTACCCCACCTCCACATCGCCGCCGGGATAGCTGCCTGACGTGGCTGTCTGATGGTAGACGGTGCCGGTGTTGCGGGGATCGAGGATGACCTCGTTGCGGTCCATCGTGTCGACGAAGCGGTAATGGCCCAGCGTCAGGAAGCCATAAAGCGTATCCGTGGGCTGGGCTTCCAGCTTGGTGGTGGCGCCCACGCGCTGCCGGCTGTCTTCCACGTACCAGTACTTGTCCTGCTGCGGCACGGCGATGCCGTTGCCCAGGTTGTTGTTTTTCTGCAGGACGCCGGCGCTGTTGTAGAAGTTGTAGTGGACGGTGTCCGTCGTCATGTGGGTGTCGGTGAAGCTGTCCAGCTTCTGGTAATTGGCCGACACCACCACGCCGAACATATGGTCGGGCCCGAAGGTCATGCTGCCCGTGCCGCTGATGCGCCGGCCCAGCGGATCCTGGCTGCGCGGCTGGCCATGGTCGTTGGCCATGCCCAGCGCGCCCTCCGCCGTGAAGAAGGGACGGCCGCCATTGTCGAAGGCGCTGCGCGTCTTCAGGTTGATGGCACCGCCCACGGCGTTGGGGTCAAGATCGGCGGTGAAGGTCTTGGTCACCTGCAGTTCGCTGATCATGGAGGTGGGCAGGATGTCCAGCCGCACGCCGCGCCCCATGGAGCCCAGGTTGCCGTTGGGCGTGCCGGGACTGGCGATGGGCACGCCGTCGATGGTCACGTTGTTGTAGGCGGGGCCCAGGCCGCGGATGACGGGCGTCGCCGCCTCGTCGCGCGGGTGTTCGTTGTCGGTGGCCGGCAGGACGGACAGGCCGGGCACGCGCCGCAGCGCCTCGACGATGGTACGGTCCGGCAGGGCCTGGGCGTCGTCGGCGCTGATGACGTCGGTGACGCCGGGCGTGTTCAGCTTGGTGTCGATCGCCTTGGCGTTGGACCGGCGCACACCGGTGACGATGATCTCTTCCGGGCTGTCGGTGGTATCGACGGGTGCGGCCGTTTCCGCACCCGTGGCCGGCTGTGCCCAGCCGGTTGTCGCGTGCAGAAGTCCCCAGGATAGCGCGGACCCCATCAGCACGCGCCGGCGGCGTTTATCACAGAGCATGGTCCCCAACCTCATTTCTTTCCCCTGGCCTGTTCCGGCCCTTGAACCGCGGATGGAATCGCGGGCGCCTATGGCGCGTTAAATGTATGCAGCATGCATACTATGCGGAATGTATGACGCCTTGATGACGACGTTGGCTTATGTCTCTATGGTGCAGTCGTCACTGTCACCGGCTGCCTGTTCCCATGCGGATGTTCCCTGAGTCAGAACCAACCCTTCCCATGGTTTCCGTCGCCCGGCCCGTCAGCGAGGGCGGGCGGCGCATCCTGGATTTGCTGTTGAAAAGCGGGGGCTTGAGCCAGGCGGAACTGACCCGGTCGCTGGATTTGTCGCAGCCAACGGTGACGCGGCTGCTGCAGGGGTTCCACCAGGACGGGCTGGTGCGCACGGCGGCGCGGCAGGCGGACCGGCCGGGCCATCCCAGCGTCCATGTCTCCCTCAACCCCGACTTCGCCTATGCCCTGGGCGTGTCGCTGCTGGGCGACGCCGTGTCCATGACCTTGATGGATTTCACCGGCAAGGTGCGGGGGCAGCGGCGCGCCGCCATGCCCACCATGGCGCGGCCGGTGGTGCTGGAGCGCCTGCGGGCCTTTCGCCGGGAATTGGAGGAGGAGACAGGGATCGATCCCCGGCGCCTGGTGGGGGTAGGCGTGGGCATTTCCGCCTTTTATGTGGGGCGGGGGCGGTTGTTCAACCCGCCGGCCTACCTGGACGATTGGGCGATGGTGGAGATCGAACCCATTCTGGAAGAGGCGCTGCGCCTGCCGGTGCGGGTGGACAACGACGGCACGGTGGCCGCCATTGGCGAAAGCCTGTTCGGCGTGGGCCGGCGCTGCCGCAACTTCGCCTACCTGCACCTGACCAATGGCTTCGGCGGCGGCATCATCGCCGATGGCAAACCCTTCCGGGGCCAGAACGGCAACGCGGGGGAGTTCGGCGGCATCTGGACGCTGGCTGGCGTGACGTATGCCAACCTGGACCTGTTGCAGACCTGCCTGAAGAACCACGGTCACGTTTTCGCGACGGTGGAGGAGATGGTGCAGGCCATCGACGTGGGCTGGGCGGGCGTGTCGGATTGGCTGGAACAAGCGCAGCCCTCCTTCGCCATGCTGTGCGGGCTTCTGGCCTACAGCATGGATCCCGGCCTCATCGTCATCGGCGGCCGGCTGCCCCCCTCCATCGCCCAGGCCTTGGCCGACCGTATCGTCGTGCCGGTGCCGACCAACCGTCGGGGCTATCCGCCGCCGCTTCCCGCCGTGGTGGTGGCCGAGGCGCCGGGCGACCCGGTGGCGCTGGGCGCTGCCGTCATGCCCCTGCGGGAGGCCTTCTTCGCCTGACGTCCTGTCATAAAGCCGCAATGGCGGGCGGGCTAGTGTGCCGCCCGAACAAAGCCGGGTGGGCCGGATGTCCAGCATGGATGGGAATGGCGGCCCGGAATGGGCGCGGATGCTGCGGGTGGCCGTCTGGCGCGCCTACGCCGTCGGCCATTATGGCAAGAGCCTGATCTGGTACAGCAGCGAGCTGCTGTTCGCCTATTTCCTGACCGAGGCTTGCGGCCTGCCGCCCCGCGCCATGGGGGCCGTGCTGGCGGTGTCGCTGGCGATCAACGGCGCCACCGACATGGTGATGGGACACATGCTGCGGCGCCGGGCGGCGACCGTTCCGGCCGCCGCCCGTCTGCACGTCCTGGGCAGTATCCTCGCGGGGGCATCGCTGCTGCTGTTCCTGGCCACCGGGCTGGTGCCCGCGGGTTTGCGCATCCTCTACGCATTGGGCACGGGGCTGCTGTTCCGCCTGACCTACGCCTTGTATGACGTGCCGCAGAACGCCGTGCTGGGCATGGTCGCCGGTGACAGGGCGCGCACCGCCCTGTCGGCCTTGCGCTTCGTCGGCGCCGGTCTCGCCACCCTATCCGTCGCGGTGGCGGCGCCGCTGCTGCTGGCCCGGAGCGGGCTGGAACAGGCGCGCGCCTTCGCCGCCTTCGCCCTGGTGTTGTGGGTGCTGGGCATGGCCAGCGCCGGCTGGTTCTGGTGGGCTGCCCGTCGCGGCCTATACCTTGAGCCCTCGGTGCCGGCGATGACGCGCCCTTTGCTGTCACAATTCCGCGTCCCCATGGCCCTGACCGCCGTGCTGGCAGCGGAGTTCGTCCTGTCGGCGACCGCCTCGGTGTTCACCCGGCTGGAGCCTTATTTCGCCGCCACCGTCCTCACCTCCTCCCTGGCGCGGGGAACCGTCATGGCCTGCGTCGCCATCGGCGGGTTGGTCGGGCAGCCGCTGTGGACGCTGGTGGTGGACCGACACAGCCCCTCCGCCGCGTTTCGCGGCTCGGCGGCGGCGGCCATCGCCGGGGCGCTGGCCTTCCTGGTCTTCGCGCGCAGCCTGCCGCTCACCGCCGCCGCCGCCTGCCTGCTGGGGACGGGCCTTGGGGGTATGAGCATGCTGTTATGGGCGGCGGCCGGGGCATGCGCTGCGTCACCTCCGGCGTCCGGCCATCGCCTGGCGCCGACGCAGGTGTTCGGCTTGCTGACCCTGTGCATCAAGGTGGCGTGTGCCGTCGCCATCCTGGTGGTCAGCGAGATCCTGGTCTGGCGGACCGGTGATCGCCAGACGGTCGTTTCCGCCTTGGGCCTGATCCTGCCCATGACCATCCTGCCCTCCCTGGGAGCCGTGCTTTGCCTCATGCTCACCCCCCGCTTGCGCTTGACGTGAGGCGTCTATGTGGAATGGAATTTTCAAATAATATAAATATGAAATAGGCATTGCGACCCCGGAAGCTGCCCGTTAGCATCCACCAAGCAAATCAGCGGGGGAGGGGGCGATGGTGGTCAGCGATGGGGGCATCAGCCGGCGGCAGGTCCTGAAGGCGGGCGGCGGCGTGGCCGTGACGGCGGCCGGGTACGGTCCCCTCACCACTGCGCGGGCCTTCGCGGCGGCGGCCGGAGCGGCACGCCCTGCCGTTTCTTCCCGGGAGGTGCTGGCGCTGGACCAGGGATGGCGCTTCTTCGAGGGCGACATCCCGTTCCCCGAAATCCTCAGTCAGGACGATTCCTACGACAATGCCAAGGCGGGCAAGGCCTGGGGGGCGGCCGCCCCCAGCTTTGATGATTCCGACTGGGCCGACGTGCGTCTGCCCCATGATTTCGTCAGTTTCCAGCCCATCGAGGCCGAGGCCAACCGGGCCCAGGGCTACCGCCGGCGCGGCATCGCCTGGTACCGTACCGTTCTGCGCTTCGATCCGGCCGACCAGGGCCGCCATATCGAGCTGCAGATCGATGGCATCGCCACCCACGCCACCCTCTGGTTCAACGGCACGGTCGTGGACCGTAACTGGAGCGGCTACAACGGCATCACCATCGACCTGACGCCCTTCGCCACCTTCGGCGACGACCTGAACACCCTGGCAATCCGCGTGGACGCCCATGCCATGGAAGGCTGGTGGTATGAGGGCGGGGGCCTTTACCGCCCCGTTCGCATCGTGAAGCGCGATCCCGTCCACATCATCACCGACGGCGTCTACGCCCACCCCGTGCCGCAGGGGGACGGCTGGGCGCTGCCGGTGGAGGTCACCGCCTACAACAGCGGCAAGACCACGGCCGCCATGACCGTGATAAGCACGCTGGAGGATGCGGAAGGCCGGGTGGTGGCCAGCGGCCAGGCGCCGGTGTCCGTCCCGGCCCTCGACCAGGGTGTCGCCCGGCTGGACCTGGCCGTCGCCAGCCCCCGGCTATGGAGCGTGGAGGCACCCACCCTTTATCGCGTCCAGACACGATTGATGGCGGGGGACCGGTGCCTGGACGCGGTCACCACCACCTGCGGCTTTCGCACCACCCGGTTCGACAAGGACAAGGGCTTTTTCCTCAACGGCCGGCCGCTCAAGATCAAGGGCGTGTGCGTGCACCAGGACCACGCCGGCGTCGGCACCGCCATACCCGACGCGCTGTGGGACTACCGTATCCGGCGGCTGAAGGAACTGGGCTGCAACGCCATCCGCTGCACCCACAACGCGCCCTCCGCCGTGGTGCTGGATCTGTGCGACCGATACGGCCTGCTGGTGATGGACGAGAACCGGCAGTTCAACCCATCGCCCGATACCCTGGCCCAGTTGGAATGGATGGTGCGGCGCGACCGCAACCATCCCTCCGTCATCCTCTGGTCGGTGTTCAACGAGGAACCGATGCAGGGGTCGGCCGCCGGGTATGAGATGGTGCGGCGCATGGCCCACGCGGTGAAGGCGCTGGACACCACCCGCCCGGTGACGGCGGCCATGAACGGCGGCCTGTTCACCCCGGTGAACGTGTCGCAGGCGGTGGATGTGGTCGGCTTCAACTACCAGCAGGACAAGTACGATGCCTTCCACGCCGCCCATCCCGACGTGCCGCTGATCTCGTCTGAAGACACCAGCGCCTTCAGCACCCGGGGCGCCTACGTGACGGACAAGGACAGCCGTACCATCGCCAGCTATGACGACCCGGTGAAGGACTGGAACACCCACCGCGCCGCCTGGAAGGCGATCGCGACGCGCGACTTCATCGCCGGCGGCTTCGTCTGGACGGGCTTCGATTATCACGGCGAGCCGTCGCCCTGGGGCTGGCCGTCCAATTCCTCCTTCTACGGCATCATGGATCTGTGCGGCTTCGCCAAGGCCGCCTTCCATATCCACCAGGCCCAATGGGTGACGGACCGCCCCGTGCTGGCCCTGGTGCCGCACTGGAACTGGGCGGGGCGGGAGGGCCAGCCCATCAAGGTCATGGCCTGCGCCAACATGGAGGAGGTGGAGCTGTTCCTGAATGGCCGCTCCCAGGGCCGGCAGGCGGTCGACCCCTATGAGATGAACCATTGGATGGTGGCCTATGCCCCGGGCCGGCTGGAGGCGGTGGGCTATGCCGGGGGCAAGGTCATCGCCCGCGCCCAGGTGGAGACGACGGGCCCGGCCGTGGCCCTGAGACTGACGCCCGACCGCGACCGCCTGCGCGGCGACGGGCTGGACGCCACACCCGTCATGGTGGAGGCGATCGACGCCCAGGGCAGGCCGGTGCCGCTCGCCCAGGACATGGTCACCTTCGCTATCGAGGGCGGCGACATCATCGGCCTGGGCAACGGCGACCCCAACAGCGCCGCCCCCGAGAAGGGCGACCGCCGCGCCCTGTTCAACGGCTTGGCCCAGGTCATCGTGCAGACACGGGCGGGGAGCAGCGGATCCCTCAAGCTCACAGCCATGGCGTCTGGCCTGAAATCCGCCAGTGCCCACATGACGGTCGAGGCGGTGGCGACCCCGGCGGAGCAGGCGACCGCCCCCTCCGACCTGATCCTGGACACCTGGTACGCGGCTCCGCCTGCCGCCACGATGGAAGCGGCGCTTGCCTACCGCGACGCGGACATGACGGCGTGGGACGATTTCGGCACGCGCTGGGCGCTCGATCCCCAGACGGCGGACGGCTACACCCTCTGCTCCGTCCGCTTCACCCCACAGGCCAAGGTGGCCCGCCAGGGCGGCCGCGTGGCCTTCCTCAGCCTGGTCGGGTCCTGCGACGTCTATGAGGGCCGCCGCCTGTTGGGCCGCAAGACGGAGGCGGCGCCGGGGCCGTTGACGGTGGCGCTGGCCCCCGGGGCGGGCGTACGGCGTCTGGACGTGCTGTTCCGCACGCCCGCCGGGGCCGAGTTCGGCTTCAGCCGCAACGTCGCGGTGCGCCAAGCCTGACCGCCGGCCGGGCGCCGCGCTGGATCCTCTCCCTCGCGGTGCCTGATCAGCGGTTGGGATCAGCAGTGGATGCAGCGGTCCAGCAGATCGTGTAGCAGCGGGTCCGACGGCTCCCACTCCCCGATGGCGGGGTGGATCAGGAAGGCCATGCGCGCCGTCAGCCGGTCGGTGTTCATGGCGGATCGGATAGCTGCCCGCTCGTAGGACTTGACCGACTGCACCAGGCCGTGGACCTCGTCCGGCAGGGGCTCCAGCGGTTCCGGAATGATGCTGTCGCGGCTGATCTGGCAAGGCGTTTCGACGATGTCGTCGTCCGGCAGGTTGGACACGGCGCCATCGTTGCGGGTGTTGACGATGATGCGCGCGGGCTTGTCACCGCACAGCGCCGTCATGACGTCCAGGGCGATGCGGTGATAGCCGCTGGCCACGCGGAACGGATCCTCGTCGAAGGGCGCATCCTTGTCGAAGGCGGAGCCGGCCGAGGCCTCCAGCTTCATGTAGGAGCCGGAGCGGCGGTTGAGATAGGCGGCGTAGGCGGCGACCGCCCCCTCGCCATCGTCGGCGCCCAGGCGGTCCTTCAGGGTGGCGAACAGCTCGTGGTTCAACTGCTCCACCTCCGTGCCCCGGCTGCTGCCCTGGCGCTTCTGGTTCTCCAGCGCGCGGCGGCGGCTGTAGTAGAAGAACAGGTACTCCGTGGGGATCAGCCGCAGGGTGCGGATCATGGCGAAGTCGAATAGCGGGGCGGTGTACAGCTGCGACAGGATGCTGTCGTCGTCCAGCACACGGTCGGTCACGTCCTCGCCGCGCAGGCGGATGCGGCGCACCCAGCCCAGATGGTTCAGGCCGACATAATCGCACACCACCTCGTCATGCCGGGCGCCCAGCGCCAGGGCGATGCGGTGCAGCAGCTCGGTGGGGGTATCGCAAATGCCCACCACCCGCGCCTTGGTGTGGGTGCTGATGGCCTGGGTGATCAGGCCGGCGGGATTGGTGAAGTTGACGATCCAGGCGCTGGGCGCCAGCCGTTCCACCACCCGCGCGTGGTCCAGGGCCACGGGCACGGTGCGCAGGGCCATGGCGGCGCCGGCCGGGCCGGTGGTTTCCTGCCCGGGATAGCCGTGCTTGATGGCCGCCAGCTCATCGGCCGCGCGCGAGGCGATGCCGCCGACGCGCACGCTGTTCAGGACGAAGTCGGCGCCCTCCACCGCGTCCTCGACAGAGGCGGTTTCCCGGATGATCAGGCTGCCGCCCTCCTTGGCGACGACGGCGCGGCCCAGGGCGGCGATGACCTTCAGACGCTCCTGGTCCGGGTCGTACAGCACCATCTCGCGGGCGCCCAGGGCTTCCGCCGCCTCGTTGATGCCGAAGATGACCAGCGGGGTGCGCACGCCGCCGCCGCCGATCATCGCGATCTTACGATCGGTAGGATTGCTCATAAGTGCTCCATAGTTCCGTTCGGTCGGGGATACCCCCCAAGGCGCCCGCCACCCGGGTGGACAGGGCGCCGCATATGCAGGCGCGGCGCAGGCGTTCCAGCACCGGCGCACCGTCCAGCAGCGCGTCGATGTAGCCCGCGTCGAAGGCGTCGCCGGCGCCGGTGGTATCGACGGCGTCCACGGGCGGTGGAGCCGCGCCAAGGGTCGTGTCGCCGTCCAGGCCCAGGGCGCCGCGCCGCCCCAGCTTCAGGACGGGATTGGGCAGGGCCAGGCGGCGGGCCAGGGACAGATAGTCTTCCGCCGCGTCGCTGCCGCAGAACAGCGCCGCCTCCTTCTCATTGGGCAGCAGATGATCGACGGCGCGGCAGGTGGCGTGGTTTACCGGGTCGGGCAGCCACCCGGGCTGGAACCCCACGTCCAGCGAGGTGGTGCTGCCGGCGTCCCGCAGGGGGGGCAGCAGGGCGTCGGCCACCGCACGATCCAGCGGCAGGGCGAAATGCACGTGGCGGGCGCGGGCCAGGCCGGCCACCGTCGCCGGGTCGGACAGCAGGGCCGGCAGGGCGCGGTTGACGCCGATATGGGTGAAGAAGGACCGGTCCTCGCGGGTGGAGACGCTGATGCTGATCCCGGTGGCGCCGTCGCCGATGCGCAGGCCGCCGGTGTCCAGGGCATAGGGGGCCAGGCGCTGGCGGAACCAGGCGGCGTCGGCCTCGCCCACGATGCCCACCAGCTGCACCGCGCGGCCCAGGCGGGCCAGGCCACAGGCGGTGTTGGCGGCCCCGCCGCCCACCTCGCGGGTGTAGGCGTCGGTCACCACCTCCTCCCCCGGCTGGGGCCAGGTGGTGAAGCCGCTCAGCACATGGTCGATGTACAGTTCGCCGACCACGGCCACGTCGTGGGTCTTGGTCACGATCATGGCGCCCGCCAGGCCGGCACCCGGAAGGGCCAGGCCCCCTCGCGCCGGGATTGCGCCAGATAGATCGCGACACCCAGCGCCAGCATGCCGATACCGATGGCGATGTGCCGGGGCTGGCTGGTGGCGACGATATACAGCCAGCCGGCGATGGTGATGATGACGGGCAGGGGATACAGCGGCATGCGGAACTGCCCCGGGGCCGCTGCCCCTTGCCGGCGCAGCATGACCACGGCCACGCACTGGGCGGTGAACTGGAACAGGGTCTGGATGACGATCAGCACGGCGATCAGGTCGGCCAGCGAGAAGAAGCAGGCGATGGCGGACGCCACGCCCATGAACAGCAGCGACACGGTGGGGAAGCGCCCCGTGGGGTGCAGCCGGGCGAAGGGCCTGAAGAAGCGCCCGTCCACCGCCGCCGTGTAGGGCACGCGGGAAAAGCCCAGCAGCACCACCAGCGCCGACCCCCAACTGGCGATCAGGATGAGGACGGAAACCACCACCCCGCCCCAGCGGCCATAAATCACCTGCATGAAATCCGCCACCACGGCGCCGGACTTCTGCGCCGTCTGCCAGGGCAGGGTGCCCAGGATGGACAGGTTCAGGCCCAGGTACAGCAAGGCGACGATGGCGATGGACAGCAGCACGGCACGCGGAATGGTGCGGCCGGGGTTCTTGATCTCCTCGCCGATCATGCAGACGTTGTTGTACCCACCGTAATCATAGACCGCGATCAGCGTGGCGGAGCCCATGCCCATCCAGAAGGCGCCCGTGGGCTTGAACGAACCCTCGGGGAAGTCGAAGGCCAGCTTGGCGTCGAAATGCAGGGCGCCGCTGAACACGATCCACAGGCAGGCGGCCACCACCACCACCGTGATGGCGATGGACAGGCGCTGGATGGAACGGATGTCGCGGTACAGCAGGGCGGTGTTCACCAGGCAGACGGCCGCGGCGATGGCCATCATGTGCCAGGGCTTCATGTCCGGCGCCAGGAAGCTGGCGTACTGCGCCAGACCCACGGTTCCTGAGGCGATGGACAGCGGACCGATCAGCAGCGACTGCCACAGATAGAGAAAGCTGAACAGCCGGCCCAGGCGGGCGGGTCCGAACGCGTGCAGCAGATAATGGTAGGGCCCGCCGGAGCGGGGGAAGGCGGACCCCAGCTCCGCCCACACCAGGCCGTCGTAGGCGCACAGCACGGCGCCCACCAGCCAACCCAGCATGGCTTGCGGTCCGCCCATGGCGGAAATGGCCAAGGGAATGGTGATGAAGGGGCCGATGCCCACCATGTTCAGGATGTTGGCGGCCAGGCCGCCGCCCAGCCCGATGCCGCGGACGGGCCTCAGGGCCGGTTGGGGAGCAGGCGCCGGGGCCGTCGTCATAGGCGCACGGCCTGGCCGGTGGCGACGGATTGGGCGGCGGCCTCCGCCAGGGCCAGGGCCGCCACACCGTCGGCGTATCCCACGCTGGGCTTGGCCGTGCCGGCCAGGATCTCGGTGAAATGGGCCACCTCTTGCCGATAGGCCTCGGCATAGCGGTCCAGGAAGAAGTTCTGGAAGGCGTCGCTGGCCGCCCCCGGGTTGCCGCCGGCCCCACCCCAGGTGGAAACGCTGCTTTCCAGGATGTTGTCGGCGCGCAGCAGACCCTGCGAGCCGAAGGCCTCGATGCGCTGGTCATAGCCGTAGCCGGAGCGGCGGCTGTTGCTGATGACGCACAGCTTGCCCGTGGCGGTGCGCAGGATGGTCTTGGCGGTATCGACGTCCCCGGCCTCGCCGATGGCCGGATCCACCAGGCAGCTGGCGGCGGCGTACACCTCCACCACCGGTTCGCCCAACAGCCAGCGGGCCATGTCGAAGTCGTGGATGGCCATGTCCTTGAACAGCCCGCCGGACACCTTGATGTAGCTGACGGGCGGCGGGGCCGGGTCATGGCTGGTGATCTGCAGGGTCTCCAGCGCCCCTACGGCGCCGGCCTCGAGTCGGGCCTTCAGGGTGGCGAAGTGCGGGTCGAAGCGGCGGTTGAAACCCAGCATCAGGGGAACGTCGCCACCCAGGACGGGCGCGGCGGCCTGGGCGCGGGCCAGATCCATGTCCAGCGGCTTCTCGCACAGCACGGCCTTGCCGGCGGTGACGGCGCGGGCGGCCTGGTCCAGGTGCAGGTCGGTGGAGCTGGCGATGATCACGCCGCGCACGCCCTCGTCCGCCAGGACCGTGTCCAGGTCGGTGACCGCGGCGCCGGTTTCGGCCGCCACGGCGTCACTGGCCGCGGCGTTGGGATCGGTGACGTACTTCAGGCGCAGGGCCGGGTGGGCTGCGACGTTGCGGGCGTGGATGCGGCCGATACGGCCGGCGCCCAGTATGGCGATGTCGAACATGCAGGCTCCCTGTCAAGGCCCGGCCGCCCGGCTGGCCGGTTTCAGCGCCAGCGGGGCGGTCATCATCACATTATGGAATGAAAATATCACACCATGGGGTATGATGGAATATCCATAACGCCGGGTGGCGTTGCCTTCACCCGGTGAGCGTCTATTCTTGGGGCCACATAGGATTTTGGAGGGGCGATGACGGGGAGTGCCACCGTGCCGCGCACGGCCGAGGAACTGCGGGCCGCCATATTGGAACGCTACGACACCTTCAGCAAGCGGCTGCAGCAGATCGCGCGCTTTGTCCTGGATCATCCGGACGACCTGGCGCTGGAAACCCTCGCCGTGGTGGCGGAACGCTCGGGCGTCCAGCCTTCGGCCATCGTCCGCTTCGCCAAGGCGCTGGGCTATTCCGGCGCCATGCCCATGCAGCGCCTGCTGCGCGACGGCCTGCTGGCCAACCACACCGCCCTAGGCTATGGCGAGCGCGTGCGCCAGTTCAACGCCGCCCTGGATCACCAGGCGGGAGGCGGCGACGGCGGCGACCTGCTGGCGGAATTCGTGGAACGCGACACGCTGGCGCTGGAAAACCTGGGTCAGACCATGACCAAGGCCGACCTCACACGCGCCGTGAAGCTGATCGATCAGGCGCAAACCCTGTATATCATGGGTTTCCGGCGCGCGTTCCCGGTGGCGTCCTATTTGGCATATTCATTCCAACAGGTGGGCAAGCGCACCATCTTCGTCGATGGCGTGGGCGGCCTGACCAGCCAGCAGATGGGCGCGGTTGGGGAATCCGACCTGCTGATCGCCGTCAGCTACCACCCCTATGCCGAGGAAACGGTGCATGCCGTCGAGGCGGCGGCCGGCGCCGGCGCCAAGGTCCTGACCATTACCGACAGCCTGGTGAGCCCCATGGCCAAGATGGCGGTCCATGTCCTGCAGGTGCGCGAGTCCGAGGTGCGCGGCTTCCGCTCGCTGGCGGCCTCGCTGTGCCTGGCGCAAACCCTGGTGATCAGCCTGGCGTTCGAGCGCGAACGGGCGAGCGCCAGGGGCGTATCGCGGCCCCGCCGCCGGAAAGCCTGACCGGTTTGGCGATACGTTATTTACAAAAACATTGAACGTGGAATATACGTTCCATTCTATCGGGCGCTGATCCGGCGCCCCCAAGGCTGGAACCGGCATGGCGTCTTCTGCGCAATCCCCCGTCCAAACCCATCCCAAGTCGCTGGATCTGATCGCCATCGGCCGATCCAGCGTCGATCTCTACGGCCAGCAGATCGGCGGCCGGCTGGAGGACATGGCGTCCTTCGCCAAGTACCTGGGCGGCAGTCCCACCAACACCGCGGCCGGCGGCGCCCGCCTGGGCCTGCGCACCGGCCTTATCACCCGGGTGGGGGCGGACCATATGGGCCGCTTCATCCGGGAAGAGCTGGAGCGGGAAGGGGTCGATGTCACCGGCGTCATCTCCGACCCCGACCGGCTGACCGCCTTGGTGGTCCTGGGCATCCGCGACCGCGAAAATTTCCCCCTGATCTTCTACCGCGAGAACTGCGCCGACATGGCGCTGGACATTGGGGATCTGGACCGCGACTGGCTGCGCCACACCGGCGCGGTGCTGATCAACGGCACCCACCTATCCCAGCCCCAGGCCTTCGCCGCCAGCGTGGCGGCGGCACGGCTGGTGAAGGAAAACGGCGGCCGGGTGGTTTTCGACATCGACTACCGCCCGGTGCTTTGGGGCCTGGCCGGCCGCGACCGGGGCGAGGATCGCTTCGTCGCGCATGAGGGCGTCACCACCCGCCTGCGCGAAGTGCTGCCGCTGTGCGACCTGATCGTCGGCACGGAGGAGGAAATCCACATCCTGGGCGGCGTGACCGACACGCTGGCGGCGCTGGGCGCCATCCGCGCGCAGACCGGCGCCGTCATCGTCTGCAAGCAGGGGGCGGGTGGCTGCACCGCCTTCCCCGGTGCCATTCCGGCCACCCTGGCAGAGGGCGTCGTGGTGGCCGGCTTCCCGGTCGAGGTGTTCAACGTCCTTGGCGCCGGCGACGCCTTCATGGCGGGCTTCCTGCGCGGCTGGCTGCGGGATGAGCCGCTGGAGCGCTGCTGCGCCTGGGGCAACGCCTGCGGCGCCATCGTCGTGTCGCGCCACGGCTGCGCCCCCGCCATGCCCACCTGGCCGGAACTGGAATGGTTCCTGGCCCAGTCCAGCCTGCCCCACCGCCTGCGCGACAGCGCCGAGCTGGAACACATCCACTGGGCCACCACCCGGCGGCGGCACTATGATGAGCTGACGGTGCTGGCCGTGGACCACCGCAGCCAGTTCGAGGATCTGGTGGCGGAGCTGGGCGCCGATCCGGCCCGCATCCCGCTGTTCAAGGCCCTGGCCCTGCGCGCGGTGGAGACCGTGGCCGGCGGCGACGACCGCTTCGGCCTGCTGCTGGATGGCCGCTATGGCTTCGCGGCCCTGGCCAGTTCCGCCGACGACCCCTATTGGATCGGCCGCCCCATCGAGGAGCCCAAGTCCCGCCCCCTGGTGTTCGAAAGCTCCGCCGACGTGGCGACGGAGCTGGCGGAATGGCCCCTGCACCATGTGGTCAAGTGCCTGGTCTTCTATCACCCGGACGACGCCGCCGACCTGCGCGACCGGCAAGAGCGGCAGTTGCTGCGCCTGTTCGACGCCTGCCGCAAGACACGGCATGAACTGCTCGTCGAGATGATCGTGCCGGCCGGCCTGCCCGTCGACGCCATGACGGTGGCCCGCGGCATCCGCCGCCTGTACGCCTTGGGCATCAAGCCCGACTGGTGGAAGCTGGAGCCGGTGACCGACCCCGAAGCCTGGCGCAATATTGAAATGGCGGTGCTGGAAAACGACGCCTATTGCCGGGGCGTGGTGCTGCTGGGCCTCTCGGCACCGGAGGAGGAACTGCTGGCCTCCTTCCGGGCGGCAGCCCCCTCGGGCATCGTCAAGGGCTTCGCCGTCGGGCGGACCATCTTCTATGATGTCGCGCGCGGCTGGCTTGCCAACCGGCTGGACGATGAACAGGTGGTGGCCATGATGGCGGGCAAGCTGAAGACCCTGGTGGACGCCTGGCGGCAGGCCCGCGCGGCCGTGACTGAAGGGCAAAAGGCGTGAGCGGCAGGGTGCTGCGCCTGACGGCGGCCCAGGCGACTGTGCGCTATCTGGCGGCGCAACGGGTCGAGGGCGCGGACGGGCAGGCGGTGCCCTACTTCGCCGGCTGCTGGGCCATCTTCGGCCATGGCAACGTGGCCGGGTTAGGGGAAGCGCTGCAGGCCAGCCAGGACGCCCTGCCCACCTATCGTGCCCATAACGAGCAGGCCATGGCCCACGCCGCCATCGCCTTCGCCAAGCAGGCACGCCGCCGGCGGGCCATGGTCTGCACCACCTCCATCGGGCCGGGCGCCACCAATATGGTGACGGCGGCCGCCCTGGCCCATGTCAACCGCTTGCCCGTGCTGTTCCTGCCGGGCGACGTCTATGCCAGCCGCCGGCCGGATCCGGTACTGCAGCAGATCGAGGATTTCGGCGACGGCACCGTGTCGGCCAACGACTGCTTCCGGCCGGTCTCACGCTATTTCGACCGGCTGACGCGGCCCGAGCAGATCCTGGACGCCCTGCCCAAGGCCATGGCGGTCCTGACCGATCCCGCTGCCTGCGGCCCCGTCACCCTGGCCTTCTGCCAGGATGTGCAGGCCGAGGCTTGGGATTATCCCGAGGATTTCTTCGCCCCCCGCCTGTGGCGCATCCGCCGCCCGCCGGCTGACCCCTATGACCTGGCCGACCTGGTGGTGCGCATCCGGAGTGCGCGGCGGCCGTTGATCATTGCCGGCGGCGGCGTGCTGTACGCCGGGGCGGAAGCTCAGCTGGCCGACCTGGCGGCGGCCACCGGCGTTCCGGTGGCGGAGACGCAGGCGGGCAAGGGGGCGCTGCCCTGGGACCACCCGTCCAACCTGGGCGCCGTGGGCGTCACCGGCACCGGCGTGGCCAACGCGGCGGCGGCCGAGGCGGACATGGTCATCGGCATTGGCACCCGCTTGCAGGATTTCACCACCGGTTCCCGCGCCCTGTTCCGGGGGGCGGCGCGCACGTTGGTGCAGGTCAACGTTTCGGCCCACGACGCGGCCAAGCAGGGTGCCGTGGGTGTGGTGGGCGATGCCGCCGCCGTGCTGGCGGCCCTGGCGCCGCTGCTGGCCGGTTGGCGCGTGCCGGCGGACTGGACGCGGGCCCTGGCGGCCCCGGCGCTGGCCTGGGATCAGGCGTGGGAGGCGGCGATGGCCGCCCCGGGGGGCCCAGGGGGTGATAACGTCCTGCCCACGGACGCCCAAGTGCTGGGCGCCCTATGGCGTCAGGCTGCCGAGGATGCGGTGGTCGTCTGCGCCGCCGGCGGTTTGCCGGGGGAGTTGCACAAGCTGTGGCGGGTGCGGCGGCCCGGCGGCTACCACGTGGAATACGGCTATTCCTGCATGGGCTATGAGATTGCCGGCGGCCTGGGCGTGAAGATGGCGGAGCCGGAGCGCGACGTTCACGTCGTGGTGGGCGACGGCAGCTATCTCATGATGAATTCCGAAATCGCCACCGCGGTCATGCTGGGCCTGAAGCTGACCATCACCGTGCTGGATAACCGCGGCTACGGTTGCATCAACCGCCTGCAGCGCGCCACCGGCGGCGCGCCTTTCAACAATTTGCTGGCCGATACGCGCCACGCGGCCCTGCCGGCCATCGACTTTGCCGCCCATGCCGCCAGCCTGGGCGCCACGGCGCGCAAGGTCGCGAACATCGCCGGGCTGGAGGCCGCCCTGGCCGAGGCGCGATCGGGCACGGGCGTGCACGTCATCGTCATCGACACCGACCCGGCCGCGTCCACCGCCGCCGGCGGCGCCTGGTGGGACGTGGCCGTGCCTGAGGTGTCCGACCGGGCGGCCGTCCGCCAGGCCCGCGCGGCGTATGACGAGAAGACAAAAGACCAACGTTAGGGAGATCAGCCCCCCATGTCCATTAGCTCCGGGTCCATCCGTTTCGGCGTCAGTCCTATCGCCTGGATCAACGACGACATGCCCGAACTGGGCGGGACTACGCCGGTGGAAACGGTGCTGGCCGACGCCCGCGCCATCGGGTTCAGCGGCATAGAGCTGGGCGGCAAGTTCCCCCGTGATCCGCAGGCGCTGAAGCCCCTGTTGGCCGCTCATGGCCTGGACCTGGTGGGCGGTTGGTACAGCGGCAACCTGCTGGTCCAGGACGCGGCGGCTGAGATCGCCGCCCTGCAAGGGCACCTGGCCCTGCTGAAGGCCATGGGTAGCACCGTCTTCGTCCATGCCGAGACCAGTAACGCCATCCATGGCGACCGCGCCCGCCCGCTGGCGCAGACGCCCCGGCTGGACGCCGCCGAGTGGGCCGTCTTCGGCCGCCGGCTGACCGAGGTCGCCGATTATATCGCGGGGCAGGGGTTGCGCTTCGCCTATCACCATCACCTGGGCACAGTGGTGGAACGGCCGGATGATCTGGCCCAGTTCCTGGCCTATACCGGTCCGTCGGTGGGCCTGACGGTGGACACCGGCCACGCCGCCCTGGGCGGCATCGACGCGGTGGAGGTCATCCGCGCCCACCCGGCCCGCGTGGCCCATGTCCATTGCAAGGATGTGCGGCAGCCCGTGTTCCAGGCCCTGATGGACCGCGGCGGCAGCTTCCTGGACGGCGTGCTGGACGGCATGTTCACCGTCCCCGGCGACGGCCGCCTGGACTATGCCGCCGTCATGCGCGCCCTGGCCGACATCGGCTACAGCGGTTGGGTCATCATCGAGGCGGAACAGGATCCCGCCAAGGCCGACCCGCGCCAGTACGGCGAGATGGGCCTGCGCCACCTGCAGCAGGCGGCGGCGGGCGCCGGCCTGACGGTGGCGTCATGAGCGCGTCGCCCCTGCTGGTGCGTTCCCAGGCGCCCGGGGCAGACGGCCGCGTATTGGAGGTGACGCCGGAAAGTGCTGGCTGGACCCACGTCGGTTTCCGCCTGCACCAGCTGGCGCCAGGCCAGACCCTTGACGGGGTGGAGCCGGGGCGCGAGGCCTGCCTGGTGGTGCTGTCGGGCACGGCGCGGGTGACGGCAGGAGACCAGGACCTGGGCCCCGTCGGTGGCCGCGCTAGCGTTTTCGAGGACAAGGCGCCCGGCGCGGTCTACGTGCCGGCGGGCCGGCCCTATAGTGTGGTGGCGACGGATGCCGTCGAGCTGGCGGTCTGCACCGCGCCGGGTCAGGCCAGCGCCCAGGCCCGCGTCATCGCGGCGGCTGAGATGCCGCGCGAGGTGCGGGGCCAGGGCACGAACACCCGCCATGTCCGCAACATCCTGCCGGAAGGCAAGCCGGCTGACAGCCTGCTCGTGGTTGAGGTCATCACCCCCGGCGGCCACTGGTCCAGCTATCCGCCGCACAAGCACGACACGGCCGAGGCCGGGCGGGAGACAGCGCTGGAGGAAACCTACTACCATCGCCTGAACCCGCCGCAAGGCTTCGCATTCCAGCGCGTCTACACCGACGACCGCAGCCTGGATGAGACCATTTGCGTGCAGGACGGCGACGTGGTCATGGTCCCCCGGGGCTATCATCCGGTGGGCGCACCGCACGGCTATGACCTCTATTACCTGAACGTGATGGCGGGGCCGGAGCGGCGCTGGATATTCCGCAACGACCCCGCGCACGACTGGATCATGCGCCGCTGACGGGCCCGGTCAGGGGCCGAGATCCAGGCGGATCACCCGGTCCCAACAGTCCATGGCCTCGCCCGCCGGCGCCGGCAGGGTCAGTTCCAGTCCATCCGGCCGGGGCTGCACCGGCACGGCGCTGCCGTCGCGCAGCAGGGTCGCCTTGCGCACGGCCTGGGTCAGCGGCAGGAACAGGGGGCCGTCCTTCCAGTCCAGGACATGAACGTAGACGCGCCCCGGCGCCTGGGTGGTGACGCCCCAGGGGCGCGGCGCCACGGGACCGCCCCGGGTCTGGTAGACGCTTTCGCCATAGCGCTTCAGCCATTGCCCCATTTCTTTCAACGTCTGCACGTTTTCCGGCTGCAGCTCGCCATTGGGCATGGGGCCGGTGTTCATCAGGAAGTTGGCGTTACGGCCGGCGGCGGCCACCAGGCTGCGGATCAGCGTCCCCGTCGACTTGTACTGGTCGTCGATCATGTTGAACCCCCAGGAGCCGTTCATGGTCTCCGCCATTTCCAGGGGCAGGGCGCTGACGCCGGCCTTGTTGAAGCCCATGCTGTTCTCGCCTGGCAGGTCGCGCTCGAACATCTGGAAATCCTCCCCGGGGAAGGGCGTCTGGTGGTGGTTGTTGCCGATCAGGGCGGCCGGCTGCAGGCTGTGGATCAGGCGGTAGGTCTCATCCAGGCGCCAGCGGTCGCGCATGGCCGTATCCTTCTGGTCCCACCAGCCGTCGAACCAGATGCCGCCGATGGGCCCGTAATGGGTCAGCAGCTCGCGCAGCTGCGCCTGTTCGAAATCGATGTAGCGGTCCCAGTCGCCGCCGGCGGGCCGTTCCGAGGCATGGCCCGTCGTGCCCTGGGGAAAATAGTCGGGGTGGTGCCAGTCCAGCTGCGAGTAATAGAAGAACAGCTTCAGCCCGGCCTTGCGGCAGGCGGCGGCCAGCTCGGCCAGCGGATCGCGATGGAAGGGCGTGGCGTCGACGACGTTGTAGGGGCTGGCCTTGCTGGCGAACATGGCGAAGCCCTCATGGTGCTTCGACGTGATGACGACATAGCGGGCGCCCGCCGCCTTGAAGGTCTGCGCCCAGGCGTCAGCGTCGAAGGCCGTGGGGTTGAAGAACCGGGCCAGGCGTTCGTAATGGCGGGCGGGGATCTGGTTCTCATCCATGATCCATTCGGCGATACCCATCTTGCCGGCGCCGCCCAGTTCGCTATACAGGCCCCAGTGCAGGAAGATGCCGAACCGGGCATCCTGGAACCACTGGCGCGCGGCCAGGTTCTCCGCCGTCGGCGCATAGGTCTGGGCCACGGCCGGCGGAGCGGTGTCCGCCCTGGCTTGCGTGCCGAGCGCCATGAAAGTGGCGAGGGCGGTCCCGGCCAGAACGGTGGCGAGGCGGCGGCGGATGACGGCCATGGCGTCGGCTTTCCCTGTCGTGTGGCGGTGCCCGTTTCGATAAATATATTCCTAAAAACTGCCTTGTGGAAATTATTTTCCATTTGTTCGCTGCGATGACTACCCTCGCGAGTCGGTGACAGGGTGGGGCGTCTGCGCCGTCTGAAACCGTGTTGCGCATCCCAAGGGTTCGTCTGGTCCGAGGCTTTGCATCGGCAGGTGGCGGTGTGTCCGCGCAAGACTAGGGAAAGCGCCCTTTTCCGCGCCCCTGTGAAACATCACCTTACGGCATGGTCACTCTATTGACCGATACGGCCGTATGGCTTGATCCGGCAATGCAAGCGATTCCAATATCTTCGCCGACGGCCCTTTCCATCTTCGTGAGCCCCGGTTTCATAGGGGGAGCGGAATGGAATGAAATTTTTAGATCAAAAATAAAGAAAATAGAAAAAATGAATTGACTTGGCTGCCGGCCAGGCGTTCCTGTGTAGGTAGAACGGCGCGCTGAACCACTCCTTCCCCGGGGATCGATGCCCGGTGAAACCGGCCGCCGCTCCACTAAAATCGGGGAGCAAGACATGGGCCTGGGCAAATTCAGGGCTGGCCTTCTGGCGGGATCGACGGTGATGGCGTTCTCGCTGCCGGCCATGGCAGGTAGCATCACTGGCACGATCGTGGACCCGGGCACGGGCAAGCCGTTGGCCGCCACGACCATCACCATTCCCGGTACCGGCTATTCCACCGCCTCGGGCGAGGACGGGACCTTCACCCTGGCCAATATTCCCGAGGGCAGCTACACGGTCACGGCCTCGCGGGCCGGCCTGCACACCAACTCGACCCGCGTGACCGTGCCCAGGGATGGTGCTGTAACGGTCAGCTTCGAGGCCTACACCGCCGCGCTGGAAGAGATCATCGTCGCCGCCAACCGCTACCAGGCCTCCAGCCTGCAGATGAACGCCAGCAACACCGTCGACGTCATGTCGGCGGCGGACCTGGAGCACACGGCGGTGCACAACGTGGCCGAGGCGCTGGGCCTGCTGCCCGGCGTGAACGTCATGAACACCGGCCAGTCCTTCGTGGGCGGCATCGACGGCGCCTCGCGCGGTGAGGGCATGTTCACCTCCATCCGCGGCCTCAACGGCGAATACAACGTCAACCTGATCAACGGCGTCAACGTCGCCCAGGGCATGCCCTACAGCCGCGAGGTGCAGCTGAGCCTGCTGCCGCCGTCCGGCCTGAACACCATCGTCGTCAACAAGACGTCCAAGGCCGACATGGACGGCGACGCCATCGGCGGCACCGTCGATTTCCGCACGCCCACGGCCTTCGACTACAACCAGCCGCTGATGTTCAGCTTCACGGCCAGCGGCCGGCTGGAGACGCGGGCGGAGGACTACAACAAGAGCAGCCTGGGCTACGGCCTGGCAGGTGAGGCAGCGGGCAAGTTCGGCCGCGACAACCAGTTCGGCGTTTATGTCAGCGCCTATTACGACATCCGCCACTACGCCAACAGCGAAATGGGCGCGGTGATGGAGTCCACCTGCTGCGACAACGCCTGGGCCTTCGCCGTGGCCAATGCCGACGGCAGCAACCCCAGCAACCTGGACCCGTCCAAGAATCTGGAGACCACCGGTTTCAATGCCGGCGTCTCCTCCGGCTATACCGAGCGCTATGGCGGCAACGTTTCGCTGGACTGGCGGCCGGACGACACCACCAGCGCCTTCTTCCGCCTGGGCTATGCCGTGGCGCAGACGGAACAGAACAGCACGCTGAGCCAGCTGGTCGGCATGAACGTGACCTATGACCAGATCGGCAGCACGGGCCTGTACCACCCCAACATCCAGTACCTGTCCACGCGCCTGTGGTACGAGACCAACCCGGAATATTCCGATCTGGCGACCGCCCAGCTGGGTGGGGAGAAGAAGTGGGGCAACTGGACCTTCAGCCCCAGCGTGTTCCTGAGCTGGGGTGACAACGACCGCCCCAACCACATCGAAATCTCGACCCGGTCCACCCAGAACGACGGCAACGGCTTCGCTTACGGCAACAACGTCCTGGCGACATATGTGAACGACCTGCCCTATCCGCTGGTCGGCTCGCAGATCATCTCGCAGTTGGGCAATGTCGCCAGCCTGCCGGCCCGCGACCGGGGTGAGCTGACGGAGCAGTACAGCGGCCAAGTGCGGGGCGGCGCCAAGCTGGACACCCGCTACGACGTGGACGCCGGCCCGCTGGAATACATCAAGTTCGGCGTGAAGTATCAGGACAGCGAGCGCCAGGTGACCAACCGCGACTGGTACAACGGCAACTTCACCGACGGCCGCACCTTCGGCTCACTGGGCATCATCAACGGCAACTATTCCGCAGTCTATCCCGGCGTCTACAACTGGCCGGTGCCGGTCATCGACCAAGCCGCGCTGTTCCGCCTGTACAACACCTATTCCAGCCCCGGCAACCTGGACAGCTGCAGCAGCCTGTACGTCAACAACTGGAACTGCAACACGCAGAAGGGCACCGAGGCGGTCACGGCGGCCTATGTGATGGCCAACCTGAAGTTCAACGACCTGGAGGTCATCCCGGGCTTCCGGTTCGAACACACGGCCATCCACAACACCTTCTGGGTCACGCCGCACGATGCCGACGGCAATGAGCTGGCGGGCCACTGGGGCTATAACGGCACCCATTACAACGAGCCGCTGCCCAGCATCTTCGCCAACTACCGCCCCGACGACAATTCGGTCTACCGCGCGGCCATCTGGACCAGCTACACCCGTCCCCCCTTCGTGCAGCTGGGTGGCGGGTCGCAGACCAGCATTTCCAACGGCGTCACCACCATCACCGAGGGCAACCCCAACCTGAAGGCCATCACCGCCGTCAATTACGACGTCTCCGGCCAGTGGGACAGCGGCCATGGCGGCACCCTGGTGGTGGCGGGCTACGCCAAACAGTTGTCCAACTACATCTACGACAACGGCAGTACCTATTCGAACCCGGCCGTCACCAACAGCAACTCCGTGATCTTCCATCATCCCACCAACGGTGGGGATGGCCAGGTCTATGGCGTCGAACTTTCCGCGCGGCAGAAGTTCCAGGACATGCCGGCGCCGTTCGACGGTTTCGGCATCGGTGCCAACCTCACGCGGCAGTGGACCTCCGTCGATACCAAGGCCGCAGGGCTGGATCCGAACGAGCGCATCCAGAACGCCCCGGAATGGATGGCCAATATCGAGGCCTTCTATGAAAAGGACGGCTTCACCCTGGACCTGATCTACCACTACACCGGCGCTTATGTGGCCCAGTACGACTACCTGGGCCTGGGCAGCAGCTGGGATGACCTGTGGGTGCGTTCGTCCCAGCGGGTGGACCTGCATGCCGGCTACGACTTCGGCTATGGCGTGCGGGCCGACCTGTCGGTGGCCAACCTGTTCGACGATGTCTCCTACTGGTCGCACATCGGCAAGCAAAGCCTGGCCATCTCCGACGTGGTGGAGACGGGCCGGACCATCCTGGTCAGCATGAAGTACAGCTACTGATCCTGCGCTGAGACGAAAGGTCCTGGTGGCGGTCACCAGGGCCTTTCCCTATTCTGCAGGGGATGAGGCCGGCGGAACCGGCCCATTCCCATTACGGGGCCCGGACATGGGATGTGCATGCCTAACCGCCGAGATGTGCTGACTATGGCTGTGGCCGGCGTGGGTATGGGCCTCACCGGCCCGCTTCGTGCCGCTGGCGCGCCCCCTCTGGCTTCCCGGCGCCCCGCACCCGCCGCCCGGGGCTGCATGAGCCCGGCGGTGGAGGCGGTGATACGGGATGCCCGTGCCGCCATCGCCGACCCGGAACTCTACTGGCTGTTTCAGAACTGCTATCCCAACACCCTGGACACCACGGTATCCTTAGGATCCCTGGATGGCGGGCCCGACGCCTTCGTCATCACCGGCGACATTCCTTGCCTGTGGCTGCGCGACAGTTCCGCCCAGGTGTGGCCCTACCTGCCGCTGGCGCGGCGGGACGCGGCCCTGCGCCACCTCTACCAAGGACTGATCCGCCGCCAGACGCGCTGCATCCTGATCGACCCCTACGCCAACGCCTTCAGCCGCGACACCGACGCCGCCACGCCCTTGAGCTGGGCCAAGGAGGACATGACGGAGATGAAGCCTGGGGTGGCCGAGCGGAAGTGGGAGGTGGACAGCCTGTGCCACGTCATCCGCCTGTCCCACGGCTATTGGCGGGCGACGGGCGACACCGTCCCCTTCGACGCCGCCTGGCGCCAGGCCATGGCCCAGGTGGTGCGCACCTTCCGTGAGCAGCAGCGGCTGGATGGCCCCGGCCCTTATCGCTTCCAGCGCGCCAGTGAGACGCCCAGCGACACGCTGCCCTTGGACGGCTACGGCGCGCCCACGGCCAAGGTCGGACTGATCCACTCCATGTTCCGCCCGTCGGACGACGCCTGCGTCCTCCCCTTCCTCATCCCCGCCAACCTGTTCGCGGTCGTCAGCCTGCGCCAGCTGGCCGACATGACGCAGGCCATCCATGGCGATGCCGATCTCGCCACGGACTGCGGTGCCTTGGCGGACACTGTCGTGGCCGCGCTGGCGCGGCACGGCCGCATGGCGGATGGGGAGGGGCAAGAGGTCTGGGCCTATGAGGTCGACGGTTTCGGCAACGCCCTGTTCCTGGACGACGCCAACGTGCCCAGCCTGCTCAGCCTGCCCTATCTCGGCTGCTGCGACGCCCGGGATCCGCTGTACCGCCGTACCCGGCAACGGGTGTTGAGCGGCCGCAACCCCTATTTCTTCCGGGGCCGCGCGGCGGAGGGTGTCGGCGGGCCGCATGTGGGCCTGGGTATGATCTGGCCCATGTCCCTGATCGTGCGGGCCCTGACCAGCGACGACGACGCGGAAATCCGCCAGTGTCTGGTGTGGCTGAAGGGCACGCATGCCGGTACCGGCTTCATGCACGAGGCCTTCGGCCAGGACGATCCCGGCCATTTCACCCGACCCTGGTTCGCCTGGGCCAACAGCCTGTTCGGCGAACTGATCCTGGACCTGATGGCGCGCAAGCCGGCGCTGCTGCGCCAGCCTTTGACCTGAGCCGATGATGACGGAGGGCCTTTCCATGATGACACGGCGTGACCTGCTGGGCGGTGTGGCCGCCACGGCCCTGGTGCCGCTGGCGGGCGGTGTCGGCACCGCGTTCGCCGGCACGGGGTCCAAAGCAGGCGGGGGCTTTTGCCGCCATGTCGATCCCTTCATCGGCACCGGCGGCCATGGCCACACCTACCCCGGCGCCACCGTGCCCTTCGGCATGGTGCAGCTGAGCCCCGACACCAACACCGCCGGCTGGGACGCCTGCTCCGGCTATCACATCCAGGATCGCAGCCTTCTGGGCTTTTCCCACACCCATCTCAGCGGCACCGGCGTGGGCGACATGCTGGACGTGCTGGTGGTGCCCCGGGTTGGGCCTGTGCGCCTGGACCCCGGCACGCCGGAAAGCCCGGATGAAGGGTACCGCGCCCGTTTCGACCATGCGGACGAACAGGCGACGCCCGGCTTTTACCGCGTGCGGCTGAAGGACAGCGGCATTGAAGCGGAGTTGACGGCCACAAAGCGGGCGGGCCTGCACCGGTATCGCTTCCCCGACGCGGCCGGTGCGCACCTGCTGATCGACTTCGCCCACGGCTTCCAGGACCCTGCCGGCTCCGTCACCCGCATCACTGGCGCCTCGCTGCGCCTGGTGGGCAAGGACACGCTGGTGGGCGGGCGCCATGTCCATCAATGGGGGCAGGGGCGGGTCATCTACTTCGCGATGAAGCTGTCACGCCCCTTCGCTGGCGCGCGGTTCTACAGCAACGATCACGCCATGCCGGAGGGCGCGCAGGGTGTCGAAGGGGCGGCGCTGAAATGCGTGCTGGACCTGTCCGACGCCCACAGCAGCCCGCTGCTGGTCAAGGTGGGCCTGTCGGCCGTGGACATCGACGGCGCCCTGCGCAACCTCGACACGGAAATCCCCGGCTGGGATTTCGACGGCGTGCGCGCAGCGGCGGCCGCGGCGTGGGAGGCGGAGCTGGGCCGACTGGCCATCACCAAGGGTGGTGATGCCGCCGACATCAAGATCTTCTACACCGCCCTCTACCATGCCCTGTTGGCGCCCACCCTGTTCAGCGACGTGGACGGCCGCTACCGCGCCATGGACAGCACGGTGCGCCAGTTGCCGGCAGGGGCCAACAACTACTCCACATATTCGCTGTGGGACACCTATCGCGCCCTGCATCCGCTGTTCACTCTGGCCCAACCGCCTAGCCGAGTGGGCGACATCGTCGGTGGGCTGGTGCGCATGGCGGAGGAAAGCCCCGCCGGCCCGCCCGTATGGCCCCTACAGGGCACTGAAACGGGCTGTATGATCGGCTGGCACTCGGCGGTGGTGGTGGCCGAGGCGGCGGCCAAGAACATACCCGGCGTCGACTACAAGGCGGCCTGGCCCATTTTCCGCAAGCAGGCCTTCCAGGGCCAGACCAGCGGCCTGCCGGAATACCGACGCCTGGGTTACATCCCCAGCGATACGGTGGAAGAGGCGGTCAGCAAGACGCTGGAATACGCTTATGACGACTGGGCCATCGCCCGCCTGGGCGATGCCGTGGGGGCGGCGGACGACGCCAAGGCCTTGCGCCAGCGCTCCCTGAATTACCGCAAGCTGTTCGACCGCGACATGACCTTCATGCGCCCACGCTTCACCGACGGCAGCTGGGCCCAGCCCTTCGACCCGCGCGGCATGGGGCATAGCCGCAAGTGGCGCGACTTCACGGAAAGCAACGCCTGGCAGGCCACCTTCCTGAACCAGCATGACATCTACGGCTATATGGAGATGTTCGGCGGCCCGGCGGCGTTCGAGAACAAGCTGGATGAGCTGTTCACCACCAGTTCCGACCTGCCGGACGATGCGCCCCCGGATATCGCCGGCCTGGTGGGCCAGTACGCCCACGGCAACGAGCCCAGCCACCACATCGCCTACCTCTACGCCTACACCGGTGCACATCATAAGACCCAGGCGCGTGTGCGCAGCCTGCTGAAGACCATGTACCGGGCGGATCCCGACGGCCTGGCCGGCAATGAGGACTGCGGGCAGATGAGCGCCTGGTACCTGATGAGCGCGCTGGGCCTGTACGCCGTCGATCCCGTCACCCCGATTTACGTCTTCGGCTCCCCCCTGTTCGACCGGGTGGACGTGACGGTGGGCGAGGGGCGGACCCTGACCATCGAGGCCGCCGGCAACGCCCCGGACAGCCCCTACATCCAATCTGTCACCTGGCAGGGCAAATCTTACACCCGCACCTGGATCCGTCATGCCGACCTGGTGCAGGGTGGCCGCCTGGTCTTCACCATGGGACCCAAACCCAACCCCCGCTTCGGTGCCGCGGCGGAGGATCGGCCGTCCTCCTTCACCGCGACGCGGGTTTAGGCCTTTAAACGCGCCCGCAGGCATGGCATCATTAATTTAATTCAGTTTCATTAATGATAAGCCGTGCCGGGGAGCCAGCCGATGTCCCGCCCGTTTCTGCCGTCGCGCCGTGCCGTCCTGGCGACCGGTGCCGCCTCCAGCGCGCTGTCCCTGGTGGGCGCCTCGGCAGGGCAGGTGCCGGCGCCGCAGCCCTGGGGGGCGGTACCGACGGCACGGCAGCTGGCCTGGCATGAAATGGCGGCCTACGCCTTCGTCCATTTCAGCATCAACACCTTCACCGACCGGGAATGGGGTTATGGCGATGAATCGCCGGCCTTGTTCAGCCCCACGGACTTCAGCGCCGACCAGATCGCCGGGACCGCCAAGGCGGCGGGTCTGACGGGCCTGATCCTGACCGCCAAGCACCACGACGGCTTCTGCCTCTGGCCCACGCGGTATACCGAGCACTGCATCCGCAACAGCCCCTACAAGAACGGGCAGGGCGACATCGTGGGGGAGATGGCGGCCGCCTGCCGCCGGGCCGGCCTGCGGTTCGGCCTTTACCTTTCCCCCTGGGATCGCAACCATGCGGAGTATGGCCGGCCCGCCTACATCACCTATTACCGCAATCAGCTGCGTGAGCTGCTGACGGGCTACGGCCCCCTGTTCGAGATGTGGTTCGACGGTGCCAACGGGGGCGACGGCTTTTACGGCGGGGCGCGGGAAAAGCGCTCCATCGACGCCGAAAGCTATTACGACTGGACCAACACCTGGGCCTTGGTGCGGCAATACCAGCCGGACGCCGTCATCTGGGGTAATTGGGGCCGTGACGTTCATGGGCCCTGGGGCGCCGATGCGCGCTGGGTGGGCAATGAGGAAGGGTATGCCGGCGACCCTTGCCGCGCGACGGTGGGCGATACCCCCTACACCCAGGAGATTGGGGAGCATGGCGTGCGCGGCGGGGCGCACTGGCGCCCGGCGGAGGTGGACGTTTCCTTGCGGCCAGGCTGGTTCTGGCACGCGCGCGAGGATGCCGATGTGAAGTCGGTGGGGCGCCTGACGCGGATCTATTTCGAGTCCGTCGGCCGGGGCGCCAACCTGATCCTGAACCTGCCCCCTGACCGGAGCGGCCGCATCCCGGACCATGACGCGGCCGTGCTGAAGGGCTGGGGTGACGTGCTGCGCGCCACCTTCGGCACCGACCTGGCCCAGGGGGCTATGGTCCAAGCCAGCGCTGCGCGTGGGCCGGGCTTTGACCCTGGCAACGTCCTAGACGGGCGGGCGGACAGTTATTGGGCGCCGCCCGATGCCGCCCGCGCAGCCGACCTTACATTGGAATGGTCCCAGGCGCGCACCTTCAACGTCGTGCGCCTGCGCGAATATCTGCCGTTGGGCCAGCGGATCGGCGCCTTCACGCTGGAGGTTTGGGACGAGGGGCAGGGCAACTGGGCGGAACTCGCCCGCCACACCGCCATCGGCAGTCAGCGCCTGGTGCGCCTGCCCGCCCCGGTCAGCACCACTCGGCTGCGCCTGCGCATCCTGGACGCGGACGCTTGCCCGGCCCTCCGCGAGGTGGCGCTGTTCCGTCTGCCCGACCTGGTGGAGGAGCCGGGCATCCGCCGCGACCGCCACGGCCTAATCGCGCTATCCAGCGACATTCCGGGCGCCATCCTGCACTACACCACCGATGGCGAGGTTCCGACCCTGCGCTCTCCCCTTTACCAGGACCCCTTCCCCTTACCGGAGGGCGGTATCGTCCAGGCCATCTGCCACCTGCCGCGGACCGGTGCCAGCAGCGGCGTCGCCATGCGCCGGTTCGACGTGTCCAAGGTGGACTGGCGGGTGGTGTCGGCCACGGCACCGGGGGCCGAGGCGATCATCGATGAGGACCCCGGCAGCCTGTGGGTCACCGGGGGGCGGGACTTGCCCCATGAGGTTGTGGTGGATTTGGCGGCCATGCGCCCGCTGAAGGGCATCACCCTGCTGCCGGCGGGCCAGCGTCCCCCAGGGGTGGGCGCGCCGGGCGACTACCGAATCGAGGTCAGCGCCGATGGCAAAACCTGGGGGCCGGTGGTGGCGGGGGAGTTCGCCAACATTGCCGCCAACACGGGTGAGCAGCGCGTGATGTTCCCCGAGGTGCGCACCGGCCGTTTCCTGCGGTTGGAAATCACCCGAGCTGCTGGGGGCGAGGGCCAGGTGGCCTTCGCCGAGTTGGGTGTCGTGACCCGCTGATGGACTCAAGGCCGGGGGATCAGCCAGGCCTCGGCCACCTGGTGCCCCCGCCCGCCGCCGCCCAGGCCTGGGGGGCGCGTCCATTCCAGATCCAGCCGGCCGCCGCGGGTGGCCCGTTGGGGAATGTCGAAATCCAGGGTCGCCGGGTTCGCCGGCCGCGGCAGGGCCGCATGGATCTCAATGCCGCCGTTGGCCATCAGACGCATGGGCAGGGCGTAATCCTCGCCCGCGTAGGTGACGCGCAGGGTGTAATGGCGCTTGGGGTCCAGATGCCGGTATCGCAGGTGGATGGGGCGCTCATACAGCGTCTCGGCATAGGTGATCCAGGACCGGCGCCAGCCGTCATCCGGCGTCCGGTCGGCGATGCCGTCGATGGCGCTGTCGTACAGTTCCGGATCCTGGCTATAGGCCTTGCCCCGCACCAGGTGCGGCTCATGCGCCGGATCCCCCAGGTCATCGTACAGGCTGCCGGGTACCGGCTGCCGCCAGGTGACGATCTCGGCCAGGCGCGCCTGGCGCGCCGTCTCATCCGGCAGTTGGGCGATGTCCGCGAAGCGCCGTATCAACCAGACACGGTCGTTCAGGCCGGTGTCCACCCGGTCCAGGTTGGCGCCCCGCTCGACGCCCGAGGCGCCGTAGAGAGTGACGCTTAGTTGCAGTCCCACATGCGCATAAAGGCGGCCGGCCAGGTCGAACAGCTGGTCGCGCAGGCGGCCGGTTTCGCCATCGTCGGGCTGGGCGAGGGCGGCGGTCGCCGCCGCCATGGCGTCGCGGCTGTCCCGGGCGGATACCTGGGCCAGGGCATCCAGGGCCTGGGCCTCGCGCCGTGCCTCCGCTCCGGCCCGCGCCTGGGCGTAGGCATCGTAGATGGCACGATAGAGCAGGGACTCGAAGCGCCAATTGTCCTTCAGTCCCGGACGTTCCTTCAGGCCCTGGAAGGCCTGCAGCGTGGCGGCGATACCGCTGTTGTCCTTGATGGGGCCTGTCCAGTTGCGCTCCAGCGCCGGGATCAGGGCGGCCAGTTGCTCCCCCTCCGCTCCGCCCAGGAAATAGCGGGCGTAGTCGCGCAGCGTTTCTTCCGGTGGGGTGGCGGCGTTCCAGCCCAGGCGCGTCCATAGCACCTTGTTGACATCGTCATTCACCCCTTCCGAATAGGTCACGAACCCGGCCGTCAGGCTGGCGAAGTGGCGGAAGATGAGTGTTTCGTCCCGGGGGCGGGGGTTGATGGGCTCCCGCCCCTCCAGCAGGGCGAAGGCGGGATCCCAGTGCGGCACGGGGAACTGGGCGTGCAGGGTGTGGCCGATGTCGGGATAGAACTGGATGGGATAGGCCCGGGGAATGCGGGCGCGCTGCCGGGGCAGCGGATCGCGCGACTGCGGGCCGAAGAACACGCCGGTCAGCCAGGCTGGGCGTCGGGCCAGCAGGCGATAGAAGGCTTCATAGTGCGCCTGATCGAATCCTTGGCCCGATACCCACAGCTGGGCCCCGGGGTGATACCGCCGGAGGATGCGCGCCTGCCGCTCCAGCAGAGGGAACAGCAGGTCCGGCGGCGTGTGGCCCGGATCGCCGCCCGGGACGTAGACGGCGTGCAGGTGGGGGAAGCGCCGCACCAGATCCTCGAACGCCGCCAGTTCCGCGGCCACCGTGGCCGGATCGGCATAGTCCTGGCGCATTTCCGGGTAAAACAGGTCGCAATCCAGGCCGTATTTGTCCAGCAGGCGGGCGATGCCCAGGGTGGTCTCCAGGGCCGGCGCCGGAAACAGTGGGCTGCTGGGTTCGTCGTCCGACGCCGGGGCGATCAACTGCACAGCGTTGGCGCCGAACACCGCCAGGTCGCGGATCTGCTGCTCGAATTGCGGGAGCGTCCAGGCGTCATAGGTGTTGTTCTTGTAGCGATAGCCGATCTGGTGGCCGCGCACCGGCTGGTCCGGGCTGGTGGACAGGTTCAGTGGTTGGTCCAGGACGATGTGGCCCGGGGTCATTGACAGGGTGCGCAGCAGGTGCCCGATGCCGAACAGCACGCCCCGGCTGTCGTTGCCCTCGATCGTCAGCACGGTCCGCTGTCCCTGCAGTCGTGTCGTGAGGCGATAGCCTTCCGGTCTGCCAATCGCATGCGTGATGACGATGCGGGCCGGCGCGTCGGGCGCCACCGCCACCTGGGACCAGGCAACGCCAGTGCGCTTGCGGACCTCATCCACCAGCATGTCGACGGCGGCGGCCTCCGGCCCCTTGACCCCGGGGGCCATGACCACGGCCGCCGACAAGTCCAGGGGGGATGCGGCCTGCGCGGTGAGAGACACGGTGGCGGCCATGGCGGTCATGACCAGCGCAGCCCAGTGCCGAGGGGGCAGCATTACAGCGCGCGTTCCCACAGTCGGGCGGCGCCGCGCACGCCGGAGGAGTCACCCCACCGGGCCGGGACCAGTTTCGCTTCCCAGACATCGGTGAAGAGATAGGGGCGGATGGCGCCGGCCAGCCGGTCATAGATTTCGGTGACGTTGGACAGGCCGCCGCCGAAGACGAAGACGTCCGGATCGACGATGTTGCTGACCACGGCCAGGCCGCGACCTAGCCGGTCGATGAAGCGATCAAAGGCGGCGACGGCCTCCGGCTCGTTGCGGCGCATGCTCTGGATGATGGTCTCCGCATCCATCTTGCGGCCGGTGACCGCCCGGAACTCCCGGCTCAAACCAGTGCCAGACACCCAGGTTTCCAGGCAGCCCTTGTTGCCGCACCAGCAGTCGGGCGCCGGCACCTCATCCGCCTTGGGCCAAGGCAAGGAGATATGGCCCAATTCCCCGGCCAGTCCGTTGGCGCCCTCGATCAGGCGGCCATCGATCACGAGGCCGCTGCCGCAGCCGGTGCCGAGGATGACGGCGAAGGCGATGCGCGCGCCGGCGGCGGCGCCGTCCACGGCCTCGGACAGGGCCAGGCAGTTGGCGTCATTGGCCACCCTGACCTCACGGCCCAGGGCGGCGGCGACGTCGCTGTGAAAGACGCGGCCGTTCAGCCAAACCGAATTGGCGTTGCGCATGAGGCCGGTCTGGGGGGAAATCGAGCCTGGGACGCCGATCCCCACGGTGCCCTGCGTGCCCGCTTCCGCCTCCACCCTTTGGATCAGGCGGCAGATGGTGGCGATGGCGGCGTCATAGCTGCCCGGATTGGGTTCGCGCAGCCGCGATAGGAAGCGGCCGTTGAGATCCAGGGCGGCGGCCTCGATCTTCGTGCCGCCGAAATCGACCCCGATTTGAATCATGCGTAAGCCCTCTCGCAGGCCGTCTGGTAACGGATGGGGGAATGGTGCGATGTCCGGGCCCCCTCCCTTGCTCGAGGCCTTCGGATGTCTCCCTAACCAAACCATATCATTAAAAAGGCAAAATGAAATAATTAATACAATCAGTCGGCCGCCGTTTTCATGAGAGTGGTCCGGGAGGGCAGCAGACGGTCATTGAAGGGCAACAAGGCCGCTCCCACCGCCGGCGCGTCGACGGCCGTGGCCGCGCGGCGGACGGGAACGATGACGGGGATGGCGCCCGAGTGCGCCCACAGGCGGTCGTTGATCATCTGCGCCAGGCGGTCGATCAGCGGGGCCGGCAAGCGGCCGCCGAAGAACACCGCCTCTGGGTTCACCAGGCAACTGACCGCCACAATGGGCGTGGTCAGCAACTCGGCGGCCAGGTCCAGCCAATCGTTCAGCAGCTGCTGGCCCACGGTGTCGAGATCCAGCAGCTGTTCCGGCCGCGTGACGGCGCGGCCCCGGGCGGCCATATAGGCGCACAGGGCCGAGAGTGACACCGCCTCCTCCAACGTCCGCGCCGGCGTGCGGGGGGAGGTGATGGGCAGGAATCCCAATTCGCCGCTACGGCCCTGGGCGCCCCGAAAATATTGGCCGTCGATGACGATTCCGCCGCCCAGGCCCTGGTTGATCAGCACGTAGAAAAAACTCGGGTCGCGCAGGCCGTAGCCGAACTGCAGTTCCCCCAGTGCCGCCGCCGCCGCGTCGTTTTCCACGAACACCGGCAGCGGCAGGGTGGCGGTGAACAGGTTGGGGATGTCAGTTGTGCTCCACGCCTCGAAGCTCTTGGGCCGGTTGGGCAGGTTCACCCGGCCCAGGTCATCGGGTAGTGCCACGCCAACGCCGATGAGGCGGTTGCGGGGGAAGCCCTGGCTTTCCACCAATTCCTCTACCTGCGACTTGAAAAAGGCGGCGACGGCGTCGGGCAGGGGGAAGTCCACCTCCAGCACGGCGCGGTGCCGCACCTGGCCCAGCAGGTCCAGGACCACCAGGGTCACATGGTCACGGTCGACATTGACCCCAATGGCGAAACAACCGTCCGGATTGATGGCCAGGCGCATGGCGGGCTGCCCCCGTGTGCCCTGCAATCGGCCGACTTCTAGAATGAGACTTTCGTTCAGCAGGCGTCGGGTGATATTGGCGATGGCCGGTGGCGTGAGGCCGGTGATTCGCCCCAAGTCTGCCCGGGTCAGGGGACCGCTGACGCGAATGGCTTGTAGCATGACCCGCTGGTTATGGTCGCCGGCGCGCTCCAGATTCGTGCCGGAAAGGCTGGCCCCCAGCGTGGGATGAAGCTCGGTCTGATGGGGGAGGAGGGGCGGCTGCATGCGGCCGGGTTCCCTTATTCAAATTAATTTCTTTATTCCACCCGATGATGAGACACCGCTGTCAGGGACACAATGACGCAATTACGGTCGGGCGAAGAAAGTTCATTGCACATTTGTACAGTAGGATAGCATATAAAATATAATGTCCCTGTCCGGATTCCCGATCGCTCAGGCGGGAGCATTCGCGCCGTCCCGCTGGCCGGCGACCCAGGTGCCCAGGACCCGCTGCTGCGCGTCCAGCAGCACCAGGTCGGCTTGGAAACCGGCGGCCAGTTGCCCTAGACGCCCGTCCATGCCCAGGAAGCGCGCGGGGTAAAGCGACGCCATGCGCAGCGCCTCTTCCAGTTCCACGCCCAGCAGGCGCATGGCGTTGCGCACCGCCTGCGCCATGTCGATATCGGCGCCGGCCAGCACCCCGTCATCGGTCACCAGCCGCCCATCGCGCCGGTGGATGCGCTCCCCATACAGCGTGAAGGTGGTTGCGTCTGTGCCGGTGGGCGGCATGGCGTCCGTGACCAGCATCATCTTGCCCCGGGGCTTGGCGGCCAGGGCAAGCGCCAGCAGGTCGGGATGCACGTGCACGCCGTCGACGATCAGGCCGCACCAGGCGTCCTTGGCGGTCATGGCCGCCAGGGCGATGCCTGGTGTCCGGTTGCTGATGGGCGGCATGGCGTTGAACAGGTGGGTGAAACCGCGCAGGCCGGCGCGCAAGGCCGCTTGCGTGCGTTCATGGCTGGCGGCGGAATGCCCCCCGGCCAGCACGATCCCGGCGCGCACCAGCCGCGCGATGTCGCCATCGTCCACCTGTTCCGGCGCCAGGGTCAGCAGCACCCGGCCCAGGTCGCCGAAGTGGCGGGGCAGGGCGGACAGCCGGTCCAGGTCGACGCCGTTGGGCCGGCGGATGTGGGCCGCCTTGTGCACGCCCCGGCGTTCCGGGTTCAGGAACGGACCTTCCAGGTGGACGCCGATGATGCCGCCGCCGGGTACGGCAGCTGCCTCGGCAGCCGCTTCCGCCGCGGCCATCATGGTGTTCAGGTCGTCGGTGATGACGGTGGGCAGCAGCGCCGTGGTGCCGAACCGCCGGTGGGCGGCGGCGATGGCCAGCGCGCCGGCGGCGGTGGGCGTGTCGTTGAACAGCACGCCGCCGCCGCCGTTGACCTGGGTATCGATGAAGCCCGGGGCGAGCAGGCTGCCCTCGGGCAGGGGCACCCGGGCCGCGCCCGCAACACTGGCGACGGCCGGCACGATGTCCAGGATTTCGGTCCCCGCCAGCAGCAGCGCGTGGTCGTCCAGCAGCACGTCGCCGGTGAACAGCCGGGCCCCCGTCAGAAGATGGCGCATGTCAGACCGTCTCCGTCACCTTGGCCAGGTTGGGGGGAACGTCGGGGTTCAGGCCCCGGTCGGTGGCGATGCGGTGGATGCCCATGTAAAAGCTTTGCACCGCCGTCAGCGGGGCCAGTTCCGCCGGCACGCCGGCCACCGCGGGCAGCGCCACCACGCCCGGAATGTCGCCCGCCGTGGACAGCACGGTGGCGCCCAGGCCGACCATGCGGCGGATGGCATCGCTGGTGGGGGCCAGGGTCGCGTCATCCTGCGTCAGCGCCAGGACGGGGAAGTCCGGACCCACCAGGGCCAGGGGCCCATGGATGACCTCGGCCGCGCTGAAGGCGTCGGCATGCAGGCGGCTGGTCTCCTTGCACTTCAGGGCCATTTCCTGGGCGGCGGCGGCGCCCAGCCCGCGGCCGATGATGTAGAGCCCCCGTACGGCCGCCAGGTGCGATAGGCCGGGATACCAATCCAGCGCCATGGCCTTTTCCAGCCAGCCGGGGGCGTCCGCGACCGTGGCCAGCAGGGCCGGGTCCGCCTTCCAATACGCCACCATCTGCAGGAAGGCGAACAGCGAGGTCAGATAGGACTTGGTCGCCGCGACGCTCTTTTCCGGGCCGGCGCACAGCGGGATGGCCACGTCCACCATCTGGAACAGGGGCGAGGTCTCGTCATTCACGAAGGCCACGGTCAAGGCGCCGCCGGCCTTGGCTGTCTCCGTCAGGCGCAAAAGGTCGGGGCTGCGTCCCGATTGCGACACCGCGATGTAAAGGCTGTTCTGCAGGTGCAGGGGCGTCTGGTACAGCGACACCACGGACGGACCGATGGAGGCCACGGGCAGGCCCAGCTGCGTTTCAATCAGGTACTTGCCGTAGGTCGCGGCGTGGTCGCTGCTGCCCCGGGCACCGGTCACGACGAAGCGTGGCGCCAGGCGGCGCAGGCGCTCGCCCAGATCCTGGAACAGGGGGGCGCAACGGTCGATTTGCCGGCGCAGGGCGTCCGGGGTTTCAGCGGCCTCGCTGGCCATAAGGGGGGCCATCAGGGTGTCAAGGGTCATGGCAGGGCGCTCTTGGCGATGGGGGAGGGGATGTTCAGGCGGGCCATCAGCAAGGCCCCTTCCAGGGCATCGCCCTCGGGGGCGGCCAACAGGGACCGTGCCCAGGGGCTGAGCCACGGGGTCAGCGGGGCGGACAGCCCGCCCATCAGGCACAGGTGCGGAGCGCCCAGGGCGTGCAGGTGACGGATATAGGTCTCCAGCTCCTTGGCGGCCTTGGCGATGATGGTGCAGGCGACCACGTCGCCCTTGGCGGCGTGGGCCAAGACATCCGGGACCAGGCGGCCATAGTCGGCGGGGCCGGCATCGTTCACCCAGGCGACGATGGCGGCGGGCGAGCCACCCAGCCGCTGGCGGATTTGCCGGGTCAGGCCGGTTTCCGGGGCCAGGTTGTCATGGGCGCGCAGGGCGACGCGGATGGCTTCGCGGCCTATGCTGGCGCCACTGCCTTCATCGGAGACCTCGAAACCCCAGCCGCCGACGGCGTGGCCTTGGCCGTTGATCAAGGCATAGCCGGCGCTGCCGGTGCCGGCGATCAGGATGGCGCCGTCCCGGCCGGAGAAGGCGCCCAGGCAGGCGGCGTGGGCGTCCGTCTCGGCGGAAACGCTGGCGAATCTGGGGGCCGCGGCGCGGGTGCGCACGCTGTCGGCCGCCGTGACGATGCCGGCCAGACCCAGGCCGACGTGCAGCCGGGGAAAGACGGCGGCGTCCAGGCCAGCCTGTGCCAGAGCCGCCTGGACGGCCTCCATGATGCTGGCCCAAGCCCGGTCAAGGCCGAGACGGATGTTGGCGGGGCCGCCCAGGCCTTCACCCAGCAGCGTGCCGTCGGCGGCGCGCAGGCGGGCACGGCATTTGGTGCCGCCGCCATCGACGCCTAAATAATAGCGATCGGATATCATGAGCTTTTTCAGAAGAAGCGATAAGGATCAGGCGAGGGAGGGAACCGCGGTGGCGGCCTTGCGGCCGACGCGATGGCCGTAGAGGGCGAAGAACAGGATGTAGAGATAGGCCGGCGCCATCAGGGCCAGGAACACGGCCTGGAAAGGGAAGTGCTGCTTCAGCTGCACGAACAGCTGGGGCAGGACGGCGCCGCCGGCGATGCCCATGACCATGAAGGCGGAGCCGATCTCCGTGTGCCGGCCCAGGCCGCGGATGCCCAGGGGGAAGATGGCGGGCCACATCATGGCGTTGGCGAAGCCCAGCGCCGCCACACAGGCGACGGAGGCGTAGCCATGGGTGACATAGGCCGCGACGGTCAGCACCACGCCCAGGGCCGCGGACAGGGCCAGATATCGTTCCTGCGACAGTACGCGGGGAATCAGCACCAGGCCGCCCAGATAGCCCGCCAGCATGGCCGCCAGGGTGAAGGAGGTGAAGAACTTGGTCTCATCCAGCGGCAGGTCGAATCCATGGCCGTAGGTGCCAATGGCGTCGCCGGCCATGACCTCCACCCCCACATAAAGGAACAGGCACAGCACACCCAGCCATAGATGGGGAATGCGGCTCAAGGGCGGGGTATCGCCGTCCCGCGGCCCGCCGCCGGCATTGGAGTCGGCTGAGATTTCCGGCAGGGGGGAGCGGACCACCCAGATGGCCAGCAGGGCCAGCAGCGCCGCCATGGCGAGGTAGGGCAGGTGAATCTTGGCGGCGAAGGCGGACAGCAGTGCCTCCCGTGCCTCCGGCGTGGGGGCGGTCTTGACCTGCTGGTCCAGGGTGTCGATGCCGCTCAGCACCAGCGCGCCGATGACCACCGGCGCCAGCATGCCCGCCACCTTGTTGCAGATGCCCATGACGGCGATGCGCTGGGCGGCGCTGTCGATGGGGCCCAGGATGCTGATGTAGGGATTGGCCGCCGTCTGCAGCAGCGACAGGCCGGCGCCGATGACGAACAGGCCGGCCAGCGCGCCGGGATAGACCCGAATCGTGGCGCATTCGCCGAAAAGTGCTGCGCCGATGGCCATGACGAACAGCCCGGCCCCCATCCCCTTCTTCATGCCCGTCCGCCGGAGCACCCAGGAGGAGGGCAGGGAAAGGAACAGGTAGGACAAGTAGAAGACCATGGGGATCAGGAAGGCGTTCACGTCGTCCAGCGTGAACGCCAGTTTCACGAACGTGATCAGCGGCCCGTTCAGCCAGGTGACGAAGCCGAAGATGAAGAACAGAACCCCGATGACGACCATGGATGCGCGGTTCTGATGCGGGGAAGGGGACGGTTTCACAGGGGCCATGGGCGCCATCCTTGTCCGTGATCGTGAATGGAACGGGTGGGCAGATCAGCGTCGGGGGCGTTGTCGCCGTCCCCGAACGGGATGGGCCGGCCGGCCCGCATCCTGCTGGTATTCCTCACTTCCGCCATCGCCCGTTTTTCCCATCATCAGGGCAAAAAGGGAATTATGAAAGCAAATTAAAAAAAAATTGACGAGCGCGGGGCTCTGCGGCACTTTGGTTACCGTTAACACCGACGCAGTAATGCCGATACGGATCGGATCGAAATCAAAGACATCGGCAGAACTCAGAAAAATAAAGCGCAGCAGGGGAAACCACATCATGGGAATTAAGAAGTATGCCTTGGTTACCACCATGCTGATGAGCATGGGGGCGACATCGTTCATACCCGTCCAGGCGTACGCGGCGGATGCCAATGCTGACGACGAGCTGCAAGAGATCGTTGTCACAAGTATCCGCAAGAGTTTGGAGCGCTCTATCGAGGTGAAGCGCGAGGCGAATGCTATCGTCGACGTCATTTCGGCCGAGGGCGTGGGCAAGTTCCCCGACACCAACGTGGCGGAATCCCTGTCGCACCTGCCCGGCATCAGCGTCGACCACCAGTTCGGCGAAGGCGAGAAGATCAGCATCCTGGGTACGGACCCGGCGCTGAACCGCATCCTGGTCGACGGCCAGAGCATCGCCTCGGCCGACTGGGGCGGCAACCCCAACGACCCGAACAGCCGCACGTTCAACTACAGCCTGCTGTCGCCGGAAATCATCGACCAGGCCGAGGTGTACAAGTCGACGGAAGCCCGTATCGACGAAGGCAGCCTGGGTGGCACCGTCATCATCCACACGCGCAAGCCGCTGGATCTGGATGCCAACACCCTGCGCGGCTCGGTCGGCTATTCGTACAACACGCGGTCTGAGCAGGGAAATCCGCGCGGGTCGCTGCTCTACAGCTGGAAGAATGCCGCCAGCAACTTCGGCGTGATGGTCGCCGGCACTTACGACAAGGAAGACCTGTCGCGCGCCGGTATCGAATTCTTCGGTTATGGCAGTGGCAAGGACATCACGGCCGCCAATCCGAATGTGGCCGTCACGGGCGGCGACATTAATTCCGCCAAGTACCCGGCGGGCATCAACGCCGCCTACTTCCAGCAGACCCGTGAACGCGAGGGCGTGCAGGCCGCCATTCAGTACCAGCCGACCGACACCCTCGATTTTGATCTGTCGGGCATCTACATTCATGGCGACTATAACAACTTCAGCCAGTCTCGCTTTATCTACCCGGCTGGCAGCAAGGGTGCGTTCCAGACGGCCACGGTGAAGGACGGGTTGATCACCAACGCGACGTTGGGTAATGGCGCCTACACCGAATTGGACACGAATTATCGCCAGACGACGGTGCAGACCGCTCGCCTGAACTTGGCGGGCACCTGGACGCCGACCAAGGATTGGAAGGTCCACACCGACGTCGGCTACACCCGCGCCTTCGGTGGCAAGGACCCCGAATACCTGCTCTCGTTCTATTCGTCGGCGCCGTACAGCTTTGCGTATGACGGCACCAACACGAACGTCACCTACACCAATGGCTCCGCGTCCGGTAATGCGCTGTCGACCCGGGCCGCGGGTGGGCAGGCGGGCGGTATCGCGGCTCAGCTGAATGCCGACTCCGAGGCCTACGGCCAGATGGACGTGACCCATGATATCAACCTGGGTCCGATCACCAGCGTCCAGGCCGGTGTGAAATACACCGACCACCTGAACACGGTCCGCGCCTACGGCAGCCGGACCATGTCCAATGGCGCGGTTTCCCTGACCAGTCTGGGCGCGTCGCCGGTGCCGAGCAGCGTGTTCGACGACCTGAATGCGAGCGGCGACCTCATCCACTTCTCCACCATCAGCAAAGAAGCGGTGGTCAATTATCTGGATGGGCTGAACACCACCTACTATCGGGACTATGGTTCCGAATATAAGGTGACCGAGAAGAATGGGAATGCGTACGTCCAGGCCAACTTTGCCGGCACCAATTACCGGGGTAATTTGGGTGTGCGCTACGTGCACAGTGACGACGATATAAAGTTCTGGAACACCAGTGATAACGGCAACAGCTATCAGTCGGTGACCACGAATAACCGTTATGGCCGCTTCCTGCCGTCCTTCAACGTCGCTTATGACGCCACGGACGATGTGGTGGTTCGTTTCGGCGCCGCCAAGGTTATTGCCCGTCCGCGTTATGCCGACTACGCCGGCGCCTTCTCGAAGGATGACACCAGTTTCAATGGCAGTGGTGGCAACCCCAACCTGAAGCCGTATGAATCGAACAATTACGACGTTTCCGCCGAGTGGTACTTCAATAAGGACTCGCTGGTTTCTGGCGAATTCTTCTTCCGCCAGATTTCATCGTACATTGTAAGCGTCACGAAGGATAACGTGCCGCTCGTCAGCCAGCGCGACGGCCTGGTTCATGATTACTCGATCACAACGCCTCAAAACTTCTCTGATGCGAATGTTAAGGGCTTCTCGGCCCTTTATCAGACGAACATCGCCTACGGGTTTGGTGTCCAGACCAACTACACTTATGCGATCGCCGATACGGCCAGTGGCCTGAACATGCCGTACCTGTCACGGCATACGGTGAACTTCATCCCCTATTATGAGCAGGGGCCGCTGCAGGCGCGTGTAAGCCTGGGGTGGCGTTCGTCCTACTTCACCAGCATCGGTCGTTTGAATTCGAACAACATGACCGACTCGTACATGCAGCTGGACTTCTCCGCCACCTACAGCATCACGGAGAACCTGCAGGCGACGGTGAACGCCACGAACCTGCTGGACGAGTTGTACTACTCGTACAGCGGCACGAAGGCCGCGCCGATCGGTTACTACCGCAACGGCAGCGTTTACTCCGTCAGCATGTCCTACAAGATGTAAGCCTTCCCTCCCCTGGGCCGTCGCCTCGCGCTTTGGCGGCGGCCCATTCTTTTTTAAATTAAAGAAAAGATTTGGCAGAATGGGACGGGTGACAGAACCGCCCCCACGGCTGGGCAGCGCCATTGCCCGCCGATCCGATTCAACTGTCCAAACCGGAGGCCAAGCCATGATCCGCCGCTCTTCACGCTTGACCGGGGGGCGCCTGATCCGGGCCTGCCTGCTGGCGACGGCGTTGTCCGTTCCGGCAGGGGCGGCTTTCGCGGCCAAGCAACTATCAGTGCCCGCCACCGCTCCCACCGCCGACACCCTGTCGCCAGCTCAAATTGACCTGCAGTGGGAAAAGCGCGGCGCCAAGCATGTGTCCGACGTTGCCGCCGAGCTGAGGCAGGTGGAGCAGGGGGATGGACAGGGCCCGTTCCGGCCGGACTGGGCCTCGCTGAAGACCTATCAGGTGCCGCAATGGTACGCGGACGCCAAGTTCGGTGTCTTCATCCACTGGGGCCTGTATTCCGTTCCCGCCTTTGGCAGCGAGTGGTACTCGCGCCTCATGTACACCAAGGGCACCAAGGAGTACGACCACCACATCAAGACCTTCGGCCCCCAGGACAAATTCGGCTACAAGGACTTCATTCCCCTGTTCAAGGCGGAGAAGTACGACCCCCGCGCCTGGGCCGCCCTGTTCCGGGCGGCCGGTGCCCAGTACGTGGTGCCGGTGGCGGAACATCACGACGGCTTCGCAATGTACGACACCAGGCTGTCGGACTGGTCGGCGGTGCGCATGGGGCCCAAGCGCGACCTGATCGGCGACCTGGCGCGGGCGGTGCGGGCGCAAGGCCTGCATCTTGGCCTGTCGTCGCACCGGGCGGAGCATGACTGGTTCTTCGATGAGGGGCGCAAGATCCCCTCGGACGTCAATGATCCACGCTACGCCGACTTCTACGGTCCCGCCCAGCTGCGGGTGAAGGAGAAGGGGTCGGACGACGCCGACGTGTTCGGCGACTTCACGCCGGTGTCGCAGGCATGGCTGAGCGACTGGCTGGCCCGGTCGGCTGAGCTGGTGGATCTCTACCACCCCGACCTGATCTACTTCGACTGGTGGATCGGCCACCCGGCATTCCGCGGCACATTGCCCAAGTTCCTGGCCTACTACTACAACAGCCAGGCCAAGCTGGGCGGATCCGCCATCGTCAACTACAAGATCGGCGCCTTCCCCGAAGGCGCCGGCGTGCTGGACATCGAGCGTGGCCAGCTGCCGGGCATCCAGCCGCGCGTCTGGCAGACCTGCACCTCCATCAGCAACGACAGCTGGGGCTATGTCGAGAACGACACCTACAAATCGCCGCAGGCGCTGATCCATCTGCTGGCCGACGTCGTGTCCAAGAACGGCAACCTGCTGCTGAACATCGGCCCGCGCGCCGATGGCAGCATTCCTCAAGGGGCGCAGGACACGCTGATGGCCATGGGCGGCTGGCTGACGGTGAATGGCGAGGCCATCTACGGCACCCGGCCCTGGCGTCAGTTCGGCGAGGGCCCGACAGAGGTGGCCAGCGGGTCCTTCCAGGAAACCAAGACCAAGCCCTACACGGCCCAGGACTTCCGCTTCACCACCAAGGGCACGGCACTCTACGCCATCGAGCTGGGCTGGCCGGCGGAAGGGGAGGCCGTGATCCACAGCCTGAAGGCGGAGGACAAGGTGAAGGCCGTGACCCTGCTGGGTACCGGAGGCGGCACGCTGACCTTCCGCCAGGATGCCGATGGCCTGCACCTGACCCTGCCGCAGCGGCCGGCGGGCGCCATCGCCGCCTACGTCTACCGCATCGAGATGCAGTGAGCGGCGTCAAGGCCGCCTTGAAGGAGATGTCATGAAACGACTGTTGGGAACGCTGGCCGCTGGCCTGTCGATGCTGGTGGCCGCCGGATCCGCGTCCACCGCCTGGGCAGCTACTGGGGCCGCCACTGGGACTAAGGCGCCTACCGCCTTGTTCTATATGATGGAAACCCAAAAATCGATTAACTCGTTCGAGCAGCACATCGACAAGATCGACCTGCTGGTGCCCACATGGTACGGCGTCGACCAGAACGGCTTGGTGTATGGGCAGCCCAACCCCTATGTGCTGAAGCTGGCGCACGAGAACAAGGTGCCGGTGATGCCCATCATCTCGCCGGTGGACAAGCAGAAGTTCCATGAACTGATCACCAGTGAGCCGGCCAAGAAGGCCATGATCGCCTCGCTGTTGCAGCAGGCCAAGGAACACGGCCTGATCGGCTATCAGTTCGACTTCGAGAATATCGCCTGGACCGACCGCGACGCCTTCACCCTGCTGATCAAGCAGACGGCGACCGCCCTGCACGGCGCCGGCCTGAAGCTGTCCATCGCCGTGGTGCCCAACGCGCCGGGCCATGCCGGCCGAGGCCCCTTCTCCAAGTGGATGTGGGAGTTCTGGCGCGGCGCCTTCGATTACAAGGCCATCGGCGACGCCGTCGACCTGTTCTGCCTGATGACCTATGACGAGCACACCCGCTGGACCGTGCCCGGCCCGGTCGCCGGTATGCCCTGGGTGATGGAGCACCTGAAGTACGCCCTGCAGTTCATTCCCAAGGAAAAGCTGTCGCTGGGCATCCCGCTCTATGGCTACCGCTGGTACACCGACAACCCGGTGAAGCCGGACGGGACCGAGGCGTCCAACATCGCCGGCGCCTATTTCGATGCCGACGAGTCAATCCCGCAGGCCAAGCAGTATGGTGCGCAGATTCAGTGGGATCCGGTGGAGCATGAGGCCTTTTACTTCTTCTACCGCGACCAGATGCGGGAATGGGTGTTCATGCCGGAAGCCCGCAGCTTCCATGACCGTTACGCCCTGGTGAAGGAGTATGGCCTGGAGGGCTTCTGCTCCTGGGTCCTGGGCTCGGAAGACCCCAAGGTCTGGGACGAGCTGCCCAAGGCACAGCGCTGAGAACAGGAACGAAGCTGAGGGGACTGGGCGGATGGGAATAGGGCCGATGGGGATGGGGCCAATGGGGATGGGAATGAGGGCCGTTTTGGGGGCTTTGGCCATGACGATGGTGGTGGTGGCCAGTGCTGCCGCCGGATCGGGTCCAGTGTCATCGCCACCTGGGACGGCACCCGCCCTTATTCCCATGCCAGCCGAGTTCCAGCCAGGACAAGGAACCTTTACCCTGGGCGCCGGCGCCGGTATCGCGGTGCCCGCGGGTGACGTCCAGGCGCGCCAGGCGGCCACCCTGCTGGCCGGTATGGTGAGCCGGGTGCGGGGCCTGACCCTGGACGTACGGGACGGCGGCGCCGCTGCCGTCACCCTGGCCCTGGATGCCGCCGCCCCGGTGGCCCAGGCCGAAGGCTACACCCTGGCGGTGACGCCGCAGGGCATCCGCGTTACGGCGCGGGATGAGGCCGGGCTGTTCTATGGCGCCATGAGCCTGGTCCAGCTGCTGACGCCGGAGGGGGACAGCCAGGGCCCGGTTACGGTGCCGGCGCTGGAGATACGGGACTGGCCGCGCTTTTCCTGGCGCGGCCTGATGCTGGACGTGGCCCGCCACTTCCAGCCCCTGGACAGCGTCAAGGCCTTGGTCGACCAGATGGCGGCGCACAAGCTGAACCGCCTGCATCTTCACCTGACGGATGACCAGGGCTGGCGGCTGGAGATCAAGCACTATCCCGACCTGACCAAGGTGGGCGCCTGGCGCACCCCACCCACTGTCGGCGGGCCAGACGCGCCGAGCCCGCGCTACGGCGGCTTCTACACCCAGGATCAGATCCGTGACCTGGTGGCCTATGCCGCTGCGCGGCATGTCACCATCGTGCCGGAGATCGACATGCCCGGCCACGGCCAGGCGGTCATGGCCTCCTATCCCAACATCGGCGTCACCGGTGCCCGGCCCGCCGTGGCGGTGGATTGGGGCGTGAACCCCTATCTGTTCAATGTCGATGAGGCCAGCTTCACCTTCATCCAGACCGTGCTGGATGAGGTGATGGCGCTGTTCCCCTCCACCTATATCCACGTCGGCGGCGACGAGGCGCTGAAGGACGAGTGGAAGTCGTCCCCCCAGGTGCAGGCACGCATGCGGGCCCTGGGTCTGAAGGATGAGAACGCGCTGCAGACCTGGTTCATCGAGCGCGTGGGCCAGTATCTGGCGGCCCATGGCCGGCGCATGATCGGCTGGGACGAGATTCTGGAGGGCGGCATCCCGCCCACGGCCACCATCATGTCCTGGCGCGGCACCAAGGGGGCCGTGGATGCCGCCCGCATGAACCACGATGTGATCCTGTCGCCGGCGCCCACCCTGTACCTGGACAGCCTGCAAAGCCGGCGGAATGATGAGCCGTCTGGCCGCCTGGCCATCGTCACCCTGGCGGACATCTATGCCTACGACGCCTTGCCGGCGGAGCTGGACGCGAACCAGGCCCGCCATGTGCTGGGCGGTCAGGGCAACCTCTGGACCGAATACATGATGACGCCGTGGCATGTGACCCACGCCATCTACCCCCGCATCGACGCCCTGGCGGAGGGGCTGTGGTCGCCCAAGGACCGGCGCGACTGGCGGGATTTCCTGGGGCGTCTGCCGGCACAGCTGGCCCGCTACCGTCGCCTGGGCGTGGACGCGGCCGACAGCGCCTTCGCCGTCGATTTCACGGTGGAGGGTGGGCCCAACGCCGCGCTGGCCGCCGGTGCCGCCACGGTGGCCCTGTCCAACCAGGCCGGCTTCGGCACCATCCGCTACACCACCGACGGCAGCGCGCCGACCACGGCGTCCACGGCCTACGAGGCGCCGCTGCATCTCACGCTGCCTGCCATCCTGAACGCGGCCGTGTTCAGCGACGCCGGCCAGATGCTGGCTGCCCCCCGCCGGTATAACCTGACCGCTGGTGCGCTGCGCACACGGCAGAGTGGGGAACTGGCGGCCTGCCCCGAGGGCGAAATGGGCCTGCGGATTCCCCTGACACCGGACGCGACCACGCGCGGCCCTGTGTTCAACGTCAACCTGTTCGACGCCTGCTGGGTCTATCCCAAGGCCCGGCTGAACGGCGTCACCGCGCTGACGGTGCAGGCGGCCCGCCTGCCGCGCAACTACGGCTTGGCCCATGACGCCGTCAAGGTGCGCAGCCATCCTGCGACCACGCCCAATGGCGAGCTGGTGGTGCGGATGGATGGGTGCGACGGGCCGGTGGCCGCCACCATGCCCCTGCCGTCGCCGGCCAGGGCGCCGGTACAGTTCCCCCTGACCACCCCGCTGCCGGTGGCGACGGGGGAGCATGACCTATGCCTGACGTACACCGCGTCTATCCATGGTCCGCTATATGCCATCGGAAGTGTCAGCCTGCAGGCCGAACCATGACTAAGCTGATGCCGCACCAGAGGAAATTTCCCATGCCGCGCGCCCTGAACCATTCCCTGTCCCTGGCGTTCGCCTTGGCGCTGATGGCACCCGGCCTGGCCGAAGCGGCGCCGATGACGCGGGATCTGGACCAGGGCTGGACCTTCCGCCTGGCGCCGCAGGATCCGGCCGCCAAAGCGCATGGGGGGGAGACGCAGTGGCGGACGGCCACCGTGCCGGGCGCGGTGCAGACCGACCTTCTGGCCCTGGGCCGCATCGGCGACCCGTTCTACCGCGACGCCGAGGCCGGCCTACAGTGGATCGGCCTGGCCGATTGGGACTACCGCACCACCCTGGCCGTGGATGAGGCGACGCTGCGCCATGACCATGTCGACCTGGTGTTCGAGGGGCTGGATACCTTCGCCGATGTCAGCGTGAACGGCAAACCGCTGCTGTCGGCCGACAACATGTTCCGCCGCTGGCGCGTGCCGGTGAAGCAGGCGCTGCGCCCCGGCGCCAACACCCTGTCGGTGGCGCTGCACTCCCCCATCGCCAAGCTGCAACCCTGGTTGCTGAAGCAGCCCTATGCCTTGCCGGGTGAGTTCGACAGCGCCTTCGGCGATGAGCCGGCGGGCAAGCAGACCTCCAACTACGTGCGCAAGGCCAACTACCAGTATGGCTGGGATTGGGGTCCCCGCTACGTCACCCTGGGCATCTGGCGGCCGGTGCGGTTGGAGGCCTGGGACGGCCCCCGCCTGGCCGATTTCCACATCGATCAGCAGAAGGTGGGAATCGAGACGGCGGCTGTGCGGGCGGAGTTCGAGATCGCCGCCGACCGGCCGGGCACGGTGCGCGTGACCGTCATCCCCACCGCGCCGGATGGCACGGCGCTGCCCGCCGTTACCCAGGACGTGGCGCTGGACGCCGGCACCAACCAGGTCAGCCTGCCGGTGCGTATCGACCATCCCCGCCTGTGGTATCCGGCGGGCTATGGCGCGCCCGACCTCTACACCTTCAAGGCGACCATCAGCGATGGCGCGGAGGTGGTGGCGACCTCCGCGCGGCGCACCGGCCTGCGCCAGGTGGAACTGCGCCGCGCGCCGGACCAGTGGGGCAAGAGCTTCGAGTTCGTGGTGAACGGCATCCCCGTCTTCGCCAAGGGCGCCAACCTGATCCCCATGGACAGCTTCCCCAGCCGGGTGCCGGCGGAAACCGCCCGCGCCCTGCTGCAATCGGCCCGCGACGCCAACATGAACATGCTGCGCATGTGGGGCGGTGGCCACTACCAGGACGACGCCTTCTACGACCTGGCGGACGAGATGGGCATCATGGTGTGGCAGGACTTCATGTTCGGCGGTGCCATCACCCCCTATGACGTGGCCTTCCGCGAGAGCAGCCGGGCCGAGGCGGTGGACCAGGTGAAGCGCCTGCGCGACCACCCCAGCATCGTCCTCTGGTGCGGCAACAACGAGGTGCAGACCGGCTGGGAATCCTGGCCCGACCGCCAGACGTTCAAGGACAGCATCGCCCCGGCGGAGCGGGAGCGCATCGTCACCGGCATGACCGTGCTGTTTGGTGACGTGCTGCGCGGCGTGGTTGCCAAGTATGCCGGCGGCGTGCCCTATTGGGCCAGCACCCCCAGCACCGATTTCGACGGCCCCGCCGACCAGATGGACGACGGCGACAAGCACTACTGGAAGGTGTGGTCCGGCTCCGCCCCGCTGGAGGACTACCTGGACACCACGCCGCGTTTCCAGTCCGAGTACGGCCTGCAATCTTTCCCCGTGATGCGCACGGTGCGCGCCTTCGCCAATGCAGAGGATCTGGCCAGCCCGAATTCGCCGGTCATGCGGGCGCACCAGAAGTTCGCCAATGGCAACGGCAATGACCGCCTGCTGTTCTACATCCGCAAATATTATGGCGAGCCCAAAGACTTCGCCGCCTTTGTCTACCTTAGCCAGGTGATGCAGGCGGAAGGCATACAGATGGCGGCGGAGCATCTGCGCGCCTCGCGGCCGCATAGCATGGGCTCGCTGTACTGGCAGCTGAATGACGTGTGGCCGGGTGCCTCCTGGTCCAGCATCGACTATTTCGGCCGGTGGAAGGCGCTGCAGTTCCACGCCCGACGCTTCTACGCCCCGCTGCTGGCCGCGGCCCAACGCCATAACGGCACGACCGACATCCACTTGGTGTCGGACCTGACCGCGCCGCTGGCGGTGCAATGGCGCCTGCGGGTCATGGATCTGGACGGCACCGTGCGGCAGGAGCGGACCACGCCGGTCACCCTGGCGCCGCTGTCCAGCACGGATGTCGGTACTTTCGAGGATGCCGCCCTGTTGAAGGGGGCCGATCCGGCCCGCACCGTCGCGGTGGTGGAACTGCTGCAGGGCGGCCAGCCGGTATCGCGCGAGATCGTCTATTTCGCCGACGCCATCGACCTGGCCCTGACGGATCCGGGGCTGACCGCCGACCTGCAGCCCGCCGCCGACGGCTATACCCTGACGATCAAGGCGCAGCGCCTGGCGCGTGGCGTCTGGGTGGAATTCGGTGACAGGGACGCCAGCCTGTCGGACAACGCCTTCGACCTGCTGCCGGGCCAGACGGTGACGCTGGCCGTGCGCAGTGCCGCCGACATCGCCGCCCTGCGCCAGGCCCTGTCCGTGCGCTCCCTGGCCGGCGCCACCAAGGGGGCGCGGTCGTGAGGCGGGTTCTCGCGCTGGGGGCGGCGCTGCTGTCCCTGGTCCTGCCCACCGGGGCTTGGTCGCAGACGGATAGCGAGGTGCTGGTCAACCGCATGACCCTGGCCGAAAAGATCGGCCAGATTCAAAGCGCAGCCCCCGCCATCCCGCGCCTGGATCTGCCGGCCTACGAATGGTGGAACGAAGGGTTGCACGGCGTCGCCCGTGCCGGCTACGCCACCGTTTTCCCCCAGGCCATTGGCCTGGCCGCGACCTGGGACACCGACCTGCTGCGCCGGGTGGGCGATACCGTGTCTACCGAGGCGCGGGCGAAGTTCAACGCCGCCGGCCCCAAAGCCGATCATGACCGCTACCAGGGCCTGACCATCTGGTCGCCCAATATCAACATCTTTCGCGACCCGCGCTGGGGCCGGGGGCAGGAAACCTATGGCGAGGATCCCTACCTGACCGGCCGGCTGGCCGTGGCCTTCATCCAGGGCATCCAGGGGCCGGATCCAGCCCATCCCAAGGCCATCGCCACCGCCAAGCATTTCGTCGTGCACAGCGGGCCGGAGGCCGGGCGCCACGCCTTCGATGTCGACGTCTCGCCCCATGATCTGGAGGAGACCTACCTGCCGGCCTTCCGCGCAGCCGTCACCGAAGGGCAGGTGGGGTCCGTCATGTGCGCCTACAACGCCCTGCACGGCACCCCCGTCTGCGCCGATCCGGAGCTGCTGAACGGCCGGCTGCGGCGGGATTGGGGCTTCAAGGGCTATGTCGTGTCCGACTGCGACGCGGTGGACGACATGACACGCTTCCACCACTACCGCGCCGACAATGCCGGCTCGGCCGCCGCAGCGCTGCTGGCTGGCACTGATCTGAACTGCGGCGGCGGCGGCCGCTACGCCTATGCAGACCTGAATGCCGCCGTCAGCCAGCATCTGGTGACGGAGGGTGCGGTGGACCAGGCGGCGCGGCGCGTCGTGGCCGCCCGCGCCCGGCTGGGCGCCTTCACCGCCGCCGACCCTTACGCCGACATCGGGGCGGAGCGCATCGACGATGTGAACGCCCGCGCCCTGGCGCTGGAGGCGGCGCGCAAATCCATCGTGCTGCTGAAGAACCGCAACAACGCGCTGCCGCTGGCCCCCGGCTCCAACCTGGCGGTGGTCGGCCCCAACGCCGATGCGTTGGGCGTGCTGGAGGCCAATTATCACGGTACCGCCGTCCAAGCCTACACGCCCCTGGCGGCGCTGCGCATGGCCCCGGGCGTGGGCACCGTCCGCTACGCCCAAGGGTCGACCCTGGCGGAGGGTGTGCCCGTGGTGGTGCCGGAGACGGCGCTGAAGACGGGGGCGGGCAGCGGGGCGGAGGCTGGCCTGACCGGCGACTATTTCGACAGCCTGGATTTCAGCGGCGAACCGCGCCTGACCCGCACCGACCGCACCGTCGATTTCGACTGGGACAAGGTGCCGCCGGTTCCCGGCATGGACGCGCGCCGCTACGCCGTGCGCTGGACCGGCCTGCTGGTGCCGCCGGGGCCGGGCGACTACACCCTGGCGGTGCGCGTGGACCGCTGCTTCGACTGTCAAGGGCATGACCCCGTGCGCCTGTACCTGGACGGCCGGCTGGTGCTGAACGACCCCGGCACCGGCAAGGACAGTGACCTCATGGTGCCCTTGCATGTGGAGGGTACCAGCCCCCACCGCCTGCGCCTGGAGCTGGTGCACAGCGGCCAGGACCAGGGTGTGCGCCTGATGTGGCTGGCGCCGGCGGAGGTCCAGCGGGCGGCGGCTCTGGCCGCCACCAAAGGCGCGGACGCCATCATCGCCTTCGTCGGCCTGTCACCGGACGTGGAGGGCGAGGAACTGGGCATCGCCGTGCCGGGCTTCGACGGCGGCGACCGCACCGATATCGGTCTGCCCCTGCCGCAACGCCAATTGCTGGAGGCCCTAGCCACGACCGGCAAGCCTTTGGTCGTGGTGCTGATGTCCGGCAGCGCCGTGGCGCTGACCTGGGCGCAGGATCATGCCGACGCCGTGCTGGCCGCCTGGTACCCGGGGGAGCGCGGCGGCCGGGCGCTCGCCGAGACGCTGACCGGCAGCAACAATCCGTCCGGCCGCCTGCCGGTGACCTTCTACCGCTCCGTCCGCGACCTGCCGCCGTTCGTTGACTATGCCATGGCCGGGCGCACCTACCGCTATTTCGAGGGCACGCCGCTGTACCCCTTCGGCTTTGGCCTCAGCTACACCCGCTACGCCTATGACGATCTGACGCTGTCCGCGACCGATCTGCCGGCCGGCCAGCCACTCGCGGCCAGCGTCACGGTCAGGAACGTGGGCGACCATCCGGGTGAGGAGGTGGCGCAGCTGTACGTCACGCCCCCGTCCGGCCCCCTGGCGCCGCGCCGCCTGCTGGCCGGGTTCCAGCGCGTGCACCTGGAACCGGGGGAAAGAAAGCGCGTGACCTTCCAGGTGCAGCCCCGTGACATCAGCGGCGTGGACGCCGCCGGCAACCGCACGGTGGAGGCGGGGCGCTATCAGGTTTTCGTGGGTGGCGGCCAGCCGGACTTCACTCCGGGCATCGAGAAGACGGTCGACATCCAGGGTCGCCAGGCCCTGCCAAAATGAACGGGGCCGAAATGAAGGACGCGGGATGATCAGCCGTCGTGACACGCTGTGGGGTCTGGCGGGTGGCGTTTTGGCAGGAGCCCTGCCGGCAAAGCGCACCCATGCCGCCCCCCTTGCCAGCCGGCGCCCGCCGCCGGCCCAACGCAAGGTGTCCAGCCCGGCGGTGGAGCGGGAGTTGGCGCGGGTGAAGGCCGCCATCGCGGATCCGGAGTTGGCCTGGCTGTTCGAGAACTGCTTCCCCAACACCCTGGACACAACGGTGGAGCTGGGGCGGCTGGACGGCAAGGCCGACAGCTTCGTCATCACCGGCGACATCGAATGCCTGTGGCTGCGCGACAGCTCCGCCCAGGTGTGGCCCTACCTGCCGCTGGCCAGGAACGATGCCGTTTTACGCCAGGTGTTCCACGGCCTGATCCATCGCCAGGCGCGCTGCATCCTGATCGATCCCTACGCCAACGCCTTCCTGCCGGACCCCAAGGGCACCACCCCCAACAAATGGGCCGTGGGCGACCTGACGGAGATGAAGCCGGGGGTGGCGGAGCGGAAGTGGGAGATCGACAGCCTGTGCTATCCCATCCGCCTGGCCCATGGCTATTGGCGCGCCACCGGGGATGTGACGCCGTTCGATGAGGAATGGCGGGCGGCGATGCGCCTGGTGGTGGCCACCTTGCGCCAGCAGCAGCGCAAGGACGGCCCCGGCCCCTATCGCTTCCAGCGCAAGGCGGAGACGCCGACCGAAACCTTGGCGTTGGACGGCTACGGCTTCCCCACGCGCAAGGTGGGCATGATCCACGCCATGTTTCGCCCCTCGGACGACGCCTGCCTGTATGCCTTCAACATCCCCGGCAACCTGTTCGCTATCACGGCCCTCCGCCTGCTGGCGCCCCTGTGGCGCGCCGTGGGTGGGGAGGAAGCGCTGGCCCGGGACGCGCTGGCCCTTGCGGCGGAGGTGGAGGCGGCGGTGCATGCCCATGGCCGCATGTCCGACGCGGCCGGCCAGGACATCTGGGCCTATGAGGTCGACGGCTTCGGCAATCGCCTGTTCATGGACGACGCCAACGTGCCCAGCCTGCTGGGCCTGCCCTACCTGGGCTGCTGCGCTGCCGATGATCCCCTGTACCGCCGCACCCGGGCGCGGGTGTGGAGCGACGACAACCCCTATTTCTTCCAGGGCACCGCCGGGGAAGGTGTTGGCGGCCCACATGAAGGCCTGCGCATGATTTGGCCCATGGCCATCATCGTGCGCGCCCTGACCAGCGACGACGACGCCGAGATCCGCCAGTGCCTGGCCTGGCTGAAGGCCACGCATGCCGGTACCGGCTTCATGCATGAGGCCTTCGACCAGGATGACCCCACCCATTTCACCCGGTCCTGGTTCGCCTGGGCCAACACCCTGTTCGGGGAATTGATGATCGACCTGCTGGCCCGCAAGCCGGCGCTGCTGCGCGCGCCCGTGCGCTGAGGGGGAGGAGACGCATGCCGAAGCCTGACGGGGCCGCGCCCCAGCACCTCTCAAACCGGACAGCCATGATCCCCCGCAGAACCTTTCTGGCCGGCGCCGCCGGTCTCACCGCTGGCGCCCTGGCGCCTTTCACCGCCGCGCGAGCCGGCACCAGCCGTTTCACCACCAACGGCGACCACTTCCTGCTGGACGGCCAGCCCCTGCAGATCCTGGCCGGGGAGTTGCACTATCCCCGCATCGCCCGTGCGGACTGGCGCGACCGCCTGCGCAAGCTGAAGAGCCTGGGGCTGAACACGCTCAGCGCTTATGTCTTCTGGAACGCCCATGAAAAGGCGCCGGGGCGGTATGACTTCACCGGCAACCTGGACCTGTCCGCCTGGCTGGCCCTGGCGCAGGAGGAGGGTCTGCACGTCCTGCTGCGCGTCGGTCCCTACGCCTGCGCGGAATGGGACGGCGGCGCACTGCCGGCCTGGGTTTTCGCGGATGAAAGCGTCAAGGCCCGGTCGCTGGACCCCACCTACATGCAGCTTTCCGGCCGCTGGCTGAAGCGGCTGGGGCAGGAGGTCGCCCATCTGGAGATCGACAAGGGCGGGCCGGTCCTGATGACCCAGGTGGAGAATGAATACGGCTCCTTCGGGCAGGACCGGGCCTATATGGAGGCGGTGCGCGACCAGATCCGGTCGGCGGGCTTCGACGGCGCGCTGTACACGGTGGACGGCGCGTCGGTCATTGAGAAGGGCGCCCTGCCGTCGCTGATCAACGGTGTCAACTTCGGTACCACGGACAAGGCGGAGGAGGAGTTCAAGCGCTACGCCGCGTTCAAGCCGTCCGGTCCCCGCATCTGCACCGAACTCTGGGGTGGCTGGTTCGATCATTTCGGCGAGGTGCATTCCGCCATGCCGGCGCCGCCCTTGCTCGACAGCCTGACATGGATGCTGGACCGCCAGATCTCGGTCAGCTTCTACATGGCGCATGGCGGCACGTCGTTCGGGTTCGATGCCGGCGCCAACTTCGATCGCAAGACCGAAACCTATCAGCCCGACATCTCCAGCTACGACTATGACGCACTGCTCGATGAGGCCGGGCGCCCCACGCCGAAATTCAGCGCAGTGCTGGAGGTAATGAGGCGCTATCTGCCGGCGGAGCGGTTCGCCCCCCTGCCGGCGCCACAGAAGGCGCTGGAAATTCCCCGCTTCCGGCTGACCGAGACGGCGGCGGTCACGCCCCTGTTCGGCAGGCCGGTGGCGGCGCCGGCCCCCCGGACGCTGGAATCGCTGGGCCAAAGCCACGGCCTCATGCGCTATCGCCACCGGTTCGCCAAGGCCGCCGAAGGCACCTTGCGTATCGGCGAGGTCCGCGATTACGCCGTGGTGTCGGTCAACGGCCGCCGCGTCGGCGTGCTGGACCGGCGCCTGAACGAACGGGAAATCGCCCTGTCCGTCCAGGCCGGGGACAGCCTGGAGATCCTGGTCGACACCATGGGCCACGTCAATTACGGCGAGCGCATTGGGCGGGACCAGAAAGGCCTCATCGGTGGGGTGACGCTGGAGGACCAGTCTTTGCAGGGCTGGACCCACGAGGGGTTGCCGCTGGACGACTTGGGCGGCCTGGCGTTCCGGGTTGGCACGGTGAGCGACGGCCCCGCCTTCCACCGCGGCACGTTCGAGCTCAAGGGGGCCGGCTACACCTTCCTCGACATGCGCGGCTGGGGCAAAGGCTATGCCTGGGTCAACGGTCACAATCTCGGCCGCCATTGGTCGGTCGGGCCGCAGCGCACCCTGTTCGTGCCGGAGAGCTTTCTCAAGGTCGGGGTGAACGAGGTGGTCGTTTTCGACCTGCATCCGGTCCTGGACACCAGCCTGGCCGGCGTCCACACGCAGATTTGGGACCTGCCTGGACAGGTCAAGGAATAGGTATCCACACAATGAGCCCGCCGGTCCCCACGTGGGACGGCGGCGCCGTGAGCGGCCCCGCCAGCAAGCGAGGACGCGATGGGGAAGGAGAAGATCATGCTGACACGTCGGACGTTGCTGGGGGGCACCGCCGGCCTGGCCTTGTTGGGCGGAAGCGGGCTGCCGCTAATCGCAGCCCGGGCGGAAGGGGGCCAGGATCTGACCCGCTGGGTCGATCCCTTCATCGGCACCGGCGGACATGGCCACACCTACCCCGGCGCCACTGTGCCCTTCGGCATGGTGCAGCTGAGTCCGGACACCGACAACGGCCGCTGGGACTCATGCTCGGGCTATCACCAGGACGACCGCACCCTGATGGGCTTCTCCCACACCCATCTCAGCGGCACCGGCGTGGGCGACATGCTGGACGTGCTGGTGGTGCCCCGGGTTGGCCCCGTGGTGCTGCAGCCAGGCAGCCTTGAAGCCCCCGAGGGCGGCTATCGCGCCCGCTTCGACCATGCCGACGAACAGGCCACCCCCGGCTATTACCGCGTGCGGCTGAAGGACAGCGGTATCGCGGCCGAACTGACGGCCACGGCCCGCGCCGGCCTGCACCGCTACACCTTCCCGGCGGGTGCCACCGGCGACGGCGCGCACCTGCTGATCGACTTTCACCACGGTATGCAGGACAAGCACGGCGTGCCCACCCGGGTGACCGACGCCAGCCTGAAGCTGGTGGGCAACGACACCCTGGTCGGCGGCCGGCGGGTGCATCAGTGGGCGGACGGGCGCCACATCTATTTCGCCCTGAAGCTGTCGCGCCCCTTCACCACGGCGCAGCTCTATTCCGACGACCAGCCCGTGGCGGGTGACCAGGCCGCCGGCACCAATCTGAAGTGCGCGCTGCACCTCGCGGACGCCGCCAAGGGCCCCCTGCTGGTCAAGGTCGGCCTGTCGGCGGTGGATGTGGACGGCGCCCTGCGCAACCTGCAGGCCGATCTCCCCGGTTGGGACTTCGACCGCGTGCGCGGTGCCGCCCGCGACGCCTGGGAATCGGAACTGTCGCGCATCCGCATCGACGCGGACAGCGACACCGATCGCCGCATCTTCTACACCGCCCTCTACCACGCTCTGCTGGCGCCCACGCTGTTCAGCGACGTCGATGGGCGCTATCGCGGCATGGACGACGCCGTCCACCAGATGCCCACAGGCCGCCACACCTATTCCACCTATTCGCTGTGGGATACCTATCGCGCCCTGCACCCCCTGTTCACCTTGGTGCAGCCCGATCGCGTGCCCGACCTGGTGGACGGGCTGGTGCGCATGGCGGTGGAAAGCCCGGCCGGCCCGCCCGTCTGGCCGCTGCAGGGGCGGGAGACGGGCTGCATGATCGGCTGGCATTCCGCCGTGGTGCTGGCGGAGGCGCAGGCCAAGGGCTTCAAGGGCATCGACTACAAGGCCGCCTGGCCGGTGTTCCGCAAGCGGGCCTTCGAGGACACCACCCTGGGCATGGGCGAGTATCGGCGCCTGGGCTACATTCCCAGCGACACGGTGGACGAGGCGGTCAGCAAGACGTTGGAGTACGCCTATGATGACTGGGCCATGGCCCATCTGGCGGCGGGGGCCGGCGCCCGCGATGACGCCCGCGCCCTGACCGAACGCTCCCGCAACTACCGCCATGTGTTCGATCCGGCGCTGACCTTCGTCCGCGCCCGCGACAGCGCGGGCAAATGGATCGAGCCCTTCGATCCCCGCGCCATGGGCCACATGAAGAAGTGGCGGGACTTCACCGAGAGCAACGCCTGGCAGGCCACCTTCCTGAACCAGCATGACCTCTACGGCTATATGGACATGTTCGGTGGGGCCGGCGCGTTCGAGCGCAAGCTGGATGAGCTGTTCACCACCAGTTCGGAGATGCCGGCGGACGCGCCGCCGGACATCGCGGGGCTGGTCGGCCAATATGCCCACGGCAATGAGCCCAGCCACCACGTGGCCTATCTCTACGCCTACGCCGGCGCCCCTCATAAGACCCAGGCGCGGGTGCGCATGCTGTTGCGCACCATGCCCCAGGACCAGCCGGACGGGCTGGCCGGCAATGAGGATTGCGGCCAGATGAGCGCTTGGTACCTCATGAGCGCGTTGGGCCTCTATGCCGTCGACCCCGTGACGCCCATCTACGTCTTCGGCTCGCCCCTGTTCCGGCGGGCTGAGTTGGCCGTGGGGCAGGGCCGCCGGCTGGTGGTGGAGGCGCCAGGCAATGGGCCCGACAGCCCCTATATCCAGTCCGTCTCCTGGAACGGCGCGGCCTATACCAAGAGCTGGATCAGCCATGCCAGCCTGGCAGCGGGCGGGCGGCTGACTTTCCAGATGGGGCCCAAGCCCAACCCCCGCTTCGGTGCCGACGCGGCCGACCGGCCGCCGTCCTTCGCGCCGATTAGGGTGTGAATATCACAAGAAAGACAATGATGAACCGTCATGTCCTGATGTTGGACCTGAAGTCCGATCCCGCCTTGATCGAGCGTTATCGCCAGTGGCATGCGCCGGGCAAGGTACCGCCGGCCGTGGTGCGCGCCATCCGCCAAGCCGGCATCCTGGAGATGGAAATCCATCTCTGCGGCGACCGGCTGGCGATGATCGTGGAGGTGACGAATGACTACGACCCCGAGGCCAAGGCCGAAGCCGACGCCGCGGATGCGGACGTCCAGGCGTGGGAGGCGCTGATGGATACCTTTCAGCGCCCCCTACCCTGGGCGAAGCTGGGGGAGAAATGGGTTCCGGCGGAGCGCATCTTCAGCTTGGCCGAGCAGTAAGGCTCACTTCATCGTCGGCATGACGAACTCGGCACCTGCGCGAATGCCGGTGGGCCAGCGGGTGGTGATGGTCTTCAGCCGCGTGTAGAAGCGGATGCCCTCGGGCCCATGCATGTGGTGGTCGCCGAACAGCGACTGCTTCCAGCCGCCGAAGGAATGGAAGGCCATGGGCACCGGGATGGGCACGTTGATGCCGACCATGCCCACTTGGATCCGGTGGGCAAACTCACGGGCGGCGTCGCCATCGCGGGTGAAGATGGCGGTGCCGTTGCCATAGGGATGGTCGTTGATCAGCTGGGCCGCCTGGTCGTAGCTGTCTGCCCGCACCACCGACAGGACGGGGCCGAAAATCTCCTCCCGGTAGATGCTCATGTCCGGCGTCACGTGGTCGAACAGCGTGCCGCCCAGGAAATAGCCGTTCTCATAGCCCTGCAGACGGATATCGCGGCCGTCCACCACCAGTTTGGCGCCCTCGGCCACGCCGGCCCCAATATATCCCAGCACCTTGTCCAGGTGCTGGCGGGTGACCAGGGGGCCCATTTCCGACTGCGGGTCGGTGCCCGGCCCCACCTTCAGGGTGCGCAGCCGGTCGACCAGGCGGCCTACCAGGGCATCGGCCGTGGCCTGGCCCACCGGCACCGCGACGGAAATGGCCATGCAGCGCTCACCCGCCGAACCGTAGGCGGCGCCCATCAGGGCGTCCACCGCCTGGTCCAGGTCGGCGTCGGGCAGGATGACCATGTGGTTCTTGGCACCGCCCAGGGCCTGGCAGCGCTTGCCGTGGCGCGCCGCCGTCTCATAGATGTACTGGGCGATGGGCGTGGATCCCACGAAGCTGACGGCCTGCACCTGCGGGGCGGTCAGCAGGGCGTCCACGGCCGTCTTGTCGCCGTTGACCACGTTGAAGACGCCGGCGGGCAGGCCCGCCTCCTCCAGCCACCGGGCGATGACCAGGGCGGCCGACGGATCCCGCTCCGATGGTTTCAGGATGAAGGTGTTGCCGGCAGCCAGCGCCACCGGGAACATCCACATCGGCACCATGGCCGGGAAGTTGAACGGGGTGATGCCGGCGACCACGCCCAGGGGCTGGCGCAGCGAATGGCTATCCACCCGCGTGCCCACATTCTCCGTCACCTCGCCCTTCAGCAGGGTGGGGGCGGCCGTGGCGAACTCCACCACCTCCATGCCCCGCTGGATTTCGCCCAGCGCGTCGGAATGCACCTTGCCGTGTTCGGACACGATGACGGCGGCCAGTTCGTCCGCCCGTTCCTCCAGGATGCGCAGGAAGCGGTTCAGGATGCGGGCGCGGCGCAAGGGCGGGGTGGCGGCCCAGGCGGGAAAGGCAGCCGCCGCTGCCGCCACGGCCGCCGCCACCTCATCGACGGAGGCGAGGTCGACACGGGCCGTCTCCTCACCCGTCGCCGGGTTGTAGACGGGCGCGGTGCGGCCGGATCGGCCCGCCTGGGGGCGGCCAGCGATATGATGGGGGATGGATTTGGTCATGGCGCTCGTTCCTCCGCCGGGTCTTATCCCCTCGCTTATCCGGCTTGCAGAACTGCGCATCAACCTGCAATGTCGCGGCTTCGTTGTGCAGATTTTATAGTCTGGATGTGCCGATGGAATGGGATCAGGTCCGCGTCTTCCTGGCCGTCGCCCGTGCTGGGCAAATCCTGGGGGCTGGCCAGCGCCTGGGCCTGAACCACGCCACGGTGGCCCGACACCTGACAGCGCTGGAAACATCCCTGGGCGTGCTGTTGGTGGAGCGCCGGCCCCAGGGCTGCACCCTGACACCGGCGGGTGAGACGCTGATGGCGGCGGCCGAGCGCATGGAGTCCGAGTTGCTGCAGGCGGGGTCCATCCTCTCCGGCAGTGCCGACCGGCTGACCGGCACGGTGCGGGTGGGCGCGCCGGACGGCATCGGCACCTATTTCCTGGCGCGGGAACTGGGCGCCTTGGCGGAACGGCATCCCGGCCTGACCATCCAGCTGGTGCCCCTGCCGCGCACCTTCTCCCTCTCCCGGCGCGAGGCGGACCTGGTCATCACTCTGGAACAGCCGGACCACGGCCGGCTGATGGTGCGCAAGCTGACGGACTATTCCTTGAGCCTTTATGCCAGCCAAAGGCATCTGGACCGCCATGGCCCTCTGTGCACGACGGCGGATCTGGCCGGCCGGCTGTTCGTCACCCATGTCGAGGACTTCGCCTACAGCCGGGCGCTCGACTACGCCGGAGAAGTCGGCCGCCACACCGACCGCCATTACGAATGCGGCAGCGTCGTCGCCCAGATCGAGGCGGTGCGGTCAGGCCACGGCATCGGCGTGCTGCACGATTACGCGGCCGCGGGCTTTCCGGAACTGGTGCGGGTGCTGCCGGACATACGCTTCACCCGCACCTACTGGCTGCTGAGCCACCCGGACAGCCACCACACCCGGCGCATTGCCGCTGTGCGCGAGCACATCGCCGACCGCATCGCCGCTGCACGCGGCATGATGCTGGCCTGAGCCGTCACCGGCAGGTGAAGTTCGCCGCCTCGTCGCTGGAGCCCTTGCCGGTCCAGTGGGCGACGGCGGGGTAGGGGCACAGGGGCCGGGTGCGCAGCACGGCGGAGGTGGGGTCCAGATCCTTCTCGTGCTTGGCGGCGACCAGCCGGTCCGGCGCCTTGCCCTGTTCCACCCAAGCGCGCAGGGCGGTTACGGCATCGAAACGGTTGGGGCCGGGGCCGCCATAGCAGTGGCCCATGCCCGGCACCATGAACAGGCGGAAGTAGCCGCCCAGCCGCGCCCGCGCCTGGGCCGGATCCGACGTGCCCGCCACGGCCTGGTAATACTGGATGGGATAGGTCTGGGCGTTCAGCTGGTCGGCCCAGCCCTGGCTCATGATCAGTTTGCCGCCCCGCGCCTTGAAGGCGGACAGGTCCGGCGACACGGCGGTGATGGTGGCACCGACCTTTTCGTCCGTCAGCGTCACGTCCCGGTCGAAGTCGAAGTCCTGCCAGCGCCAGGACAGGTTGTCGTAGACCATGTTCTGGAACAGGGGGATGACGTAGGCCTCCAGCAACTTACCCTGCTGCAGGTCCCAGCCCCATTCACTGCCCGGCACCAGTCCGGGATATATCGCCTCACCCGTGCGCGGGTTGCGCGGGCCGGCATAGAGCGCGCGCACGGCGGCCACCTGCGGCGCCGTCAGGCAGGCCGAGGTATCCGTGGCATCCGGCATACATTGCAGCGCGGCCGGATCGAACCGGCAGGCCTGCGGATTCTCGATCAGCCCGTCCTTGACGCCGTCCGCGGCATCGCAGGCGTTCAGCACCGCCTGGTGCAGCAGGGTCAGCTTTTCCGCCGGCAGGGTGCTGGCGGGATCCAGCAGCGTCGCCCGCGAACTCCACAGGAAGCTCATCATCAGGCGGGTGTAGTTCATGCCCGGCGCGCCGGCATGGATGCCGTCATAGTCGCCGGGAAAATACTCCGCCTCCGTCATGGCCTGGGCGCCGCCGGTGGAGCAGCCTTCGAAATAGGCCTTGGCCGCCGGCGTGCCATAGCGGGCGGCGACAATGGCCTTGGCTGCAACGGTCATGCGGTGGATGGAGTTGTGGCCCCAGTTGGCCAACTGGGTGGGGTCGTGCATCCAGTCCAGGCGCATGCCTGGCTTGCCCTCCGCCGGGCCATGGCCCGTGTCGGTACCGGCCACGGCATAGCCGGCGCGCAGGGCCGGGCCCATGGCGTAATAGCTGAAGTTGCCGGCGAAGCCACCGTTGCCCACGCCCTGGAAACGGCCGTTCCACCCGGCCTCGGGCAGCCAGACCTCCACCTTCACATCCGTCTCGGCCATGGCCACCACACGGCAGAAGGCGGGCAGGTCGGGAAAGGTGACGGTGCCGTCCGGAGCCTTATAGGGGCCGGCGGCCACGGGCTCGGCCGACAGGACGCGCGCCTCGGGCAAGCTGCGCCCGGCCAGGCTGGCGCAGTCTACGCTCGGGGTGGCCGCCTGGGCCGTAGGGGCGTTCGCGGCCCATGCCAGCAAGGCGCCGGCTGCCGCCGCCGTCCAGGTCATCACGCGCATGCTCGTCCTCCCCAGCCTGTTCCCCGTGTTCTGTCCCCGGGAATGCCACGGCGCAAGGGTGGAAGGAATTAGATTAATTTTATGCGATTGATAGATTTTGATTATCGCTGCCGCCTGGCCCCAGGGGCTGGGGCGGAATTCATTAAACTTTACTATCGCAAATATAGAACAAATCTATTTCCCTTATCGGGTCCTCCTCCTTAACCCTAGGGGTCGAACCATCAGGCGCCAAGGGCCACGACGTCCGGGCTGAACCGGACGCGGGATAAGGGGGAGAGGCATGATCGCGGTACTGGGTTTCGGCACGGTCACCGTCCTGTTCCTGGCCATCCTCAGCAACCGGCTGTCGCCCCTGGTGGCCCTGATCGCCGTTCCCGTTGCCGGGGCGCTGCTGGGCGGCTTCGGGCTGGAGACCAGTCGTTTCATCCTGGACGGCATCAAGGCCATCGCCCCGGTGGCCGGCATGTTCGTCTTCGCCATCCTCTATTTCGGCGTGGTCACCGACGCCGGCATGCTGGACCCCATCATCAGCCGCATCCTGCGCCTGGTGGGGCATCGGCCCTGGCGCATCACCGTAGGTGCCGCCTTCTTGGCGTTGCTGATCCATCTGGACGGGTCGGGGGCGGTGACCTTCCTGGTGACCATCCCCGCCATGCTGCCGCTGTTCGATCGGCTGGGCATGGACCGGCGCATCCTGGCCTGCGTCACCTCGTTGGCGGCGGGGGTGAATTTCCTGCCCTGGACGGGCCCCATGATCCGCGCCGCTGCCGCCCTGCACCTGCCGGTGTCCGATATCTTCCGCCCGCTGGTGCCGGTTCAGGTGGCGGGCCTGGCCTTCGTCTTCGCCGCCGCCTGGTGGCTGGGCCGGCGGGAGGAACGCCGGCTGGCCCTGGCCGGAACGCTGGCGGGCGTAGGCCCCGTCCCGGTCGCCCAACGGCCGCTGACGGCGGAGGAGCAGGCGTTGCGCCGCCCCCGGCTGTTCTGGCTGAACCTGGCCCTGACGGTCGCCGTCATGACGGTCATGGTGGGCGGCTGGGTGGATCCGGTGGTCATGTTCATGCTGGGCACCGTGGCGGCCCTGATGCTGAACTACCCCGACGTGGCGGAACAGCGCCGGCGGGTGGACGCCCATGCCAAGGCGGCGCTGATGATGGCCGGCATCCTGCTGGCGGCCGGCGCCTTCACCGGCATCATGCAGGGCAGCGGCATGCTGAAGGCCATGGCCGGCGCGGCGGTGTCCGTGATGCCGTCCGGCATGGCGGGGCACATCCCTGTGATCCTGGGCGTGCTGTCCATGCCGCTCAGCCTGCTGTTCGATCCCGACTCCTTCTACTTCGGCATCCTGCCGGTCATCGCCTCGGTTCACGGCGGCCTGGGCGGCCAGCCCGTGCATGTGGCGCAGGCCGCCGTGCTGGGCCAGATGACCACCGGCTTCCCCGTCAGCCCCCTGACGCCCGCCACCTTCCTGGTGATCGGGCTGACCGGCATCGGGCTGGGGGAGCATCAGAAATTCAGCATCCCCTATCTGTTCGGCGCCACCCTGCTGATGACGGCCGTCGCCGTCGTCATCGGCGTGCTGCCCCTGTAGGGATGCGCGACCAGGAGGCATCCGCGTTGAAACGCGTCAGACTAGGCACCGGCGCCGGCTATTCCGGCGACCGTATCGAGCCGGCGGTGGAACTGGCCGAGGCGGGGGACATCCGCTATCTGGTCTTCGAATGCCTGGCCGAACGGACCATCGCCCTGGCCCAATTGGCCAAGCGGCGGGATCCTTCCGCCGGCTTCGACCCCCTGCTGGCCGACCGCATGGCGGCCGTTCTGCCCGCCTGCCGGCGCAATGGCATCACCATCATCACCAATATGGGGGCCGCCAACCCCCATGCCGCCGGCGCCGCCGTGGCGGCCGTTGCCCGTTCCCTGGGGCTGGGGCCGTTGCGCATCGCCATCGTCACCGGTGATGACGTGACGGAGATCATCCGCGCCCGCCAGGACCTGACGATCGAGGAAACGGGCGCCCCCGTGTCCAGCCTGGCGGAGAGCCTGGTGGCCGCCAACGCCTACCTGGGGGCGGAGCCCATCGTGCGGGCGCTGAAGGACGGGGCCGACGTGGTCGTTACCGGCCGGGTGGCCGACCCCTCGCTGTTCCTGGCGCCGTTGGTGCGTGAATTCGGCTGGGCGGCGGATGACTGGACGCTCATGGGCAAGGGCACGCTGGTCGGCCACCTCATGGAGTGCGCCGGCCAGGTCAGCGGCGGCTATTTCGCCGATCCCGGCTTCAAGGACGTGCCCAACCTGGCGCGCCTGGGCTTCCCTATCGCCGAGGTCGCGGCCGATGGCGCGGTCACCATCACCAAGGTGGCAGGCAGCGGCGGCCTGATCACCGGCGCCACCTGCCGGGAGCAGCTGCTGTATGAGGTGCACGATCCCGCGCGCTATCTGACGCCGGACGTGGCGGCCGATTTCAGCGGCGTGTCCATCACCGAGACGGGGCCCGACCAGGTACGGGTGGATGGCGGCGGCGGGGCTGCGCGACCCGGCAGCCTCAAGGTCTCGCTGGGCTATGGCGATGGTTACATCGGTGAGGGCCAGATCTCCTACGCCGGTCCCGGCGCCCTGGCGCGGGCGCGCCTGGCCCGCGACATCGTGGCGGAACGCCTGCGCATCATCGGCCTGCCCCTGCGAGAATTGCGGCTGGACCTCATCGGCGTGGACGCCATTCATGGGCCGGAGCTGTCGGCGGCGGCCCCCGAACCCTATGAAGTCCGTCTGCGCGTCGCTGGCCGGACCCACACCCTGAAGGATGCCGAGCGCATCGGTAACGAGGTGGAGGGGCTGTACACCAACGGCCCGGCCGGCGGCGGCGGCGCCACCAAGATGGCCAAGGAGGTCATCGCCGTGCAGTCGACCCTGATCCCGCGCGAGCTCGTCAGCCCGCAAGTTCACATGATGGAGGTTCAGCCATGAAACTGCGCGAGCTGGCCCATTCCCGCACAGGGGACAAGGGCAACACCTCCAACATCTCCGTCATCGCCTACCGGGCCGAGGATTACGCCCGGCTGGAGGCGGCGGTGACGGTGGAACGGGTGCGCCGCCACCTGGGCACCCTGATCCAGGGGGAGGTGGTGCGCTATGCCCTGCCGGGACTGGGGGCGCTGAACTTCGTCCTGACGCGCACGCTGGGCGGCGGCGTCACGCGATCACTGGCCCTGGACGCCCACGGCAAGTGCCTCAGCTCCGCCATCCTGGACCTCGACATCTAGGCACGGGGCCGAAGGCGTGGCGCAGGAGTTGGCCGCCGCCAGCAGCACCTTGGTGAATTCCTCCACCGCCGGCAGCAGCGAACTGCCCCGGCGCTTGATGATGACGATGCGGCGGACGAATCCGGCATCGTCGATCGGCCGCGTGGCGATGTCGGCGAAGCCCCGGATCTCGATGGCGGAGGCCGGCAGGATGGCCAGGCCCAAGCCGGCGCGCACCATGCTGACCGCTGTCGACATGTACGTCGCCTCGCAGGCGGGGGTGGCGATGGAACCGGCGCCGGCGAAGGCCTCATCCACCAAGCGGCGCACGCTGGTGTCCTTGTCCATCAGCACCAGCGGGAATTGGGAAATGACGGGCACGGAGGCCAGGGGCAGTTCCCCCGCCGCGTGGCCGCGGGGATAGACCAGCACCATGCGGTCCTCGAAGACGTCGATGGTATCGAGGTCCGGCTCATCGACACCGCCGACGCCAATGCCGAAATCCACCTCCTCATTGCGGACCATGGCCAGCACACGCTTGCCCACCGCGTCCTTCAGCACGAAGGAGACGCGGGGGTTGCGGGCGCGGAAGTCCGCGATCAGGGCGGGCAGGGGCCCGGCGGCGAAGCTGGGCAGGACGGCCACCCGGATGGTGCCGCGCGGCTCTTCCGAGAATTCCCGGATGTCGGCCATGGCGCCGTCAAAATCCTTCATCAGGCGCTGGAACACGGGCAACAGTTCCTGACCCACGCGGGTCAGCTGGACCGACCGGGTGTTGCGGTCGAACAGGCGCAAGCCGATCTGGTCCTCCAGCTGGCGAATGCGGATGGTCAGGGCGGGCTGGGAAATGTTCAGCGCGCCGGCGGCCCGGGTAAAGCCGCCGAGCCCGACCACCGCCAGGAAGGCGCGGATCTGCCGAAGATTGACATCCATATAAATTCCTTATCACGCCAACCTCATTCATCACAATCGCTGCCATGCCGAGGGCGGCAGTTTTGCGACGGTTGCATTGATAAGTGCAGTTTATTAATGCATGTAAAAAACAAATTTTACAAATCTAACGGCCCCTACAATACTCCCCATGAATAGAGAAGGCGATGCCGCCGTGGGCCGGCATAAAACGCCAATCGGGGAGGGAAAATAATGAAAATTGGAAGTGTATCCGTGTCTGGATTTGCAGCTCATCTGCGGGCGAGCGCTTCAGTCGTGGCGCTCATTTCTTTGTGCGCTGCGGCCCATCCCGCCATGGCCCAGCAAAAGGACGCGGATCAGGGAGATGATGGCATCGCGGAGATCGTCGTCACCGGCACCTACCTCAAGGTGAAAAGCCAGGCCGATATTCCCGACCCGACCCAGACCCTGGACCGCGACGCCATCAGCCGCTCGGGCGTCAGCAACCTCAGCCAGCTGACCAATCTGACCCCGGCCAACATCGGCAGCATGGGCGGCGCGCAGGATCTGTCCAAGGGCGGGCCGGAAAACCACGGCTCCCGCTCCGCCAACCTGCGCGGCTTGGGCCCGTCCTCCACCCTGGTGCTGCTGAACGGCCATCGCACGGCGGCCACGGACACGGACAGCAACCTCAACCCCTACGTCAATCTGAACACCCTGGTGCCGCTGATCGAAATCCAGCGGGTGGAGACGGTGCTGGACGGCGCGTCAGCCCTCTATGGTTCCGACGCCATCGCCGGTGTCATGAACTTCATCACCGACGACAAGTTCAACGGCGTGGCCGCGGGCGGGCAATACACCTTCATCGACGGCGCGCCCAAGTATTTGGCGGAGGGCATGTTCGGCGGCGGCGGCGACCGTTTCCACGTCGTGGGATCGTTCAGCTATGAACACCAGAAGAACCTGCAGAATTCCCAGCGCCGGGTGACCAACTTCTACAGCCCCTCGGGCACGTCGCAGCCGGGCAACTTCATCCTGTCCTCGGCTCCGCACACGGCCAATGGCGGCGACGTCGTCATCAACAACGGCGTCAACGGCGCCATCGATTACACCCAGCTGTACAACAACACCGTGGCGGCTCGCGTCGCCGCCGGGGCCAACCCGACGGCGGCGGCCACCAAGAACGTGCAGGTGGCGGACCCCAGCTGTGACGTCCCCGGCACCGGCGGCGTGTTCGTGGGCAACAGTTTCCCCCTGGGCGCCTGCCAGTTCAGCTACCAGGCCATGAACCCCATCCAGCCGGCCTACAAGCAGGTGCTGTCGCATGTGCGTGGTACCTATGACCTGACGGACACCCAGCAGATCTTCTTTGAAGGCCGCTATTACTTCCAGGATTCCGACCGTTACGGTGTCGCCAGCACGCCCATCACCCGCGGCAACATTATCGTGCCCGCCAACAACCCCGGCAATCCCTTCGGCGTGCCGGTCACCTTCCTGGGTCGCGTCATGGGGGTGAACGGCCCCCATGACGACGACAAGACGGATTTGACCGGCACCCATCTGGTGCTGGGCGCCAAGGGTAAGCTGTGGGGGGACTGGGAATACTCGCTGGACGGCGTCTATTCGCGCGAGCAGCAGGTCTACGACGTCAAGGAAACCGACCTGGTGTCGCTGCAATACGCCGTCAACGGCTATGGCGGCGCCGGCTGCCCGGTGTCCTTCAACGGCACCGCCAGCTTCGCCCCCGGCACCAACGGCTGTTCCTACTTCAGCCCCTTCGGCAAGGACCAGAAGGTCAACAGCCAGGCGGTCATCGACCAGTTCTTCACCTACACCACCTCGCGCACCGTGTCGGAATACATGATCGCGGAAGGCGTGGTGACGGGGAAGCTGTTCGACCTGCCGGGCGGCACCAGCGCGCTGGCCGTGGGTGGTCAGTTCCGTAACGAATATCGCTCCATCCTCTATGACGCCTTCCGCACCAGCGGCCGCACCGCCTACCTGCCGCCGGGGGTGTCGGGATCGGGCACCCGCCAGATCGGCAGCGGCTTCGCCGAGCTGGGACTGCCCATCCTGAAGGACCTCTATGTCGACGGCGCCATCCGGTATGAGGATTATGGTCCCTTCGACAGCGTCGACCCCAAGATTGGCGTCAACTGGCACGCGACGCCGGAACTGACCCTGCGGGCCGCGGCCAGCACCGCCTTCCGCGCGCCGGCCCTGGCCCAATCGGTGGGCAGTGCCGCCACCAGCGGCACGTCCAACCTGTATGACCCGCTGGTGGCCGGGGACAAGGGCACCTTCCGCAACGTCAACACGGTGCCCAACAACAAGCTGCAGCCGGAAACCTCAACCAACTACGACCTGGGCATCACCTGGAACCCCATCCGCCACGCCGAGGTGTCGGTCGATTACTGGAACTATGACTTCAAGAAAAAGATCGCGCTGCAGAACGCCCAGGCCGTGATCAACGCCGACCCGACAGGGCCGGCCGTCATCCGCGACGCCAGCGGCACGCTGGTGGGTGTCAATGTCGGCTATTTCAACGCCGGTGCGGTCACGACCGATGGCATCGACGTCTCCGCCGCCTACACCTGGGACCTGGACGACCATGAACTGACCCTGCGCAGCACGCTGGCCTACATCCACAGCTATGAGATCCAGAACAATCCGGGCGGCCCCATCTATGAAGTGGTGGGCCATCGCAACGCCAACAGCTTCGCCCCCGTCACGCCGCGCTGGCGCGACAACACCTACCTGACCTGGGAGCACGGGCCCCACACCGCCACCCTGATCATGCGCTACACCTCCGGTGTGGTGGACGATTACGGCGTGAACTTAGGCGCGGCCAGTTCCGCCACGGTTGGGTCCTGGGTGGTGTGGGACGCGCAGTATGCCTTCCAGGCCACGGATGCCATCCGGGTCAGCGTGGGTGCGGTCAACCTTCTGGACCGCGATCCGCCCTGGGCCAAGTTCACCGGCTATCTGCCCAGCCTGGAGGATGCCCTGGGCCGGCAGGTCTATATCCGGCTGGATACCAAGTTCTGAGGTGAGGGGCAGGCTGGCGGTCCGTCATAGGGCCGCCAGCCATTTCCTTGTTCAATCCGCTGCCGCCTGCTGCCGCAGCACATGCTTCTGCACCTTGCCGGATCCGGTGCGGGGCAGGCTTTCGACGATCAGCACCCGCTGGGGACGCTTGTAGCGGGCGATGCGGCCATCCAGGTGGGCCAGCACCTGCTCCGGCGTCACGGTCTGTCCGGCCCGGACCACGACATAGGCCCAGCCGGCCTCCCCCCAGCGCTCGTCCGGCACGCCGATGACCGCGACCTCGGCCACGCAGTCCAGTTCCATGACCGCCGCCTCCACCTCCGCCGGATAGACGTTTTCCCCGCCGGAGATGAACATGTCCTTCTTGCGGTCCACCAGGTAGTAGTAGCCGTCGGCGTCCCGCCGGGCAGCATCGCCGGTGCGCAGCCAGCCGCCCAGGTGCGCCAGCGTGGGCAGTTCCGGACGGCGCCAGTATCCGGCCGACAGGTTCGGGCCGCTGATCCACACCTCCCCCACCTGGCCATCGGGCACGTCCCGCCCTTCGTCGTCCACCAGGCGCAGGCGCACCGTGGGGCCGGGAATGCCGGCCGACCCCGCCTTGGCGGCGATGCGGTTCCGATCGCCCAGGGGCATGCCCAGGACCGTCCCCGCCTCGCTCATGCCGTAGCCGTCGGCGATGGTGATGCCATCGTCGCAGAAGCGCTGGATCAGGGCGGCCGGCATGGGCGCGCCGCCGGTGCACAGGGCCACCAGCCGCCGCAGCCGCGCCGCGTCATAGTCGGGATGCTGGCGCAGCGTCTGGGCCATCTGCGGCACGCACATGTAGTGGGTGACGCCCAGGGCCGGGTCGGCCAGCCGGGTCAGGGTCGCCGCCGGCTCGAACCCCCGGGACACCAGCAGCGTGCCGCCGTGGGTCAGCGGCGTCCGCGCCAGCGACACCAGCCCCACCACATGGAACAGCGGCATGTCGCACAGCACGACGGATCCGCCGCTGATCCTGTTCATCAGCCCGAAATTGATGGTGGTGAAGAACAGGTTGGTTTCCGTCAGCAGGGCGCCCTTCGGCCGGCCGGACGTGCCGGAGGTGTAGAGCAGGGTGCTGGGCGCGTCGGCATGGGGCCGGCCGGCCGGGCGGACGGGAACGGCCTGGTCCCAATCGGCTTCGGCCGACGCCAGGGTCATGACCCGCGTCCCCGTGCCATCCGCCGCCCGGCGGGCTGTCTCCAGGAACTCGGCATCGGCCAGCAACAGGGCGGGTTCGGCGTCCTGCACCTGGAATGCCAGTTCCGGCACGGTGAGGCGCCAGTTCAGCGGCGCGAAGATGGACCCCAGCCGCGCGCCGGCCAGGTGCAGCACGATCATGGCCGCGTCGTTGCGGCCCAGGACGGCGACGCGCTGGCCGGCGGGGGCGCCCAGCGTCGCCGCCAGCCAGGCGGCGCAGCGATTCACCGCCTGGTCCAGCGCGGCATAGGTGTACCGCCGGCCACTGGTCAGGTCGGCCAGGGCCAGCGTGTCCGGCTGCGCCGCCGCCTGGAAGGCGACCGGGTCCGGTGCGGGCAGGAAGGAGGAGGGCACGATCATGGCGGCGGGCTTCGCGGTTGCCGAGGGGGGGATGGATGGGGAAGGGGCGGCGCCCTTATCCCCGCCGGTAGGCGCCCAGGCCGGGCTTGTAGCTTTTCTCGTCGATGAACTGGCGGATGCCTTCCTTGCGGCCGGTGTTGTCATGGAAATTGGCCGCCTCCTGCGCGCGGACCAGATAGTCCTCGGCATTATCGTAGGTCATCTCCTTGACCCGGCGCACCGCGTCCTTCGTGGCCTTCAGCGCCGCCGGATTCTTTTCCAGCAGCATCCGGGCCACCTGCGTCACCCGCTCCTGCAATTGGTCCAATGGCACCGCCTCGTTCACCAGGCGCCATTCGGCGGCCTTCCTGCCGTCGATCAGCTCGCCGGTCAGGGCATGGTACATGGCGTCCCGCAGGGGCATCAGGTCGACCACCACCTTGGTCGCGCCGCCGCCGGGCAGGATGCCCCAGTTGATCTCCGACAGGGCGAACTTGGCCTCCTCCGCGGCGATGGCCAGGTCACAGGCGTACAGCGGGCCGTAGCCGCCGCCGAAGCACCAGCCGTTGACCATGGCGATGGTCGGTTTCTGATACCAGCGCAGGGCCCGCCACCAGCCATAGCTTTCCCGCTGCGACTGGCGCACGGCGCCCAGGCCCTTGGCCTCCGTCTCGCGGAAATATTCCTTCAGGTCCATGCCGGCCGACCAGGCACTGCCCTCACCCGACAGGACCAGCACACCGACGTCGTCGCGGAACTCCAACTCGTCCAGCACTTCCATCATGCGGCGGTTCAGGGCGGGGTTCATGCAGTTGCGCTTGTCCGGCCGGTTGAAGCGCACCCAGGCGATGCCATCGGCGACATGGTAAGCAACGGTATCGGCAGTCATGGTCCTGTTTTCCTGTCACGGGGTCGCACGACCCCTCTTGGGTTGGTTAGTTCGATAATGGGGTCAGGCGGCGAACCGGCCCGCGCGGTAGGCGCGGGGGCTGACGCCGAAATGGGCGCGAAAGCTGCGGCTGAAGTGGGACAGATCGTTGAAGCCGACATCGTAGGCGATGTCGCTGATGGTGCCGCCGGCGGCATCACGCGCCTGTCGCAGCGTGGCGGCAGCCAATTCCAGGCGCCGCGCCAGGATGTAGGCGGTTGCGGTGGTGCCGAGGCTGGCGAACGCCATCTGCACATAGCGGGATGAGATGCCCAGCGCCGTTGCGATGCGGGCGCTGTTCAGGCAGGGGTCGCGCAAATGGGCGTCCACATGCCCCCGCACCTGCCGGGTCCAGTGGGCCAGCGCGCCCCGGGCCGGAACGCCGTCGCCGTCCGACGCCGGCTCACACGCGGCGTCGCCGCGGCAGGCCAAGGCCACCACGTCCAGCAGGATGTCCGCCACGGCGCCGGTCCAGCCCGGTTCCGTCGGCAGATCGGCCTGCGGCGCCAGGGAGCGCAGCAGCGACAGCAGCATACGGGATTCCGGCCGGTCGGCCCCCATGCGCACCCCGACCAGGCGTTCCGGATCGGCCACCCGCCGGGTCAGCAGCGACTGCGGCAGCTTCACCACCAGCATCTGGTTGGTGTCGGCGAAGGCGATGGAATAGGGGCTGCGGCTGTCGCACAGCGTCCAGTCGCCGTCGTTCAGCCAAGCCTCGCGCCCCCCTTGACGGTTGAGGCTGCTGCCCCGGTGTTGGGCGTGGATCTTGAAATAGGGCTCCTCCGCCGCGTGCGGGCGGCCCTGCGGCAGGCGGCACACCTTGGCCGGGCTGGAATTGACATAGGCGAAGTCCAGCCGCCCGAGGGGCTGGCGGACGAGATGGGCGGTGAAGCCATCGTCCCGGGGGTCGACGGCCACGTTCGGAAAGGCCTGGGCGACGATGTCGTTCCAGCACGCCCGCCGCTGTTCCGGCGCGATGGTGTCCACGGAAAAGCGCTCCATGAGGCCCATGGCTCTTTTTCCTCCCTGTTTCGGACGTCCGCAGAATGGGCCGCTTGCCCACCGGAACGCTGCTTGTCGTCAGCATAGCCATGATTGTTATATGACACAACAATTGTGATGGCGAAAATGTCGCCGCAAGGCTGGCGGGCACGTCTTTTCGCCCCACGCCAAGTTCCTTTCGCCCAGTGCCAAGAACTCCCGCCCACGCGCATGGTTAGCTGCGTCCGGCGGCCCGCTCAGGGCCCACATGCGGTGCGTTGGCCAAGGGGACTCGGATGTTGGCGATGGATCAGACGGACACCCTTCGGGTACGGACGGAAGGGGGTGACGTCCTCGGCATGGTCGAGGACGGGGTGAGGGCCTGGCGCGGGATCCCGTACGCGGCACCGCCGGTGGGGGAGTTGCGCTTGCGCGCGCCGCGCCCCGTTGTGCCATGGCGGGGCGTCCGGGCCGCGCATGAGTTCGGCCCCATTCCCATGCAGCGGCGCGGGTTCGAACACATGGGCGGCGCCGGCGACACGACGCCCATGTCCGAGGATTGCCTGACCCTCAACATCACGGCACCCCTCGCGCCCGCCAGGGCGCCCCGCCCCGTGGTGGTCTGGCTTTACGGTGGCGCCTTCGCCCTGGGTGGTTCGCGCGGCCCGCTCTATCGCGGTGACCGCATCGTCAAGGACGGCGACGTCATCTTCGTCAGCCTGAACTACCGGGTCGGCGTCTTCGGCTTCAGCGACTTCAGTGCTTGGTCCACGCCCGCCGGCCCCCTGGACAGCAACGTGGGCCTGCGTGACCAGGTGGCCGCCCTGGCGTGGGTGAAACGGAACATCGCCGCCTTCGGCGGGGACCCGGCCAACGTGACCCTGGCCGGCCATTCGGCGGGTGCCATGTCAGTGCTGTGCCTCATGTGCGCGCCCGTCGCCGCCGGCCTGTTCCACCGCGCCTTCGTGATGAGTCCGGCCGCCCAGTGCGCCTACGGCCCGCAGCGGCATGCCGGTCTGGCGCGCGACCTGTTGGCCGCGTTGGAGATCGATCATACGGACATGGCGGCCGTGGGGCAGACTCTGCGTCATCTGCCCGCCGACCGGCTGGTGGAGGCGTCTTTCCACCTGTTCTTTGACAAGGGACCGGACGCCTACCCCGGCGTCCTGGCGACCTCACCGGTCATCGACGGCGATTTCCTGCCTTGGCATCCGGTGGACGCGTTCCGCCAGGGAAAGGCCCACCCCATACCGCTGGTCATCGGCACCATGGCGCGCGAGGGGGCGATCCTCGACAAGGGACTGCCCCTGCTGCCCAGCCGCGTGAACCGGCTGGACGCCATGTTCCAGGCCACGGACCCGGCCGTGCGGGGCCGCGTGGCCCCGGCCTATCGCGGCTACCCCTCCCGCCGGTCGGCGATCGACATGGGGGGCGACTTCATCTTCTGGGCGCCGTCCGTCCTGATCGCCGAAGGGCACGCGGACGTCGCTGACACCTGGATGTACCGCATCGACTATGCGACGCCCTTGGCCCGCCTGATGTTTGGCGGCGCCACCCACGCGCTGGATCTGCCGTTGCTGTTCGGCACGACGGGGGAGGGGGATTTGGGTCGCCTCGACCTGTTCTGCCGCCAGACGTCCAAGCGGGTCAGCCAGCGCTTCCAAGGCGCCTTTCTGAACTTCGCTGACGGCATATCGCCCGGCTGGCCGACATACGACGCGGGCACCCGCCTGACGCGTATCATCGACACGACGGATCGGGAGGAGGGCGATCCGCGCGCTGCGCTACGTGTCGCCTGGGGGGACTATCGCGGCCCACTGTGAACCGCCCGTCTTTCCCTTCGCCTCGCGTCAAATCCCCTTCGCTCCGTTCCAAGATCCGGTGCGGCACCCCGTGTTCTTCTTCGTCATCGATAACCGGGCCGGTTTCCAAGGCCTGGGCAGGAACGGGAGGTGATGAGGATGAGGATAGCCATGCATGTGCCGGGCTTGCGGCGCTGGGGCCTGCTGGCCGGCGTCTCGGCCCTGGTGGTGGCGCCGGCGGCCCTGGCGGCGGAAACGCCCCCTGTAGTCGACCAGTTGCAGGACGTGATTGTGACCGCGCAGAAGCGGGCGGAAAATGTGCAGGACGTGCCCATCGCCGTCTCCAGCTTTTCCGCCGCCGCGCTGGAGGGCAAAGGCATCGACGATGTCCAACGCATTGGCGGCCTGGCCCCCAACGTCACCCTGGACGCAGGCTCGCCCTTTTCCGGCTCCACCTCCGTCCTTTCCGCCTCCATCCGTGGCATCGGCCAGGATGACTTCGCCTTCAACCTGGACCCTGGTGTGGGCGTCTACGTCGACGGCGTCTATCTGGCGCGCACCGTGGGCGCCAACAGCGACCTGATGGACGTCGACCATATCGAGGTGCTGAAGGGCCCGCAGGGCACGCTGTTCGGCCGCAACACCATCGGCGGCGCCATCAGCATCGTCACCCGCCAACCGTCGGAGCAGTATCACGCCACGGCGGCCATCACCGGCGGCAGCTTCAACCGCATCGACGTCGGCGCCTCCGCCGATATCCCCCTGACCGACACCCTGTTCAGCACCATCACCGTCTCCTCCAAGAAACGGGATGGCTATCAGCAGGTGGTGCCCTATCCCGGGGCGGCGGGCACGGTGACCGACGCGGCCGCCTTCTCCCGTTCCGGCAACGGCACCTCCGACACCCAGGGCGGGCAGAACAGCCAGACGGTGCGGGCCAAACTTTATTGGAAGGGGTCTGGCCCCGTCACCGACACGCTGGTCGCCGACTACACGCAGGAGGACCAGTCGGCCACGGCCAACAGCCTGCTGGGCACGGTGACGGGCGGCGGCCTGTCGGCCCTTTACAACGCCTGCGTCACCCTACCGGTGGCGACCCTGAACGCGATCAGCGGCGTGGGCGGCAACCCTAATTTCACCAACCTGTGCACCGTGCCCCGAGCGGTGGTGGGCACCGCCCTGACCACGGGTCCGCGCCTGACCTTCGGCAACCAGTTCCTGACGGGCGATATCGACAAGACCTACGGCAACGGCCTCAGCTTCTCCCGCCTGCAATCCTACGGCATCGCCAACACCCTGGACTGGGAGCTGGGCGAGGATCTGGACCTGAAGTCCATCACCGCCTATCGCCGCCTGCTGTGGCGCACGGGGCTGGACGCCGATGGCTCGCCGCTCACCATCGCCGAGCTGTCGTTCAGCATGGACCAACACCAGACCTCGCAGGAATTCCAGCTGACGGGCAAGGCACTGGACGGCCGCCTGCACTTCGTCAACGGCCTCTATTTCTTCAATGAGGGCGGCAACCTGCACGACTACGTCACCTTCGACGAAGGTCTGCTGCAACTGGACGGGCCCAACAAGCTGGATACCACCTCGGTCGCCGCCTACACCCATCTGAACTATCAGCTGACCGACCGCATCGGCCTGACGCTGGGCGGCCGCTACACCTGGGAACACAAGACGTTCGAGGGCTTCCAGTCCGACCTGAACGGCCTGAACTACAAGATTTCCGGCTGCTATCCGGTGTCGGAGGCCTGCCGGGCGGCCCTGGGCTTCCCCGTGGCGGGGGAGCCGCTGCGCTACTACCCCGCCGGCGTCAACACCAAGGACTTCTACATCTTCACGCCCCGGCTGGGGGCGGAGTACCACCTGACCGACGACGTCATGGCCTACACGTCCTGGTCCAAGGGCTTCAAGTCGGGCAGCTGGACCACGCGCCTGTCCAACCCGCTCGGCACCGCCCCCGGCTTCGGTCCGGAAAAGGCGGAAACGGTGGAATTGGGCGTGAAGTCGGAACTGCTGGACCGGCGCCTGCGCCTGAACGTGGCGGGTTTCCACACCGACTACACCGGCATCCAGCTGAACTTCCAGGAAGGGGTGTCGCCCACCCTGCACAACGCCGGCGACGCCGAGATCTGGGGCGGTGAGGTGGAGGCGCAGGCCCTGCTGGGCGGCGGCTTCACCCTGGACGGCACGCTGGGTTACCTGCACGCCCGCTACACCAGCGTCGATCCCCGTGTGGTGGGCGTGACATTGGACAGCCGCCTGCCCAAGACGCCGGACCTGAAGTTCAGCGTCAGCCCGGCCTACACGGTTGGCTTGGCCAACGGCGCCAGCCTGCGGGTCACCGTCGACTATACCCACACCAATCCCATGTACAACGACACCGCCAACACCGCACTGCTGGAGCGGCAGTCGACCAACGTGGTCAACGCCTCCGTCACCTACACCACGGCGGACGAACGCTGGCAGGCCACGGTGGGCGGCAGCAACATCACCAACGACCGCTACCTGACAACCGGCAACGAGAACGACGCCGCCGGCGTCATCTTCGGCACCTACAGCCCGCCGGCCCAGTGGTTCGCCACCCTGAAATACAAATACTGATCCCGGGAAAGAAGAAATGACCAAGCAGTTGGTGTCCGATGCATCTGACGCCCACCTTGATGGCCCATGGAACACGTCCGGGGATGCCCCAGGCGAGGGGCGGATTTTCACCGGCGCCTGGGTCCCGGCTCGGGGCGGGGTGATCGAGGTGACGGAGCCGGCGACCGGCCGGCTCCTCACCCTGGTGGGGCGGGCGGATCCGGCGGATGTCCGCGCCGCTGGCCAGGCCGCGCGGGCGGCCCAGCCGGCCTGGGCCGCCTTGCTCGCTGCGGCCCGCGCCCGGGTGGTGGAGGACGCGGCGCGGGTGATGGGCGCCATGGGCGACGTCGTGGTGCGCTGGCTGATGCGCGAGGGCGGCTCCGCCGGCGGCAAGGCGCAGGTGGAGCATGAGCACGCGCTGGGCTTCCTGCACCACGCCGCCGCCATGGCGCTGGAGCCCCGCGGCCACATCCTGGCCTCGGCCCCGCCGCGCACCAGCGTGGCGGAGCGGGTGCCCCTGGGCGTGGTGGGCGTCATCTCCCCCTTCAACTTCCCGCTGGTCCTGTCCATCCGCGCGGTGGCGCCGGCCCTGGCCGCCGGCAATGCCGTAGTGCTGAAGCCCGATCCCCGCACACCCGTCTCCGGCGGATTCCTCATCGCCCAGGCCTTCGCCGCCGCCGGCCTGCCCCCCGGATTGCTGCACATCCTGCCCGGCGGGGCGGAGGTGGGGCAGGCGATGTGCGCCGACCCCGACATCGCCATGATCACCTTCACCGGCTCCACCGGCGCCGGCCGCGCGGTGGGGGAGCTGGCGGGGCGCCACCTGAAGAAGGTGCAGTTGGAACTGGGCGGCAAGAACGCCCTGGTCATCCTGGAGGATGCCGACATCGACCTGGCCGCCCGCAATGCCGCCTGGGGCGCCTGGCTGCACCAGGGCCAGATCTGCATGAGCACCGGCCGCATCCTGGTGCACCACAGCCTGCACGACGCCCTGGTGGAGCGCCTGGTGGCCAAGGCACGGGGCCTGCCGGTGGGCGACCCGCTGGACGGTGTCGCCATCGGCCCGCTGATCGACGCCGGCCAGGTGGCCCGGGTGCATGCCATCGTCGAGGCCAGCGTGGCGGCCGGCGCCAAGCTGCTGGCCGGCGGCACGCATGACGGCCGCTGCTACGCCCCCACCGTGCTGACCGGTGTCACCCCCGGCATGCCGGCCTTCGAGGAGGAAATCTTCGGGCCGGTGGCGGTGGTCACGGCCTTCGCCGACGACGACCAGGCGGTGGATCTGGCCAACCGCGGCAACTACGGCCTGGCCGCCGGTGTCATCGGCGCCAATGTCGATCGGGCCGCCCGCCTGGGCGCCCGCCTGCGCACCGGCCACCTGCACATCAACGACCAGACCGTGGTGGCCGAACCCCAGGCGCCCTTCGGCGGCATGGGGGCCTCCGGCAACGGCAGCCGCATCAGCGGCCCCGCCAATTGGGACGAGTTCACCACCTGGCGCTGGACCACCACCCAACCCCAGGCCCCCGCCTATCCCTTCTGACCTGCCAAGGACGCAGCGACCCATGCAGATCACCGCCGCCGTGGCCCACGGCATCAAGGCCCCCCTGACCCTGGAAACCGTGGAGATCGAGGACCCCCGTCCCGATGAGGTGCTGGTGCGGGTGGTGGCCACCGGCGTCTGCCACACCGACATGGCCATGCGCGACCAGGAGCTGCCGGTACCGCCGCCGGCGGTGCTGGGGCATGAGGGGGCGGGCATCGTCGTGCGGGTGGGGGCGGACGTCACCTACGTCGCCCCGGGCGACCGCGTGGTCATGAGCTTCAATTCCTGTGGCGTCTGCCCGTCCTGCCACGACCATGTTCCCGCCTATTGCCATGATTTCTTCGGCCGCAACTTCAGCGGTCGGCGCGCCGATGGCAGCAGCGGCCTGAGCTGGCCGGGGGAAGGGCGGGTGCTGGGCGGCAACGTCTTCGGCCAATCCTCCTTCGCCACCCACGCGTTGTGTCCTGAACGCAACGTGGTGAAGGTGCCGGCGACGGCGCCCCTGGAGATCCTGGGGCCGCTGGGCTGTGGCGTCCTGACCGGGGCGGGCGCGGTCATGAACGCCCTGCGGGTGGCGCGCGGCCGGTCCCTGGCCGTCTTCGGCACCGGGGCCGTGGGGCTCAGCGCCGTGATGGCGGCCCGCGTGATGGGGGCGGCCCCCATCATCGCCATCGACTTGGTGGAGGCCCGGCTGGACTTGGCGCGGGAACTGGGCGCCACCCATGCCTTCAATCCCACCCGCGCATCCGTGGTGGACGGGATCATGGAACTGACAGGCGGTGTGGGTGTCGATTACGCCCTGGACACCACCGCCCGCCTGGCCGTCGTCGGCGACGCCGTCCGCTGCCTGGCGCCGCGCGGCGTCTGCGGCCTGGTGGGCGCCATGCCCTTTGGCCAAACCCTGCCGGTGGATGGCGGCCATCTGATGAGCGGCGGCCGCAGCGTGCGCGGCATCGTCGAGGGCGACGCCGACCCGCACCAGTTCATCCCGGCCCTGATCGACCTGTACCTCGCCGGGCAGTTTCCCTTCGACCGGCTGATCACCTTCTACCCCCTGGCGGAGGTCAACCAGGCCATCCACGACGCCGAAGCCGGACGGACGGTGAAGCCGGTGCTGCGCATGCCGGGGTGGTGATCAAGTCGCCCATCGCGATCCTCATATCCAAAACTTCCACCGTGACATAAGGTTATGGAGGATAAGAATAGGGGAGGGCGATGCACGAGTTGCTGCTTGATCTCTATGCGTGCCCGTCCGCCCCAGAACGATGGCCGGTGGTGCTGGACCAGTTGCGCGACCGCATGTCCGCCCTCAGCGCGGTGGTCCAAGTGCTGGACCACCGGGATGGCCGTTTTCATCCGGTCTGGACGGTGAGGGATTCCTATTCATCGGCCCACTGGCGCGAACATGACCGGGTCTTCAACAACGACAGCAATCCCCGGCTGCGCGTCGGCGCCGGTGACCCCATGCCGCGCCACGCTGCGGTTACGCGGGATGAGGATATTTTTCCGCCCGGCTCCGCTGACCTGAGGGAGGTTCAGCGCCGGCGGCGGGCGCTGAACCTGGGCGCCAACCTCAGCGGCATCATCGAACTGTCGCCCGGCCGCTTCCTGGCGCTGGTGCTGCATCGCTCGGCTGACTGCCCCCGGCCCATGGGCGCGGAAGAAGAGGCACTGGCCGTGACGCTGCTGCCGCACTTGCGCCAAGCCGTCGCGCTGGGTGAGCAGTTGCACATGGCGACGCTGAAGGCCGACCTGCTGGCGGACGCCAGTGAGCGGCTGGGCGCCGGCGTCGTCCTTTGTAATGGCGGCGGGCGCCTGATATGGGCGAATGGGTCGGCCCGCGCCATCCTTGCGGGTTCCCCCGTGATCCGGCAAAGCGCGGGCCATGTCCGCGCTGTCCTGCCCGCCGACGCCATCCCCTTTCGCCGGCTGCTGGCGCGCGCCGCCGGGGAAGCCGTAGAGCGGCCGCTTCTTCTGACGTTGGGGCGGATGGAAGGGGACGCCGTTGTCCAGGTCATGGCCATGGCCACGCGATGGGCGCCGGCGCCGGTCCAGGTTCCGGGACAGCCGCGCCCGGTGCTGTTGCTGCTGCGCGAGCCCGGGCGGCCCCTGAACCTGTCCCCCGCGTCCATCGCCGGGCTTTTCGGCATGTCTCCCGCCGAGGCCCGCCTGACCGCCGGACTGTGCGATGGCCTTTCCGTGGCGGAATACGCGCACCGGCGCGGGATCGCGGAAGGGACGGCGCGCATTCAATTGAAGCGGGCCTTGGCCAAGGCGGGCTGTCCCCGCCAGGCGGAATTGGTGCGGCGGGTTTGCGCGTCGCTGGCCGTCAGCCTGACGCAAGGCGGCGGCCTGGCGGACGCGCCCCGGCTGGCGGCAGCAGTACCCTGACGTCCCGTATCCCATTTGGGAGCCGCCAGCCCTTCGCACCCCCCTTAACATTATCGGTACGGACGCGCGAACCAGGCCTTGTGAAGGCCGGCCACGTTCCGGCGACATCGCCATGAACAGGGGGGAATGATGAAAGTCGATAAAGTAAGGGGCCGGGTGCTCGCTCTCATGGTCCTGCTGGCCCCGTGCGGGGTGCTGGCCTATCCAGCGCCGGTCCCCGACCCGTCGCTGCCGGCCTCGACGGTGCCGCCCGCGATCCAGGATCTGCGCCGCAAGATGAACGACGCCGACGTCAACGCGCTGACCTTCCGGGACATGGACCAACTGTTCACCACCCGGACCGTCGCGCGCTCCGGCCCGGTGTGGGAACTGCCGCGGTCCGACCACGCGCTGGACTTCACCTATTCCTTCAAGGGCCAGCGCTACACGGCGGACCAGTTCCTGGAACGCACCTACACCAACGCCCTGCTGATCCTGAAGGACGGGCGCATCGTCTCGGAGGTTTACCGCAACAACACCGATGCGGCGACGCGCCTCATGGGTTGGTCGATGACCAAGTCCATCACGTCCATCCTCATCGGCTGCGCGGTGCAGGAGGGCCGCATCAAATCCCTGGATGACAGGATCACCCAGTACCTGCCGGAACTGAAGGGCGGCGGCTATGACGGCGCCACCATCCGCCAGGTCCTGCAGATGCGTTCCGGCGTCGATTATGAGGAGCGTTACGACTTCGCCAACCCGGGCATTGCCGCCCGAAACCATGAACTTGCCCTGGTGGAGAACGTCGTCCGCTTCGCCGACGCGGCACGGACCGTCAAGCGCGCGCATGCGCCGGGCGAGGTCTGGCAGTACAAGACCCTGGACACGGCGGTTCTGGGCTGGCTGCTGGAACGCGTCAGCGGCGGCAGCACCATCGCCGCCTATGCCGCCCAACGCCTGTGGGAACCGTTGGGGGCGGAGCGGGATGGCTTCTTCATCATGGACGGGCCGCCCGGCGTGGGCCGCGAGTTCAACGGCGCCGGCTTCAACGCCACGCCGCGCGACTACGCGCGCATCGGCCTGATGATGCTGCAGGACGGCCAGGCCAACGGCCATCAGATCGTCCCCGCCGCCTGGGTCCGGGAATCGACCAAGGCCACCGGCGGGCCCGGCCCGGGCTACGGCTATCAATGGTGGGTCGCCAACGACCACGCTTTCCAGGCGATCGGCCTGCAGGGCCAGTACATCTTCGTCGACCGCGCGACCCGCACCGTGGTCGTCAAGCTCAGCTATTTCCCGCCCGAGAACCAGGAGGCGCATGATGAAACGGCCGCCTTCATGGCCGCCGCGTCCGCATGGACGCCACGGTGAGGGGATGCGCGCGATAAAGAACCAAGCCCGGCGTGCAGGCATATCCCGCCTGCACGCCGGCGCCTGCGCCCTATCGCCAGACGGGGAAACCCAACACGGCGCCCAGCTCAACCGAAAGGCGCACGCCGAACGCCAGGATGTCCTTGGACTGATGGACGGCGCCGGGCCGCAGGATGTTATCCGGGTCCAGGACGTACTGGATGTTGGGGCTGACCTTAATGCCGCGCGCGACCTTGTAGCCGTAGTTGATTTCAAAGATGCTTTCGGCGTTGTGCACGGGATCCGTGCCGCCGGCCACGGCACGCGAGGCGCGCAGGAAATCCACCTCACGCGGGCCCAATTGGATATAGCTGCCGACGATACCGAAGGTGTCGTCCGGTCGGCTTTCGAATGGCCCCGTCAGCACCAAGCCCAGCAACGTCTGCTTCTTGAATTGGGTGTAGTCCGCGGTTGACCCGATCATGCCGCCGAACAGCGTCAGATTGCGCTGCCGGTCCCCGCTGAAGCGGGCCACGACCATGTCCCCCATGGCGTACCAGCCGGTTTGGCCTTCGTCATGGACCAGCGCCGCGCCCTTGTAGGCGATGCGTGACACGCCGCGGCTGTTGAGGAACGGGTCGGAGACGGGGGAGGTGTTGCGGAAACCGCCCAGGCGCACGTGATAGGCATGGTCATCCAGGGGTGATGCGGACTGGAAGCCCATCTCCCCCGCGGTTTGCACGCCGGTCCCGCCCTTGGTCGACCAGTCAAACCCGTTGGTGGGGATGAGGGAAGTGTTGGCTTCGAACGCCCCCGCCTGGACGTAGAAGGTCTTGGACAGGTTGGCCTTCACCCGCCCGCCCCAGGTGCCGTAGGGAAAGAAGGACAGGGTCTTGTTCTGGATCGGCAGGACGGCGGGGTTGAAGCAGACGGAATTATTCTGGAAGTTGCAGTAGATGGTTGAGGCGTTAAAGAAGGTCAGCGCCGAGACGCGCCCGCCGGTGACGTTGATCTTGCCGTCAAACAAGTCCTGATCCAACGATAGGGCGGAAAGGCGCATGTTGTGGTAAGTCTTGAAGCGCGTCTGAAAGCTGACGGCGTTCAAGGTATGCTCAGCGGCCAGGGATGTGCCGATGGAGTCATTGATCGACATATGGAATGTCGCGCCCGACCAGCCGACCATCTTATCGAGGTCGAGGTCGGTGCCGAAGGGGGTGGCCAGTGAATTGGCCTTGCCCTGTCCCTGGCCGCCCGTGGTGTTGGCCGCGAACTCATCCACGACCAGGGCGCGCAGGTAAATGCCCCGGTCGGCCAAGGCTTGGCCGATGTCGCTGAAAGGTCCGTCGGGAGGAGGGGGCGTGAACCCGCTTCCGGGCGGTGGGAGGATGTGGAGTTGGGGAATGACGCGGGCACGATCGGTTTCAGTGTTCGGCGCCGCCTGACCTTCAGCGGTGGCAGCCGGTTTTCCTTGCATGGTTTCAGGTATGGTTTCAGCCAGACCGGGGGTGGTGCCCAAGACAATGCACCCCACCAGCGCCGCCAGCGTTTTCATGGATAAAGCCTCCCCTTTCGGACTTCGTCTCGCGCGAAGTTCCGTTGAAATGTCGAAGTGTGTTCGGATGCCTTTGCCCCGGCTTTAGGGCGACAGGGTCTCCAGGGACTTGCCGGTCGTCTCTGGCGCCCGCAGCCACACGGCCAAGCCTGTGAAGGCCGATACGACAGCGAAGACCAGGAAGACGGGGGCCACGGAGCCTTGGGCGACGATCATGCCGATCACCCAGGGTCCCGCCATGGATCCGGCGCGCAGCCAGGCGCTGCCCAGGCCGGCCCCCAAGGAGCGCAGGCGCGTCGGGTACAGTTCGCCCGAGTAGAGGTAGAGGGAATAGGTGACGGTCTGGACGGCGGCGAAGGCGGGGGTGGCGAGCAGCAGAACGGTCAGCGCGTTGCTCGCCCCTTGCAGATAGAGCGCCGCCAGCGGGATGACGGCGAAGGCCAGGGCACCGATGTACCAGCGGCGGCGGCCGACCCGATCGATGACCAGGGCGCAGATGAAGGAGGCCACCAAGGCGGCGCCGGTGGTGATGAAGCCATAACCGATGGCCTGCCCGACCGGCATGTTGAAGACCGTCTTGTAAAGGGTCGGCAACCAAGTGACCAAGCCGTTGTTGATCATATAGGCGCCGAACCACATGACCCACAGCAGCAGCGTCCGCGGGCCATAGAGTGGACCGAATAGCTCCTTCACCGAGCCCTGGGCCTTTGGAGCGATCACCGTCGTGGGAACGGCCGGTTCCGGCAGAACCTTGCCGCTGCGGATCGCGCTCGCCTCCAGGCGGGCCACGATGGCCTCCGCTTGGGCCAGCCGCCCTTTGCCGATCAACCAGCGCGGACTTTCCGACAGGAAGAAGCGCAAGGGTATGACCAGGGCGACCGGCACCATGCCGACGATGAACATGGCCTTCCACCCGGCCTCCGGAACCAGCACCAGGCCGATAGCGCCGGCGGATGTAAGGCCCACCAGGAACAGAAGCTCATACAGCAGGAAGAAGCGCCCCCGTTTCTTGGCACCTGACAACTCGTTGACATAGGCGCTAGCCACGGGAACTTCGCCGCCTGTTCCTATCCCTTGAAGGAAACGGAACAGCATGAGGGAGTGCGCGTCCCAGGCGAAGATGCAGGCGCAACTCATGGCGGCGAAGATGGCGATGGCAATGGCCAGGACGGGCAGGCGCCCCAGGCGCTCAGCCAGCCAGCCGAAGATGACCGCGCCGATCAGCTGGCCGAAATATCCGGAGGAGATGATGGCGGCGGTGGCCGCCGGCGTCAGCGCCCATTCCTTCGACAGGATGGGCATGGCGTAGGCGATGGCGATGGTCGTGTACCCATCGAAGAACGTCGCCATGCCGACGCATCCCCGCGCCCACATGACGGGCTTGGTCACCGGCAGGCGCTCCAACCGGGCGATGAGGCGGGCACCTTCGGTCATGGACGTGGCGCTCCGTCGCTTCGCGTCGTCCATCAAGATCATATCCATTTGACCCCTCCCTCTGGACGCACGCCTTCCCGCCCCAGCGTACCGGGCGTGTGGCATGTCTTATTGTCTTTATATGGGTGGTCAAGACACCCCAGCGGGTCTGGGGTGTCTTGCAGCCGAAATCAGATGATGGACGCCGCCTTCAGCGCGGCCTTGATCTCAGCCTCCGCTTCAGGGGACAAGTCCCGGAGGGGGGAGCGGATCGTCGCGTTCTTCAGGATGCCGCGGGCGACCAGCGCGATCTTCAGGGCCACCGTGCCCTCCATATGCGACCCGCGATGATAGATGGCCTTGGTGACCGGCAGCAGCTGGTCATGAATCTTCCGGGCCTTAGGATAGTCCTTGGCCTTCCCCGCGGCGATGAAATCCACCAGCAGTTCGGGGGCCACGTTGCCGTATCCGACCAGCGCGCCGTCCACGTCGAACATGGTGTGCAGCAGGTACTCATCATGGCAGGTGAGGATCTGTAGATCGGGGAACTCATTGCGCAGGACGGGGATTTCCGTGTCCCAGCGACGCATGTTGCGCACGCCGTTCTTGGTGGCAACGACGCCCGGCTGGGCGGCGATCTCCAACTGGGTCTTCAGGTTGTAGCTGGCCTTGGTGACGTCGGGGTACTGGAACAGAATGCACTGAAGGCCGGACTCTTCATGGATGGCCTTGTAGCGATCCTGCGGCGCCCCGTCCTGGAAGCCGAAACGCAGCCAGCCATGGGACGGGTAGACCAGCGCCCCGATGGCGCCGGCGTCGGCGGCGCGGCGCGCTTCCTTCGCCGCCACTTCGGTGCCTTCGCCGGTAATGCCGGCGATGATGGGAACCTGGCCGCCCACCGCCTCCACCAGCGTTTCAATGAGTTTCACCTGCTCATCCTGGGTCAGGAAGGTGCCTTCACCGGCGTGGCCCAGGCAAACCAGGCTCTTCACCCCATTGATGGAGACCAGCCATTTCGCCAGCGCGGCGTTGGCTTCGTAATCCACCTTGCCGTCCTTGGTGAAGGCCGTCACCGGGGCCGGGCTCAGGCCACGCAAATCCATGACGGGGGTGCGAAAGGCAGACTTCTCCTGTCGGGAGATGGGCGCGTTCATGGGTTTCCTCACAGTTATCGGTTTCAGGCGACATCCCATCATCTGTTTAGGGATCGATCGCGGGAACGTTCCCACGATCGATCCAAAGCTTACTGGAGTCAAGCCCCATCTTGGGGCATACAGAAGGCAGGGCGGGGCCTGCGCGGTGGCATCAGGTCGATGGCGGGGAGAAGTCTCTTGATGGAAAAGGAAGATATGGCTGGCGGCCCGGCGCGGGGGACCCCGGGGCGTGTGACCTTGCACGACGTGGCGGCGGCGGCAGGGGTGTCCAAGTCCACCGTATCGCGCATCCTGGATGAGCGGTTGCCGCAGTCGGACAGCGAAACGGCCCGGCGGGTCCGGCAGGTGGCCGCCGGTCTCGGCTATATCCGTGATGTCTCGGCCGCCAGCCTGCGGCGCGGAAAGACGATGACCATAGGCGTGATCGTGCCGCGCCTGACGGACACGGCGATGGCGATGCTCTATGAGGCACTCACCAAGGCTTGCGTCCGTTCCGGACGCTTCGCCATTGTCGCGACGACGGACGACAGACCCAAGGCCGACAGGGTGGCGGCGGAAACCCTGTTGCGGCGGGGGGTTGACGGCCTGGTCTTGTCCACCGCCCGGCAGGATGACGACTTCCCGGACGATCTGACGCGGCGTGGCGTGCCTCATGTCCTGGCCCTGCGCACGGACGGCCGCAGCCTGTCCTCCGTCGGGGATGACATGCTGGGTGGGTATCTCGCCACCCGGCATCTCCTGGACCTAGGGCACCGCCATATTGGCCTGATTGCCGGTCCCTCTTACGCATCCAGCGCGCACGGTCGCGTTGAGGGATATAAGCAGGCGCTCGCCGAGGCCGGGGTGTCGCAGGATCCCGCCTACATCGTCGAGTCAACGTTCGGCATTGAGTCCGGTGCGGAGGCGGCCTTGGCCTTGATGCGCTTGGACCCCAAGCCCACCGCCGTTTTCGCGGTCAACGACAACACGGCCATCGGCGCCCTGTCGGCGCTTGCCAGAATGGGGTATGCGGTGCCGGGCGACGTCTCCATCGTGGGGTACAACGACATCCCCATCGTCAGCCACCTGCCGACGCCGTTGACCACATTGCGGGTGCCCTTCGACCAGATCGCATCGGTCGCGCTTGATTTGCTGACGGAAGATCCGATCGCCGTGAGCGACAGGATCAGGGTTTCCGCACCCACGCTCATCCCCCGCCGGTCCACGGCCCGGCTTCCATCGAAGCGGGGCTAAACGGCACGCATATGAACTGTTGTCGCCTCTAGGGCACGCTCAGGGGATATTTTTCATAATTATCCTTATCGGTTTTTGGTATGTAGGCGGGTGGACTCAAAAACGAAGTGCGACTTTCCAACGTTCTCAGTGAGTTGGACAGGAGGTCGCAGATGGGGTCTCACTACTCTCACCTGGATTTGTC